>CAZNNH010000073.1:0-27364 GCA_964574335.1 uncultured Acidobacteriota bacterium | reverse complement strand
GTACGAGACCGACGACGCCCTGGCCACCGCCGCCGCCCGCTTCGCGGACGAGCCCGGCGTGGAGCAGGTGCTGATCCTCTCCCCCGACAAGGACCTGACGCAGTGCGTGCATGGCGCTCGGGTGGTCTGCCTGGATCGGGCCCGCCGGCGCCTGCTGGACGAGCCGGGCGTGGTGGGGAAGTTCGGGGTCCCGCCTGCCTCGATCCCGGACTGGCTGGCGCTGGTGGGCGACGCCGCCGACGGCATCCCGGGCATTCCCCGCTTCGGCAAGAAGTCGGCGGCGCTGGTGCTCAGCCGCTACCTTCATCTGGAGGCGATCCCCGACCAGGCCGCGAGCTGGGACGTCGCGGTGCGGGGCAAGGAGGCGCTGGCCGCCAGCCTGCGGGAGCGACGGGAGGAGGCCTTCCTCTTCCGGAGGCTCACCACGCTGCGCCTCGACGTGCCGCTTCCCGAGGGCCTCGCCGACCTCCGCTGGCGCGGGGTGCCGCGCCCGGAGCTCGAGGCCCTGTGCGCCGAGCTGGGCGAGCGGGTGGAGGCCCTGCGGGTGCCCCTGTGGGCTCCGTGAGGTCCGTGAGGTCCGATGCCCCCTTCGGGGGACACGATCCGGGTTTGCCCGGCCTCCTCAGCAAACCCGGTCATGTCCCCAGGGGTCCCCAGTCCCCCGAAAGGCCGATGGTGGTAAACTTGCGTCGTCGCAGGCCAGAGGCCGCCACGCCGGCCATCTTTCCACCCCTCGTGAGGTAGTTCCCTTGAAGGTCGACTACAAAGAGGAGACGTCGGTCCGCAAGTCGCTTCGCTTCGAGCTGGAGCCGGAGCTGGTCACCAGCGAGATCGAGAAGCACGCGCAGAAGTACGCCCGCAAGGTGAAGCTGGACGGCTTCCGCGCCGGCAAGGTGCCGGCGGGCCTGATCCGGCAGCGCTTCCGGGAGCAGATCCTGGAGGAGGCGGCCGAGGCCCTGGTCAACCGGGTGGTCTTCCCCGAGCTGGACGGGCGCGGCCTCAAGCCGCTGGCCATGCCCAAGGTCGAGGAGCTGAAGATCGAGGAAGGGCAGCCGATGACGTTCCGGGCGGTCTTCGAGATCCTGCCCATCGTCGAGGTCCCCGAGTACCGCGGGCTGGAGGTCAAGACCAAGGCCGAGAGCGTCACCGACGAGCAGGTCGACGGCGAGCTGTCGAGGCTGCGGGAGGAAGCGGCCCGCTTCGACGCCGTCGAGGGGCGGCCGGTGGAGGCCGGCGACTACGTGCTGCTGGACCTGGCCTGGAGCTCGGACGACGCCCAGCCCGACCGAGACGAGAACGTGCTGCTGGAGGTGGGCTCCAGCGAGAACCACCCTGACCTCAACGCCGCCCTGATCGGGCTCTCGCCGGGGGAGAGCCGGAAGCTGAAGCTCAGCTATCCCGCCGACTTCCCCAAGAAGGGGCTGGCCGGCCGCACCCTGGATCACACCCTCACCGTGAAGGCGATCAAGCAGAAGGTGCTCCCCCCGCTCGACGACGAGCTGGCCAAGGACGTGGGCGAGTTCGAGAGCCTGCAGGCGCTGCGTGACGAGATCCGCAAGCGGCTGGAGGCCGCCGAGGCGCGGCGTCTGGATCGGGAGCAGAAGAACGCGCTGGTGGAGGCGCTGGTACAGAAGTGCGACTTCGAAGTGCCGGAGGCGCTGGTGGAGCGCCACATGAACGCCCGCACCGAAGGCGCGGCGCGGACCCTGGCGTTCCAGGGAGTCGACCCGTCGAGCACCGGCATCGACTGGAGGCAGTTCCGCGAGTCGCAGCGTGAGGCGTCGGTGAAGGCGGCCCGGGCCGACATCCTGCTCGACGAGATCGCCCGCCGGGAGAAGATCGAGGTGCACGACGCCGAGCTCGATACCGAGGTCGGCCGCTACGCGGCGCGCGCCAAGAAGAGCCGCGAGTCGATGCGCGCGCAGCTCGAGAAGGACGGCGAGATCGGCGCGCTGCGCGCCCGCATCCGCGACGACAAGGTCCTTGACTTGCTCAAGGCCAATGCTAGACTGGAAATCGAATGAGTTCGAGCTCGCCGATGGCGGGAATGCTCATCCCGATGGTCGTCGAGCAGACGGCGCGGGGAGAGCGTGCCTACGACATCTACTCGCGCCTCCTCAAAGACAGCATCGTCTTCATCGGCACGCCGATCGACGACCAGATCGCCAACCTGATCATCGCCCAGCTCCTGTTCTTGGAGGCGGAGGACCCCGAGAAGGACGTCCACGTCTACATCAACAGCCCAGGCGGCTCCACCACCGCGGGGATGGCCATCTACGACACCATGCAGCTCATCCGGCCCGACGTGCAGACCATCTGCGTGGGGCAGGCGGCCTCGATGGGGGCGGTGCTGCTGGCGGCGGGGACCGCGGGCAAGCGCTTCGCGCTGCCCAACTCGCGGATCCTGATCCACCAGCCGTGGGGCGGCGCCCAGGGCCAGGCCTCCGACATCGCCATCCAGGCCAAGGAGATCCTGCGGACCAAGGAGCGCCTCAACCAGATCCTGGCCCAGCACACCAACCAGACGGTGGAGAAGATCGAGGCCGACACCGACCGCGACTTCATCATGGACGCGGCGCAAGCCAAGGACTATGGTATCGTGGACCAGGTGATCAGCCAGCGCGGGCGATCGTAGAAGACAGGCGTCGATGAAGAAGAGCGGCGATACCGAGATCCTGCGGTGCTCGTTCTGTAACAAGGACCAGAACGACGTCCGCAAGCTGATCGCGGGCCCCACCGTCTTCATCTGCGACGAGTGCGTCGATGTCTGCAACGACATCATCGCCGACGACCGGCGGGTGGAAGGACGCTCTCGCCGCTCGGCGCTGCCCGTCCCCCAGGAGATCCGAAGCTTCCTCGACGAGTACGTGATCGGCCAGGAGCTGGCCAAGAAGAAGCTGGCGGTGGCCGTCTACAACCACTACAAGCGGATCGAGATCGCCAAGCAGCGGGGGAAGAGCGACATCGAGCTGACCAAGTCCAACATCCTGCTGATCGGGCCCACCGGCACCGGCAAGACGCTGATGGCCCAGACCCTGGCCCGGCTGCTCTCGGTCCCCTTCACCATCGTCGACGCCACCACCCTCACCGAGGCCGGCTACGTCGGCGAGGACGTCGAGAACATCATCCTGAAGCTGCTGCAGGCGGCCGGCGGGGACATCGAGAAGTGCCAGGAAGGGATCATCTACGTCGACGAGATCGATAAGGTCTCCCGCAAGGACGAGAACCCCTCGATCACCCGTGACGTCTCGGGGGAAGGGGTCCAGCAGGCGCTCCTGAAGATCCTGGAGGGGACGGTGGCCAACGTCCCGCCGCAGGGGGGGCGCAAGCACCCGCACCAGGAGTTCTACCAGATCGACACCACCAACATCCTCTTCATCTGCGGCGGCGCCTTCGTGGGCCTGGACAAGGTGGTTCAGCGGCGTATCGGGAAGAACAGCCTGGGCTTCCGCACCGACGACAAGAGCGAGAAGCGCCCCCGGCGATCGGCCGACTCCACGCCGATGGACCAGTTGCAGCCCCAGGACCTGATCCGCTACGGCCTGATCCCTGAGTTCGTGGGGCGGCTGCCGGTAGTGGCGGGCCTGCACGAGCTGGACAAGCCGGCCCTGGTCGAGATCCTCACCGCGCCCAAGAACGCCATCACCCGCCAGTACCAGCGGATGCTCGAGTACGAGAACGTCAAGCTGACCTTCACCGACGACGCCCTGGAGGCGATCGCGGAGCTGGCCATCGCCCGCAAGATCGGCGCCCGGGGCCTGCGCATGATCATCGAGGACCTGATGCTGGACCTGATGTACGACCTCCCCTCGATGAAGAAGGTCAAGGAGTGCGTGGTGACCCGGGAGGTGGTGCTGGACCGCGAGAAGCCCATCACCTTGATCGAGAAGGTCAGCTAAGAGGAGCCCTCGCCGGCCGGACCGGCCGGGCCCGCTGGGTGGGTTCTCGTCGAGACGCTCGGAGCCCGACGGGTGCCACATGGAAAGGTCATGCTCGGTCGAGACAAGGAGAAGCTCGACGTGATCGAGACGCTGCCGATGGTCCCGCTGCGGGACGTGGTGGTCTTCCCCCACATGATGATCCCGTTCGTGATCGGCCGCCCCAGCTCGATCCTGGCCCTGGAGCACGCGCTTCTCAAGGGGAAGCGGATCTTCCTCTCGGCCCAGCACGACGCCACCAACGACAACCCGGGGCCCGACGAGATCTTCACCCTGGGGACGATCTGCAACATCGTGCAGAGCCTCAAGCTGCCGGACGGCAACGTCAAGGTGCTGGTGGAGGGGCTGGAGCGCGGCCGGGCGCTGGAGTTTCGGGAGGAGCAGGGCTTCTTCAAGGTGGTGGCCAAGCTGATCCCGCGCCAGACCGACTCCGGCCCGGCGGTCGAGGCGTTGATCTCGAAGACGATCGCCCTGTTCGAGCAGTACGTCAAGCTATCCAACAACCTCCACTACGACGCCATGCTGGCCGCGGTGCGGGTGGAGGACCCGGGCAAGCTGGCCGACACCGTCGCCTCCAACCTCTCGCTGCCGGTGGATGAGAAGCAGAACCTCCTCGAGATCTTCTCGGCCCAGGAGCGGCTCCAGCGCATCGGCTCGATCCTGGAGAGCGAGGTCGACAAGCTGCAGGTCGACAAGCGCATCCAGGGGCGGGTCAAGAAGCAGATGGAGCGCGCCCAGAAGGAGTACTACCTCAACGAGAAGATGAAGGCGATCCAGAAGGAGCTGGGTCGCAAGGACGAGCGGGGCAACGAGATCGACGAGCTGCGCAAGAAGGTCGAGCAGGCCCGGATGTCCAAGGACGCCGAGGAGAAGGCGATCCTCGAGCTGAAGCGGCTGGAGAGCATGCCGCCGATGTCGGCCGAGGCCACCGTCTCCCGCAACTACCTGGACTGGCTGCTCGCCGTACCGTGGGCCAAGAAGACCCGCGAGCGCAAGGACCTCCCCACCGCCGAGCAGATCCTCAACGAGGACCACTACGGCCTGGAGAAGGTGAAGGAGAGGATCGTCGAGTTCCTGGCGGTGCGCCAGCTCGTCAACAACCCGAAGGGCCCCATCCTCTGCTTCGTGGGCCCCCCCGGGGTCGGCAAGACCTCGCTGGCCAAATCGATCGCCCGCGCCACCAACCGCAAGTTCGTCCGCCTCTCGCTGGGCGGGGTCCGCGACGAGGCGGAGATCCGCGGCCACCGGCGCACCTACATCGGGGCCTTCCCCGGCCAGATCATCCAGATGATGAAGAAGGCCGGGACCCGCAACCCGGTCTTCCTGCTGGACGAGGTCGACAAGATGTCGATGGACTTCCGGGGCGACCCTTCGGCGGCGCTCCTGGAGGTCCTCGACCCCGAGCAGAACCACTGCTTCAGCGACCACTACCTCGACGTCGAGTTCGACCTCTCGGCGGTCTTCTTCATCGCCACCGCCAACGTGCTGCACACCGTCCCCCAGGCGCTGCAGGACCGCCTGGAGGTGCTCCGCCTCCCTGGCTACACCGAGCCCGAGAAGGTCGAGATCGCCAAGCGGCACCTGGTCCCGAAGCAGCTCAAGTCCCACGGGCTGAAACCAGCCAACGTCTCCTTCGGCGACCAGACGCTGCAGCAGATCATCCGCCTCTACACGCGCGAGGCCGGGGTCCGCAACATGGAGCGGGAGATCTCCAACATCCTGCGCAAGGTGGCGCGCCGGGTGGTGATGGAGGGGAAGGGCTACACCATCGCGGTGACCCCCGAAGACCTGAAGGACCACCTGGGGGTGGCCCGCCACCGCGCCTCCCAGAAGGAGGAGCGCAACGAGATCGGGATGGCCACCGGGCTGGCCTGGACCGAGGTGGGCGGCGAGATTCTCCCGGTGGAGGTGACGCCGATGCCGGGCAAGGGAACGCTGACGCTGACCGGGAAGCTTGGCGACGTGATGCAGGAGTCGGCGCGCGCGGCCATGTCGTTCGTCCGGTCGCGGGCCGAGGAGTACGGGATCGAGCCCAACTTCAACCGTCGTATCGACGTGCACATCCACGTGCCCGAGGGCGCCATCCCCAAGGACGGCCCGTCCGCCGGCATCACCATGGCCACCGCCCTGGTCTCGGCGCTATCCCGGGTCCCGGTGCGGCGAGACGTGGCGATGACCGGAGAGATCACGCTGCGGGGGAAGATCCTGCCCATCGGCGGCGTCAAGGAGAAGCTCCTGGCGGCCCACCGGATCGGCATCGCCACCGTGGTGCTGCCGCGGGAGAACGAGAAAGACCTGGCCGACATCCCGGAGAACGTCCTCGCGGCGCTGAGGGTGGAGCTGGTGGACCACATCGACGAGGTTCTCAAGATCGCCCTGGTGACCCAGGAGGACGCCAGGCCGGAGGTGAGCCACGAGCCTTCGGAGGACCTGAGCTCGGTTCAGGACGGCATGACTCACTGAGCCCGACCGGGCCGTCGGTCGGCGCAAGCCGCCCGGCGAAGCGTCACACGACCCCGGAGACGACCTCGATTGAGGAAACCCACCGTGACCTTTGCGGGAAGCGCCGCGTCACCGGCGCAGTTCCCCCGTGACCGCCTGCCCGAGGTGGCGTTCCTGGGCCGCTCGAACGTCGGCAAGAGCCGTCTGCTCAACGCGCTGTGCGCCTCGAAGGGGCTGGCCCGAGTCTCCTCCACGCCAGGTCGCACCCGGTTGCTCAGCTTCTTCCGGGTGGAGGGGCGCTTCTACCTCACCGACCTGCCGGGCTACGGCTACGCGAGGGTCCCCGAGCGGGAGCGCCGCGCCTGGCGGGCGCTGGTGGACGGCTACCTGGTCGGCCGCGAGCCGCTGGCGCTCTGTCTCTTCCTGATAGACGCCCGCCACGACCCGATGGCCAACGACACGTTGCTCCGCGACTACCTGGACCACCACCGCCTCCCCTACGTGTTGGCGGCGACCAAGGCCGACAAGGTCGGGCGCGGCGAGATCACCCGCCGGGCCCGATGGCTGCGCGAGGTCTTCGCCCCGGCCGCTCAGGAGGTGGTGGCGGTGAGCGCGGTGACCGGGGCCGGCACCCGGGAGCTGTGGCGAGTCATCCGTGCCGCCGCCGAGCGGAAAGCGGCCGGGGTCCCGGGGGCGCCACCGCCGTCCCGCGGGCTTTCTGAAAGAGGCGCCGACAGCGCGCCAAACCGAGGGGGTCCCCCCCTCGTTTCGAGAGAGGCGTAGGGCATCATGCAAGCTGAGACGCAGTCGACCGAGACGTCCAACCCGCAACCCGAGATCCTCTCGATCTCCGACCTCAAGGAGATGAGCATCCAGGCGCTCAACGCCCGCGCCAAGGAGCTCGGGGTCGAAGGTGGCGCCGGGCTCAAGAAGAACGACCTGATCTTCAAGATCCTCCAGAACCAGACCGAGAAGAGCGGGCTGCTCTTCGCCGAGGGGGTGCTGGAGATCCTCCCCGACGGCTACGGCTTCCTGCGCGCGCCGGAGTCCAACTACCTGCCCGGCCCCGACGACATCTACGTCTCGCCCTCGCAGATCCGCAAGTTCGTCCTGCGCACCGGCGACACGGTGAGCGGCCAGGTGCGGCCTCCCAAGGAGGGCGAGCGCTACTTCGCGCTGATCAAGGTGGAGGCGATCAACTTCGAGTCGCCGGAGCTGGCCAAGGACAAGGTCCTCTTCGACAACCTGACCCCGCTCTACCCGAGCTCGCGGCTGCGCCTGGAGACCGCGCAGGACAACCTGATGGCGCGGGTCCTCGACATGATGACGCCGGTCGGCAAGGGCCAGCGGGGCCTGATCGTGGCCGCCCCCCGCACCGGCAAGACCATGATCCTGCAGAACATCGCCAACTCCATCGCCGCCAACCACCCGGAGGTGAGCCTGATCGTGCTGCTGATCGACGAGCGGCCCGAGGAGGTCACCGACATGGAGCGGTCGGTGCGGGGCGAGGTGATCAGCTCCACCTTCGACGAGCCGGCCACCCGCCACGTCCAGGTGGCCGAGATGGTGATGGAGAAGGCCAAGCGGCTGGTGGAGCACAAGCGCGACGTGGTGATCCTGCTCGACTCGATCACCCGCCTCGCCCGCGCCTACAACTCCATCGTTCCCCCCTCGGGCAAGGTGCTCTCCGGGGGCGTCGACAGCAACGCGCTGCAGCGTCCCAAGCGCTTCTTCGGGGCCGCCCGCAACATCGAGGAGGGCGGGTCGCTGACCATCATGGCCACCGCCCTGGTCGAGACCGGATCGCGGATGGACGACGTCATCTTCGAGGAGTTCAAGGGGACCGGCAACATGGAGATCGTGCTCGACCGCAAGATGGTCGACAAGCGCGTCTTCCCGGCGGTCGACATCAACCGCAGCGGCACCCGCAAGGAGGAGCTGCTGCTGCTCAAGGAGGAGCTGAACCGGGTCTGGATCCTGCGCAAGGTCCTGAACCCACTCTCCCCCGTCGAGGCGATGGAGCTGATGCTCGAGCGCTTGGCCAAAACCAAGTCCAACCGCGACTTCCTCGAGTCGATGAGCTCAGCCGCCGGCGTCTAACGCAGGATCTGCGCAGCCGCCTCCGCTTCCGAACAGGCTGCGCTGCCCCCCAGGCCAGACGCAGCATCTTCGCCGTGGCAGGCGCCTGGCGCAAGATCAGCCAACGAGTGTTACGATCTCGTCATGGCATCCGCTTCGGGCTCGCCACGGTCCGGCAGGCCACGAAAGAGGGCCCCGGGCTTGCGCGCCTCGCTGGAACGTAGGGAGCGGGAGCTTCAGACCCTGGCACGGGTGGCCGAGCGTGTCCTCCGCGCCGAAGAGGCCCAGCAGATCCTCGAGATCGCCCTGGAGGAGATCCTCAACCAGCTCGACCTTCCGGCGGGCTGGGTGCTGCTCGCCGACGACGGCGACCGCCGCCTGCGGCTGGCCGCCCACCGCGGCCTGGACCCCGGCTACCTCGCGGAGATCGAGCGTGACGGACTCGGCGATTGTCTGTGCCCCGAGGTGTTCGTCTCGGGCCTGGCCACCCAGGCCCACAACACCCTGGAGTGCCCTCGCATGCCCCGGATCGGCTCCGAGGTCGGCGCCTCCACCGTCCACGCCTGCATCCCGCTGGTGGTGGACGGCGTCACGCGAGGGGTACTGAACGTCGCCGCCCGGGGCGGCGAGACCTTCACTGACAGCCAGCTCCGCTTCCTGGAGACCCTCGGCCACCAGGTCTGCCTGGCCATGGAGCGGGCCAGACACCTCCATCTCGAGCGGCTCCGCAACCAGGAGGCTCGGGCGATGGCCGCGATCAATAAGGCGATCGGCGGCTCGCTCGACGCCAAAGCGGTTCTCGAGGCGGTGGGTGAGACCGCCCGCGAGGTGCTGGGGGCCGACCGGGTCCGGATCTTTCTGGGGCAGGACCCGCGGCATCTCGAGGTCGCCCACCTCTCCGGGCTCCCCCAGTCCGGGCTGGAGCCGGGCCAGGTGCTGGATCTGGTCAAGCTCGGCGCCACCCTGACCACCCTCACCTTCGAGGTGCGCCGGGCCTTCGCGGTGGACGACTGGCGCACCGACGACCGTCTCAACCGCGCCGTCGCCGAGCGCTGGGGAGACGCGTCGGTGGTGATGGTGCCACTCTCGGCCCGGGAGCGGACGCTCGGGGTGCTGATGCTGTCCCGCACCGTGGCCCACCAGTGGACGCCCGAGCAGCTCGAGGTGGCGGAGGCGCTGGCCGCCCAGGCTTCGGTGGCGCTGGAGAACGTTCGCCTCTACGAGGAGGCCCGAAGCTCCTACCAGGAGCTCAAGAGCGCCCAGGCCCACATCATCCGCAACGAGAAAATGGCCCTGCTCGGCACCTTCGCCTCCGGCCTGGCCCACGAGGTCAGGAACCCGCTCAACTCCATCGCGCTCCAGCTCTCCCTGCTGGAGCGGCGCACCGGGTCGCTGGAGCCGACCCTGGCGGGGAAGGTCCGTGACCTGACCGACATCATCCGCCAGGAGGTCAGTCGCCTCGACGGCCTGGTCAGCGACTTCCTGCTCTTCTCCCGCGGCAGCACCACCCACCACCGGCCCGCCAACATCGAGTCGCTGCTCGACGAGGTGGTGAGGCTGCTGCGCCCGGAGGCGCGCGCCACCGGGGTGACGCTGCGGCGCCAGGGGCTGGGCACACCGATCCCGAGCGTGCCGATGGACGCCGAGAAGATGAAGCAGGTGGTGATCAACCTGGTGCGCAACGCCATCGAGGCGATGCCGGATGGGGGCGTGGTGGTGGTCGAAGACGGCGTGGTCGACGGCCGGGCGTGCCTGGCGGTGCGGGACAACGGGCCCGGGCTGCCCGAGGGGATAGATGTCTTCCAGCTCTTCGTCACCACCAAGGCCCGGGGGACCGGCCTGGGCCTCTCCATCGCTCAGCAGATCGTGTCGGAGCACGGCGGCGAGATCGCCGTCCGGACCGAGCCCGGCGCCGGCGCCAGCTTCACCGTGTGCCTCCCCATCCCGCGGTCGGCGGAGCCGACTCCGCCGAGGTTAGACCCATGAGCTCCAAGGGACGCATCGTCGTCATCGACGACGAGATCAACGCCGCCGCCGCCCTCGAGACCCTGCTCCGGGAGGACGGCTACGAGGTCTCGGCCGCCCACGACGCCACCGCCGGCCTTGCGGAGGTGGAGAAGCAAGACCCCGACGTGGTGCTGACCGACCTGCGCATGCCCGGCATGGACGGTCTGGAGCTGCTGGCCCGGATCAAGGAGGTCCGGCCCGAGACCATGGTCATCCTGATGACCGCGTTCGGGACCGTCAAGACGGCGGTCCGGGCCATGAAGCTCGGCGCCGAGGACTACCTCGGCAAGCCCATCGACGTGGAGGAGCTCGAGGTCGTCCTCCAGAAGACCATCGAGAAGAAACATCTGCTGGAGGAGACCCGGGCCCTGCGCGAGCGCCTGGACCGCAAGTACCGCCTGGAGAACCTGGTGGGAGAGAGCCCGGCGATGCTGTCGGTGTTCAAGACCATCCGGCAGGTCGCCCCGTCCCGGGCCTCGGTGCTCCTGCTCGGGGAGAGCGGCACCGGCAAGGAGCTGTTCGCCCAGGCCCTGCACCAGAACAGCCCGCGACGCCACAAGCCGTTCGTGAAGGTGGCCTGCGCCGCCCTGCCCGAGACGCTCCTGGAGAGCGAGCTGTTCGGCCACGAGAAGGGGTCCTTCACCGGTGCCGTGTACGCGCGAGCCGGCCGCTTCGAGGCGGCCGACGGCGGCACCCTGTTCCTGGACGAGGTCGGGGACATCTCGCCCACCGTCCAGGTCAAGCTGCTGCGCTTCCTCGAGGAGCGCGAGTTCGAGCGGGTGGGCGGGAACCGCACCTTCAAGGTGGACGTCCGGGTGGTGGCGGCCACCCACCGCGACCTCCTCAAGAAGCTCGACGACGGGAGCTTCCGAGAGGACCTCTACTACCGGCTGAACGTCATCGAGGTGCACATACCGGCGTTGCGCGACCGGGCCGGTGACATCCCGCTGCTGGTCCACCACTTCATCCAGAAGTACGCCGAGGCCAACGCCAAGGAGGTGGACGGGATCGCCGACGAGGCGCTCAGCCAGCTCATCCTGCACACCTGGCCGGGGAACGTGCGCGAGCTCGAGAACGCCATCGAGCGGGCGGTGGTCCTGTCGAACGAGCCCCGGCTCAACCCCAGCCACTTCCCCACCCTTCAGCGGGGACCGCTCGACGAGGCCGCGGCCATGCCGGCGGCAGGGGGCCCGGGCATCGCCATCCCGGGCAGCACCCTGGCCGACATCGAGCGGGAGGCGATCCTGAGGACCCTCGAGGCGGTCGGTGGGAGCACCTCCCGGGCCGCCGGCCTGCTCAAGATCAGCCCGCGCAAGATCCAGTACAAGCTCAAGGAATACCAGCAGCAGGGGGCCGTGGCCGCCAAGCGTGGCTGAGCCCGGCCGAGCGGGAGCAAGACCCCTGGCGCAAGAAGGGACGACGTCGGGCCGTCCGCCCCGAAAATATTGCGCCGACGAGGGTTACATGTCGTCCGAGAGCACCATAATGGCGCTGGCGCAGTTCGTGCAACCCTGGGCCGCGGATCCAAGGGGGAGTTATCGATATGGCCGACAGGCGCAAGATCACAGTCGACGGCAACGAGGCCGTGGCCCTGGTTGCCCACCGCATCAACGAAGTCATCGCAATCTATCCCATCACTCCCTCCTCCAACATGGGCGAGTTCGCCGACGAGTGGTCGGCTCAGAAGCGCCCCAACGTGTGGGGGATGGTGCCGGAGGTGATGGAGCTGCAGTCCGAGGGCGGGGCGGCCGGGGCCGTCCACGGCTCGCTGCAGGCGGGGGCGCTCACCACGACCTTCACCGCCTCGCAGGGGCTGCTGCTGATGATCCCCAACATGTACAAGATCGCCGGCGAGCTGACCGGCTACTGCATGCACGTGGCGGCGCGGACCGTGTCCACCCACGCGCTGTCGATCTTCGGGGATCACTCGGACGTGATGGCCTGCCGGCAGCTCGGGTTCGGGCTGCTCTCCTCGGGGAGCGGCCAGGAGGCCCACGACTTCACCCTGATCGGCCAGGCCGCCTCGATGCGTAGCCGGATCCCGTTCCTCCACTTCTTCGAGGGCTTCCGGATCTCCCACGAGGTCACCAAGATCGAGCAGCTCGATGACGACGACCTGCGGGCGATGATCACCAACGACCTGATCGAGGCCCATCGGAGCCGGGCGCTGACCCCGGACCGGCCGGTGCTGCGGGGCACCGCCCAGAACCCCGACACCTTCTTCCAGAGCCGCGAGGCGTGCAACCGCTTCTACGCCGCGTGCGCCGGCATCGTCCAGGAGACGATGAACGACTTCGCCAAGATCGTGGGGCGCCAGTACCACCTCTTCGACTACGTGGGCGACCCCGAGGCCGAGCGGGTGGTGGTGGTGATGGGCTCTGGCGCCTCGCCCCTCCACGAGGTGGTCGAGGAGCAGAGTCGCAAGGGCGAGAAGCTGGGGCTTCTGAAGGTCCGCCTGTACCGCCCCTTCGACACAAGCGCCCTGCTGGCCGCGCTGCCCAAGACGGTCAAGCAGATCGCGGTGCTCGACCGGACCAAGGAGCCGGGCGCGCTCGCCGAGCCCCTCTACCTCGACGTGGTGGGCGCACTTTTCGAGGCCTCCCAGAACGGCTCCCCGTTCAAGCAGCAGCCCACCGTGGTCGGCGGCCGCTACGGCCTCTCGTCGAAGGAGTTCGACCCGGCCATGGCCAAGGCGGTCTTCGACAACCTGGCCGCCAAGGCGCCCAAGAACCACTTCACGGTCGGCATCGTCGACGACGTCACCCACACCTCGCTCCCGGTGGACGGCGACTACGAGATCGAGTTCCCCGGGCGCACCGAAGCCGTCTTCTTCGGCCTGGGGGCGGACGGAACGGTCGGCGCCAACAAGAACTCCATCAAGATCATCGGCGAGGAGACCGAGCACGACGCCCAGGGCTACTTCGTCTACGACTCCAAGAAGTCCGGCGCCATCACCATCTCCCACCTGCGCTTCGGCCCGGCGCCGATCCGCTCCCCCTACCTGGTCAAGAAGGCCAAGTTCGTGGCCTGCCACCAGTTCGGCTTCCTGGAGCGCTACGACGTGCTCGACTACGCCAAGCCGGGCGCCGTGTTCCTGCTGAACTCGCCGTTCGGGCCGGATGAGGTCTGGGACCACATGCCGCGAGAGGTTCAGGAAGCCCTGATCGAGAAGAAGATCCAGTTCTACGTGATCGACGGCTACGAGGTGGCCCGCGAGACCGGCATGGGCTCGCGAATCAACTCGATCATGCAGACCTGCTTCTTCGCCATCTCAGGGATCCTGCCGCGGGACGAGGCGATCGCCCAGATCAAGAAGGCGATCGAGAAGACCTACGGCAAGAAGGGCGCCGAGGTGGTCAAGCGCAACTTCGCCGCCGTCGACGCCACCCTCTCCCACCTCCACCAGGTGAAGGTCCCGGCCAAGGTCACCGCCAAGTCCGGAAGGCCGCCGATCGTCTCCGAGGCCGCCCCCGAGTTCGTCCGGAAGGTGCAGAGCGTGATGATCGCCAACAAGGGCGACTCGCTGCCGGTGAGCGCCTTCCCGGTGGACGGCACCTGGCCCACCGCCACCGCCCAGTGGGAGAAGCGCAACGTCGCCCTGGAGATCCCGGTCTGGGACCCCAAGATCTGCATTCAGTGCAACAAGTGCGTGCTGGTCTGCCCCCACGCCGCCATCCGGGCCAAGTACTACCCCGAGGCCAAGCTGGCCGGGGCGCCGGCCACCTTCAAGTCGGTGGGCTTCAGGGCGCCGGGGATCCAGGGGCAGAAGTACACCGTCCAGGTGGCCCCCGAGGACTGCACCGGCTGCACCGCCTGCGTGGAGGTCTGCCCGGCCAAGGACAAGGCCAACCCCAAGCACAAGGCGCTGGAGATGACCACCCAGCTCCCGCTGCGGGAGCCGGAGCGCGCCAACTACGCCTTCTTCCTGGACCTGCCCGAGGTGGACCGCAGCGAGCTCAAGCTCGACCTCAAGGGGACCCAGTTCATGCGGCCGCTGTTCGAGTACTCGGGCGCCTGCGCCGGCTGCGGCGAGACCCCCTACATCAAGCTGCTCACCCAGCTCTTCGGTGACCGGGCGCTGATCGCCAACGCCACCGGCTGCTCCTCGATCTACGGGGGCAACCTCCCCACCACCCCCTACACCAAGAACGCCGACGGCCGCGGCCCGGCCTGGTCCAACTCGCTGTTCGAGGACAACGCCGAGTTCGGCCTCGGCTTCCGCCTGGCCGTCGACAACCAGGCCGCCGAGGCGCTGGCGCTGGTCCAGGGAATGGCCGGCGAGCTCGGCGACAGCCTGGCCCAGGGCCTGCTGGAGGCCGACCAGGCCACCGAGAAGGGGATCGCCGAGCAGCGCCAGCGGGTGGCCGAGCTCAAGCAGAGGCTGTCGAGCTCCAAGAGCCCGAAGGCCCGACGGCTGCTGGCGGTGGCCGACTACCTGGTCCGCAAGAGCGTCTGGATCGTGGGCGGCGACGGCTGGGCCTACGACATCGGCTACGGCGGGCTGGACCACGTAATCGCCACCAACCGCGACGTCAACATCCTGGTGCTCGACACCGAGGTCTACTCCAACACCGGCGGGCAGGCGTCCAAGGCCACGCCGCTCGGCGCCGCCGCCAAGTTCGCCATGGCCGGCAAGCAGCTCCCCAAGAAGGACCTCGGCATGATGGCGATGGGCTACGGCAACGTCTACGTGGCCCGCGTCGCCTACGGCGCCAAGGACGTGCACACGGTGCGGACCTTCATCGAGGCGGAATCCTATCCGGGGCCGTCGCTGATCATCGCCTACAGCCACTGCATCGCCCACGGCTACGACCTGGCCCATGGGCTCGATCAGCAGAAGCTGGCGGTGGAGAGCGGCGTCTGGCCGCTGTACCGCTTCGACCCCCGGCGGATCGCCGCCGGCGAGCCGCCGCTCAAGCTGGACTCGGGGGCCCCCAAGATCCCGGTCAAGCAGTACATGAGGAACGAGACCCGCTTCCGGATGACCGAGAAGCTCGACCCCGAGCGTTACAAGCTGCTGCTCACCTGGGCCCAGCGGGCCACCGAGCAACGCTTCTCCGTCTACCAGCAGCTTTCCGAGCTGACCATCCCCCAGACGGGCGCGATCCCCGAAGGGGAGCCGCCGGCGGAGAACTAGGAGAATCCCAATGGACCTCTCGACACGCTATCTCGGCTTCCACCTCAAGAGCCCCTTCGTTTCCGGGGCCTCGCCGCTGGTCGACGATCTCGACACGGTGAGGCGGCTGGAGGACGCCGGCGCCGCCGCCATCGTGATGCACTCGCTGTTCGAGGAGCAGATCACGCTGGAGCAGATGGCCACCTTCGAGGCCACCGAGACCCACGCCGAGTCGTTCGCGGAGGCTCGCTCCTACCTCCCCAGCCCGGAGAAGTTCCACCTCGGCCCGGAGGAGTACCTGGAGCACCTGCGCAAGGTGAAGGCGGCGGTGTCGGTGCCGGTGATCGCCTCCCTGAACGGCACCACCCTGGGCGGCTGGCTCGAGTACGCCCAGCTCATGCAGAAGGCCGGGGCCGACGCCCTGGAGCTCAACGTCTACTCTCTGGCCACCGACCCGGAGTCGACCGGCAAGGCGCTCGAAGACCGCACCCTCGAGATGCTGAAGGTCGTCAAGCAGAAGCTCAAGATCCCGGTGGCGGTGAAGCTGTCTCCTTTCTACTCGTCGATGGCCCACTTCGCCACCGAGATCGACGCCGCCGGCGTCGACGGCCTGGTGGTCTTCAACCGCTTCTACCAGCCCGACATCGACGTCGAGTCGCTCGACGTCAGCCGCTCCCTGCACCTGTCGCACTCCAACGAGCTGCCGCTGCGCCTTCGCTGGCTGGCGATCCTCTCGCCGCGGGTCAAGGCCTCGCTGGCCGTCACCGGCGGGGTCCACAGCGCCGTCGACGCCATCAAGGCCGTCATGACCGGCGCCCACGCGGTGCAGGTCGTCTCGGCGCTGCTGCAGCGGGGGCCGCAGTACCTCAAGACCCTGGTCGACGAGACCACCGCCTGGATGGACAAGCACGAGTACGAGTCGCTGGAGCAGATGCGTGGGAGCCTGAACCTCGCCAAGTGCCCCGACGCGGGGGCGTACGAGCGCGCCAACTACATGCTCATGCTCCAGAGCTGGCGGGGCTGAGCCGGCTACGCCAGCGTCCTTGGACCCAAGACCCCTCCCGGCCGGCGCGCCGCCGGCCGTGGGGGGGAACCGGGAGCCCGGCCCCTGCCCACCGGTGGTGCTGGTGGGCAACCCCAACGTCGGCAAGAGCTGCCTCTTCGGGGCCCTGACCGGCACCTACGTCACCGTCTCCAACTACCCCGGCACCACGGTCGAGGTCACCCGGGGCTTCACCCTGCTCGGCGAGAGCCGGGTGCCGGTGATCGACACCCCCGGCACCGCCTCCTTCGTCCCCGCCTCCGAAGACGAACGGGTCTGCCGGGACATCCTGCTTCGCGAGCGGCCGCGGGTGGTGGTGGTGGTGGGCGACGCCAAGAACCTCGAACGGGCGCTCGCGCTGGCCCTCCAGGTGGGCGAGATGGGCCTGCCCAGCGTGCTCTGCCTTAACATGATGGACGAGGCCGACGAGCGTGGGATCGCGGTCGATCAACAGGCGCTGGCCGAGCGGCTCGGGACCCCGGTGGTACCGACCGTGGCGGTGCGGCACGGGGGGATCGCCCGCCTGCGCACCGCCATCTCATCCGCCGCCAGCGGCGGGGTCCGCCTGGTCTACCCCGATCCGGTGGAGCGGGCCGTCTCTGAGCTTGCGCCCGCGCTGCCCGACTCTCCGGTCTCCTCCCGGGCCCTGGCCCTGATGGTCCTTTCGGGCGACGAGACGCTGGCCCCGTGGCTGGCCGACCGGGCCGGTGCCGAGACCCGGGCCCGGGCCGAGAACACCCGCCAGCGGTTGCGCCGCGAGCTGGCGGACCCGGCCCTGGTGGTGAGCCGGACCCGGCAGCGGGTCGCCGCCGAGCTGGCGGCGGCGGTGGTTACGCGGACGCCAGCGGCCGGGCTCCGCCGCCCGATCGCGGCCCGCCTCGAGCGCTTGACCACACACCCCGTGTGGGGTCTGCCGATCCTGGCGGCGGTGCTCCTGCTCGCCTACCTCTTCGTGGGTGTCTTCGGCGCCGGCCGGCTGGTCGACCTGATGGAGGCTCGGCTGTTCGGCAGCGTGATCAATCCCCTGGCCACTGCCCTCACCGAGCGGCTGGTCCCCTGGCCGCTGCTGCGGGACCTGCTGGTGGGGCCTTACGGCGTCGTCACCATGGCCCTCACCTACTCGCTGGCCCTGGTGCTGCCCATCGTGGGCACCTACTTCCTGGCCTTCGGCGTGCTGGAGGACTCGGGATACCTTCCCCGGCTGTCGGTGATGGCGAACCGTCTGTTCCGCGGCATGGGGCTCAACGGCAAGGCGATCCTCCCCATGGTGCTCGGCCTCGGCTGCGACACCATGGCCACCCTGACCACCCGGGTGCTGGAGAGCAAGAAGGAGCGGCTGATCGTGATCGTGCTGCTGGCGCTGGCGGTGCCCTGCTCGGCGCAGCTCTCGGTGATCCTGGTGATGCTGAGCCCGCTGCCGCTGTCCGCGCTGCTCACCTGGCTGGGGGTGGTGATCCTGGTGATGATCGTGGTCGGGCGGCTCGCCAACCGGCTGCTGCCGGGGCGGGGCAGCGACTTCGTCCTCGAGCTCCCGCCGCTGCGGCTCCCCCGACCCGGGAACCTGGCGGTCAAGACGCTGGCCCGGATCGAGTGGTACCTGCGGGAAGCGGTGCCCCTCTTCGTGCTCGGGACCCTGCTGCTCTTCGCCCTGGACCGGCTGCGCCTGATGGGGGTGCTGGAGCGCCTGGCCCAGCCGGTGCTGGTGGGGGCGCTGGACCTGCCGCCGCAGGCGGCCCCGGCCTTCGTCCTCGGCTTCCTCCGGCGCGACTTCGGGGCCGCCGGCCTGTTCGACCTCATGCGGCACGGGCGGATGGACGCGGTGCAGACGGTGGTCGCGGCCGTCACCATCACCCTGTTCCTGCCGTGCTTCGCCAACCTGCTGGTGATCGTCAAGGAGCGCGGCCTGCGGACCGCCCTCGCCATCGTCGGCTTCATCCTGCCCTTCGCCATCGGGGTGGGGGCGGTGGTCAACGCGGTGCTGCGGGCGGTGCCGTTGCTGTGACCCCGACCGCCTTCACCTGCGCCTTGTGCGGCCTTGGCTTCGACCACGGCCAGGCCTGCGGCGGCTGCCCGGCGTCGAGGCACTGCGAGGTGATCCACTGCCCGCGCTGCGGCTACTCGTTCCCCAGGACCTCGAGGCTGGTCGCGTGGCTGAAGCGGGGCTGGGCCAGGATCAGAGGGGGTGTCCGATGAGCGGCCACGAGCGGGAGATGCCCAACCAGGAGGTCGAGGAGCTGGCCGAGTCGATCTGGACGCTGAGCGAGGAGGGCCTCTTCACCAAGGCGGACCTCCGGAGCCGGAGCCGGGTCGCCGGGTTCGACCAGGCCTTCGCCGAGCTCCTGGCGCGAGGCCTGATACGGGAGCTGGGCGACCGCGTCGAGCTGACCCCGCACGGGCGGGGCCTGGCCGAGCGCCAGGTGAGGCGCCATCGGCTGGCCGAGGTGCTGTTCACCACCGTCTTCCAGGTCAAGGACGAGGGGGCGGTGGACCGCACCGCCTGCGTGATGGAGCACGTGATCGGTCCCGGCATGACCAACTCGATCTGCGCTTTCCTCGGCCACCCGAGCGCGTGTCCTCACGGGAAGCCGATCCCCCCCGGCACCTGCTGCCGGTCCTTCTCCACCACCGTCGAGCCCCTGGTCCAGCCCCTGGCGCGGCTCGCCGTGGGCCAGGAAGGGCGGATCGTCTACGTGGTGGGCCGGGACTCCGACCGGGTGATGCGCCTGGCCTCGCTAGGCATCGTCCCCGGCGCCACCGTCCAGCTCCAGCAACGCAGCCCGGCCACCGTGATCCGGATCGGCGAGACGACGGTCGCGGTGGACCCCGACATCGCCGCCGAGATCTACGTCAAGGGGCTCTGAGGGCCCCCACGCCTGGCCTACAATCGAGGACGGGCTCGAGAGGAGAGAACCGGGGATGAAGCGGATCGGGATCCTGACGGCGGGCGGGGACACCCCTGCCCTGAACGCCACCATCCACGGAGCGGTGGCCCGCGCCAACCAGCTCCGGGTCGAGGTCCTGGGCTTCATCAAGGGCTTCTCGGGGCTGCTCAGCGACCTGGTGCCCCACGTCCACCTGAACCCGCTGTTCACGCCGATCCCGGAGCTCGATCCCACCTACGGGGGGACGCTGCTCGGCGCCTCGCGGGCCTTCGTGGACGCCAAGGACCAGGCCACCCTCGACCAGGTGGCGGACCGGATCGGGCGTCTCCAGATCGACGGCCTGATCTGCATCGGCGGCGACGGGACCCTGAACGGGCTCCAGCCGCTGGCCGAGCGCTTTCCGGCGGTGCTGGCCCCCAAGACCATCGACAACGACCTCGGCCTCAACTACAGGAGCGAGCCCGACGAGTGGGTCCGGGAGCCGATCCCCGAGGCACCGGGCTACCGCTACGCGCTCCGGCCCGGCAAGCCGTTCTTCGACCTCGAGGACCTGATCAACTACGCGACGCCCGGCTACGCCACCTCGGTCTTCGTCACCGCCTGGGGGATCAACCGGACCCGCACCACCGCCGAGAGCCACCGCCGGATCGCCATCGTCGAGGTGATGGGCCGGCACTCCGGCTACATCGCCCTGGGGACCGCCTACGGCCAGCCCGACCTGATCCTGGTCCCCGAGCACCCGGTCGAGCCCGAGCGGGTCCTGGAGCGGGTGAAAGAGCTCTACGAGCTGCAGAAGAACGTGGTCATCGTCTGCGGCGAGGGGATCGTCGACGAGGCCGGCCACCTGCTGGGCGACTCGCGGGCGCCGACCGACCCGGCCGGCAACGTGCTGCTGGCCGGGGCCGCCGAGGCGCTGCGGCGCTTCCTGATGGAGGAGCTCACCGACCAGTTCTTCATCCGCTACCGGCGCGGAGAGTCGGCCCAGCACGCGATCTTCACCCGCAAGGTGGGGCACACCCAGAGGGGAGGTCGGCCGCTGCGTTTCGACCGGTTCTACGGGGCCCAGCTCGGCGGCAAGGCGGTCGACATGCTGCTCGAGGGGCAGAACAACCGCCTGGCCACGCTGCAATGGAGCCGCGGCCAGGGCTTCCACGTGGACTCCTTCGGCGCCGACGGATTCCGTGACCGGTGGGGCCTGATCCATGCCCGCAACATGCACCCGTCCTTCTACGACCCCCACCTGATGAAGCCTTCGCAGGTGGGCATCGAGTACCTGCTGCCCATCTTCACCAGCGCGATCGGCGAGGACGACGTGGAGTACATCCGCCAGTCGCTGTTCGACTCGGGCAACGTGACCCGGCCCTACCACTCGATCAACACCGACATCAACAAGCGCATCCGGTTCCTGGACGCAGCGGGGTAGCCGCGGGTGTCGACAGATCCCACTCCCCCGCCCCGGCTCGAGGAGCGCCTCCGTCGCCTGGTTCGGCTGCGTCGGGCCGTGGGCCTGGTGCGAGAAGCGGCGCCGGGGTGGGCGTGGGCCAGCCTGGCGCTGCTGGTCGGTCAGGCAGCGGTTCCGCTTCTGGGCCTGCTGCTGCTCAAGCTGCTGGTGGACTCGATCACCCGCGCGCTGGCGGCACCGTCGCCCCTGAGGGCCATGGACGAGCCGTTTGCCTACGTGCTGCTGATCGGCGTGGTCGCCCTGGTGGCCTCACTGCTCCAGGCGCTGGCCTCGCTGGTCGCCGAGGGGCTGGGCCAGAAGCTGACCGACCACGTGCAGGGGCTGATCCACGCCAAGTCGGTCGAGCTCGATCTCTCCTACTTCGAGACCCCGTCCTACTACGATCACCTGCACCGCGCCCAGCGCGAGGGCGGCCATCGCCCGGCCCAGGTGGTGAGCGGCCTAGCGGCGCTGCTGCGGGGCGGCCTCTCGCTGGTCGGCGTAGCGGGCCTGCTGCTCGCCTTCGACCCCTTCATCGTGCTCCTGCTCGCCGCCGCGGCGGTCCCGGGCTTGCTGGTCCGGCTGCGGCACTCCAGCCACTTCTACGGCTGGCGCCTTCGCCGCACCGCGACCGAGCGGCTTCTGCTGCTGCACGACTGGATGCTCACCCACCAGGTCTTCGCCAAGGAGGTCCGGCTGTTCGGCCTGGGGCCCCACCTGCGCGCTCGCCACCGCGAGCTTCGGGACACGTTGCGGCGAGAGAAGATGGACCTGGCCCGCCGGCGCGCGGGGGCCGACGTGATGGCGCAATCGGCCGGCACCGTGGCGGTGGTGGCGGCGATGGGCTTCCTGGTGCAGCGGGTGGTCCTCGGCGCGATCACCCTCGGGGCCCTGGTCATGTACTACCAGGCGCTCCAGCGCGGGCTGGGCTACCTGCAGCAGGTCCTCGCCGCCTTGGCCGGGCTCTACGAGGACAGCCTGTTCCTCTCGAACCTGGAGCAGTTCCTGGACCAGCGACCGCGGGTGGCCGACCCTCCGGACCCGCTACCGCTCCCCGACCAGCGACCTCTCGGCATCCGCCTGGAGGGGGTCACGTTCCGCTACCCGGGCTGCTCCGCAGAGGCGGTGCGCGGCGTTTGCCTGGACATCGGCGCCGGGGAGATCGCGGCGGTGGTGGGCCGCAACGGGAGCGGCAAGACCACCCTGGTCAAGCTGCTGTGTCGGCTCTACGACCCGGACCAGGGACGGGTGCTGCTGGGCGGTCACGACCTCAGACGGTACCGGGTGGCCGAGCTGCGTCGCCAGTTCGGCGTGATCTTCCAGGACTTCGCCCACTTCCCGGTGACGGTCCGCGAGAACATCGGCTTCGGCGACCCCGATCGCGGTGTCGACGACGCGACCATCCGGGCCGCCGCCGCCTGGGCCGGGGCCGGCCCGGTGATCGACGGCCTGCCCCAGGGGCTCGACACGCTGCTCGGCAAGTGGTTCAGCGGCGGGCACGAGCTGAGCCAGGGCGAGTGGCAGCGGCTGGCCCTGGCCCGAGCTCGCTTCCGGGATGCCCGGGTGGTGATCCTGGACGAGCCCACCAGCTCGCTCGACGCGCTGGCGGAGGCCGACCTCCTCGGCCGGCTGCGGCAGCTTCTCGACGGCCGGACCGCCCTCTTCATCAGCCATCGTTTCTCCAGCGTGCGCTCCGCAGACAGGATCTTCGTCATGGACGGCGGGGCCTTGATCGAGACAGGGCGCCACGAGGAGCTCTTGGCGCGCGGCGGGCTCTATGCCCGGATGTTCCGGACCCAGGCAGAGCGGTACACGTGAGTGCTCGCGCGGTGGACCGGCCAGCGGAGCCCGGCTACCGGCTCGGCGAGTCGGCGCTGGGGTCGCGGGTGGCGGAGACGGCAACCGGAGACGTCACGCGAGCATAGCCGCCGATGCTGCCTCCGTCCCAGGCCGCCGGCGCGGTGGCCTCGGAGAAGGTCTTCGCCTGGGCCGGAAGGTCGTTGGGGCGCCCCGAGACCCACCCCTTTCGGAAGGCCAGGGAGACCGCCTCGAGCTTCGAGTGGACCTGGAGCTTGTCGAGGATGTTGTGGATGTGGTTGCGGACCGTCGCCAGGCTGATCCCCAGCTTCTGGGCGACCTCCTTGTTCTGGAGGCCGGCGGCGACCCATCCCAGGATCTCGCTCTCCCGACCCGTCAGCGACGGCACCGGGTCGCTCGAGGCCTTCGAGCCGAGCCGCTGGGACTCGACCTGGGCCCGCTCCAGGAGCTCCGCCAGCGGGCCCGACTCGTCCAGGGGACGCAACAGGTGAACCGAGAGCGGCGGAGCGTGCTCGGTGGCCGGGAGCTGGACGATCGTCACGCTGACCGTGCGCGTCTCGCCTTCGCCGCCGGGAACCAGCACCTCGCACCCGCTGGCCGCGTCCCCCAACCGACGATGGGCCACGATCGGGCAGTCCTGGTAGCAGAAGTGGTTGCCGAGGAGGTCCCGGCCCTGCACCACCTCGTAGCACGACCGGCCGACCACCTCCGCGGCACGCCTGCCGAAGAGCCCCTCGGCACCGCGGTTCCAGAAGACGATGCGGTCGTCCTCGTCGGTGACGAAGGCCGGAGGCTCACCCGACTCGAGGGCTCTCAGGAGGCCGCCGTCGCCGTTGCCGTCCCGAGGAGTCCTTCTTCGAACCATCGTGCCCCCCTTTGGAGCTCCCGCGCCGAAGCTTACCGCGATCTGATACAAATGTCATACCCGGCCTGAATCCTTTGATCCGGGCCAGACTCGGCTCCCTTCGGCGCAACCCTTGCGGGATCCGGCGCATTCGGCCGAACTTGTTGCGCTAGCGGAAGATCCGAGCATTCCCGCGCATGCGGGTGGGTAGCAGGGGGCGGGGGGCGGCGGGAGCCGCGGCGGCGATGCCGGCGCGGCGCCGCTCGACTCGAGGCGCACCAGCGACTGGCGCTCTGGCGACGGCTAGGCGTGCAGGCGCTCGTACTTGGCCTGCAGGTCCTCCTGGCTCTCCTCGTGGTTCGGGTCCTTCACGATGCAGTCATCGATCGGGCAGACCTCGATGCACTTGGGCTCGTCATGCGCCCCCACGCACTCGGTGCAGCGCTCCGAATCGATCACGTATATCGGGTCTCCGGCGGCGATGGCCTGGTTCGGGCACTCGGGCTCACAGGCTCCACAACTGATGCACTCCTCGACGATCAGCATTGCCATTGGCGATCTCTCCCTGGTTGCGTGGCCGGGCGCGAGCCCCCACGCGGACTCGAACCTCCAGGATGCAGGATCCGCGCCACCGCCGGGCCTATTCCCGCTGCAGCCTCTCGGAGAGCGTCTGCCGCTCCCTCTCGGTCAGCAACGCGTCCATGGTGGGGTAGAGGACGTGCTCTTCCTTGGAGTTGTGGGCGGGCAGGGTCTCGTCGAGGTAGCGCGCCCCGGCCTCGAAACCCCGGGCATCCAGCACCGCCAGCCCGTCGCGCATCATTCGGATCGCGTATTGGACCTGCTCGTGCTCCAGGCGCAGCGTCTCGGTGGGACCGGAGGTGATGCCCGTCCGCGCCTCGAACAGCGGATAGACCAGCTCCTGCTCGACGCGCAGGTGACGGGTCACGCCCGCGTCATAGCTCCGGTAAAGCTCACGCGCCTCCTTGAGGCGCCCCCCGGCCACCTCGTGCTTGACCGCCTCCAGCAGGCGCGCCAGCCGGGAGTGGTCCCAGCACAGGTAGCGGGTGACGCTGTCGAACCGAGGCACAGTGGCGGCTTCGCTCCCCACGTCGCGCAGCGAGTGCAGGATGCGTGCCGGACCGGCGGTCCCGGCTCCGACCAGGATCAGGCGCCCGAGGTGTGTCCCGGAGGCGGCGGGCGATCCACCACCAGGTCCGGGTGGTCGTGCCGGAAGCGCTCGGCGACGTGGCAGCTCCAGCAGACCGGCTGGTGGCTCCCCAACACCTCGGAGAGCGACTCGACCTCCACCTCCGACCAGGCCAGCGTGACTCCATCAGGGGAGCGCAGCGCCGGACGGTGGTCGTGCCAGTGGATCTCGCCGAACGGCACGCCACACAGCACGCAGGCACGGTCGGCGTACCAGCGGGTGAGCAGGCCGCGGGCCAGACAGCCATCCGGGGAGGCCTCGATCTGCGACAGGCAGGCCTGGTTGCACCCCACCCGCTCCGGCCAACGCGAGCAGTCCTGCAACCGAACGACCTCCCCCCCGAGGGCCCCTTTCAGGGCCCCGCCGAGGGCGTCGATCTCGACACCGACCTGGGCCTCGTTCTCGGGGCAGGTGACCACCCGCTGGCCTCGGAGCCGGAGGTAGGCCCTCCCGAGGCGGAACGACCAGACCAGGGCGCCGATCCCCAGGAGGGCGCCGACGACGTAGTAGACGGTGGCTGGCATGCCTCGATTATCGGCCGCCGAGCCGGCCCGGGCAATCGGAGAATCGAACCTCCTCGCGTAAATCGTTCGCCCCCACAACCTCCAGCAGCGCAAGCCTTTCCGCGCCGAGCGCCGCCAAGGCCGGGGGCCGGCCCGACGAGCTGGGGTGGCCGGCTCCCATTCCCGCTACCAAAGCGGGGTCCGGTCGGCGTGTCCTGGCCGCCCGTCGGCTCCGACCCGCGGGCGGCCGCCGGGCGCGTTGTTTGCTAGACTGCGCCTGGGACGGGAATCGTCGTGGCGAACCCCGCACGAGCCCGCCCCAGCTCCAACCCCGACTTTCCCGGGCGGCGCCGCGCCGCGGCCCCCGCCCAGCAGCCCGGAGCCATCATGTTCAGAATCCTCGAGACCCGTCAGCTCTCGCCCGACGTCAAGCTGTTCCAGATCGACGCCCCTCGGATCGCGCGCAAGCGGCAGGCCGGCCAGTTCGTGATCCTGCGGGTGCACGACCACGGCGAGCGGATCCCGCTCACCATCGCCGACTCCGACCCTGAGGCCGGCCACGTGACCCTCATCGTGCAGGGGATCGGCAAGACCACCAAGCTCCTCAACTCGCTCGAAAAGGGTGACGCGATTAGCGACATCGTCGGCCCGCTCGGCAGCCCCTCGGAGATCGAGCGCTTCGGCACCGTGGCCGTGATCGGCGGCGGGGTCGGCACCGCCATCGCCTACCCCACCGCGGTGGCCCTCAAGAACGCCGGCAACCGGGTGATCTCGATCCTCGGCGGCCGGACCAGGGAGCTGGTGATCCTGGAGGACGAGGTCCGGAAAACCAGCGACGAGGTGCGGGTGATGACCGACGACGGCAGCTACGGCGAGAAGGGGCTGGTGACCGACGCGCTCCAGGCGGTGATCGACTCCGGCGCTCGTCTCGACTACGTGCTGGCGATCGGCCCGATCCCGATGATGCGGGCGGTGGCCGAGGTGACCCGCCCTCACGGGATCCGGACGGTGGTGAGCCTCAACTCGATCATGATCGACGGCACCGGCATGTGCGGCGGCTGCCGGGTGACCGTGGGCGGCAAGAGCCGCTTCGCCTGCGTGGACGGCCCCGAGTTCGACGCCCACCAGGTGGACTTCGCCGTGCTGGCCCAGCGCAACTCGATGTACCGCGCGGCCGAGGCCCGCTCGCTGAAGCAGTTCCTGGACGACCCTGACAAGGACCTTTCCCTCGTGCACAAGTGCCGTCTGGTCGAGGCGCACCCGGAGATCGAGGCATGACCAACCCCGTCCCCAAGAAGGAACGCACCAAGATCCCTCGCCAGAGGATGCCAGAGCAGGACGCCGTAGAGCGCCGGAGCAACTTCGACGAGGTCAACCAGGGCCTGGCGGTGGAGATGGCCAAGACCGAGGCCACCCGCTGCATCGAGTGCGCCAAGCCCGCCTGCGTGAAGGGCTGCCCGGTCGGGGTCAAGATCCGCGAGTTCGTGGACCTGGTGGTGGACGGCGACTACCTGGCCGCGGCCGCCAAGATGCGCGAGGACAACGTCCTGCCGGCCATCACCGGGCGGGTCTGCCCCCAGGAGGACCAGTGCGAGGGCGCCTGCGTGATGGGCAAGCGCTTCGACCCGCTGGCCATCGGCTACCTGGAGCGCTTCATCGCCGACTACGAGAGCCGGGTGGGAAGGGTCGGCCTGCCCAAGAAGGCGGCGCCCACCGGCATTATTCGCGCAGAAGCTATTTATCAAACAACGTGTGTCACGCCGCGATGAAAAAATCACAATCAATATCATAGCGATAGACAAAAAAGCCGGCAGACTTGCTGCCGGCCTGTTGGCAGGTCATGCTGATTATACACCTGTTACTTTTGATCCTATCAGAATTGGTGATACCAGTTGGTCTCATCAGTTAGCAAATGCAATTATGTTTGTCTCCCAGATAATTCACTGGGCAGACAATCCTACAAGATATCTTGAAAAAGATGCTCGTGTTCTTGACATAATTAAAACAATTCCCTCAACATGGAACGAGACAATTGTACTCCCTGG
>CAZNNH010000072.1:0-27405 GCA_964574335.1 uncultured Acidobacteriota bacterium | reverse complement strand
CCCTCGGTCGACTCGGCCCGCAGGAACTTGCGACGGGCCGGCACCTCGCCGAACAGGTCGCGGACCTCGATGCTGGTGCCGACCGGATGGCCGACCTCGCGCACCGTCGGCCCCTGGCCGTGACGCACCTCGACCTCGGTGCCCGCCGATGATGAGGCCTCACGGGTGCGGAGCAGCAGGTGGGAGACGCTGGCGATCGCCGGCAACGCCTCGCCGCGGAAGCCGCTGGTCGCGATCGCCTCGAGGTCGGAGAGCTGGGTGAGCTTGGAGGTGGCGTGGCGCTCGAGGGCCATCCGGGCATCCTCGGCCGACATGCCGTGTCCGTCGTCCTCGACCCGGATCAGGGACTTGCCGCCCCCGGCCACCGTCACCGAGACCCGGCGCGCCCCCGCGTCGAGCGCGTTCTCGATCAGCTCCTTGACGACGGAAGCCGGCCGCTCCACGACCTCGCCGGCGGCGATCTTGTTGACCAGGTCCTCGGGCAGCCGAGCGATTCGTCCCACGCCGATGATCCGATAGGCCCGTCGGGCCCGGGCTCGACGGAGCACGGCCCGACGGGCGGAAAGCCTGGGTGTCCCCGGGGCGCGGGCCCCGGGGACCAGGAACGGCTAGTCGCCGATCGGCTTCTCGAGCGCCGCCTGGGCCGCGGCCAGACGGGCGATCGGCACGCGGTAGGGCGAGCAGGAGACGTAGTCGAGGCCCACCTCGTGGAAGAAGTGGATCGAGGCGGGGTCTCCCCCGTGCTCGCCGCAGACACCGATCTTGAGCTTCGGCTTGGTGCTGCGCCCCTTCTTGACGCCGATCTCCACCAGCGCGCCGATCCCCGCAGCGTCCAGCGAGACGAACGGGTCCTTGTCGAGGATGCCGATGTCCTGGTAGATGGCCAGGAACTTGCCGGCGTCGTCGCGCGACAGACCGGAGCCCATCTGGGTCAGGTCGTTGGTACCGAACGAGAAGAACTCGGCCTCCTTGGCCACCTCGTCGGCGGTGACGGCGCCGCGCGGCACCTCGATCATGGTGCCGATCATGTACTCGACGCCGGAGCCGCCCTTGCCGAGCACCTCCTCGGCCGCCTCCAGGACGATCTTCTTCTGACGCCGAAGCTCCTCGACATAGCCGACCAGCGGGATCATGAACTCCGGCCGCACCTTGACGCCACGGGCCGCCACCGCCTTGGCCGCCTGGAAGACGGCCTTGGCCTGCATCTTGGTGATCTCGGGGTAGGTGATCCCGAGCCGGCAGCCGCGGTGGCCCAGCATCGGGTTGAACTCGTGCAGCTCCTCGACCGCCCTCAGCATCTTGGAGAGCCGCGTGATCGCCGCCTTGTTCTTCTTCTCGCTCTTGGCCTTCAGGGTCGCGATCTCGACCATCAGCTCTTCGCGCTTGGGCAGGAACTCGTGCAGCGGCGGGTCGAGGGCGCGAATGGTGACCGGGTTGCCCTGCATCACCTTGAACAGGCCGGTGAAGTCGGCCCGCTGCATGGGCAGCAGCTTCTTGAGGGCGCCGGTGTAGTCGTCGATGGCCTTACCGTACTCCTTCTTGACCGCGGCCAGCTCCTTGCGCAGGGCGGTGGCCTGAGCCCCCTGGGCCTGCTTGATCCGCGCCTCGAGCCCGGCCTTCAGGTCGAGGCCCTTCTGCCCGCGGGCCGCCGCGAAGATCATCTTGACCACGTGCTTCAGCCGGTCCTCGGCGAAGAACATGTGCTCGGTGCGGCACAGGCCGATACCCCGAGCCCCGAAGGTGTACGCGACCTTCGCGTCGCGCGGGCCGTCCGCGTTGGCGCGGATGCCCAGCCGCCTCACCTCGTCGGCCCAGGAGAGCAGCTTCTCGAACTTCTGGTAGATCTTGGATCTCTCCGGCTTGAGCTTGCCCTCGACCACCTGCAGCACCTCGGAGGGGCTGGTGGGCAGATCCTTCAGGATCACCTCGCCGGTGGAGCCGTCGATGGAGATCGCTTCGCCTTCCTTGACCAGCTTGCCGCCGACGTGCAGCTTCCTGCCCTTGGCGTCGATGGCCAGGGCGCCACAGCCCACCACGGAGGGCTTGCCCATCTGCCGGCCGACCACCGCGGCGTGCGAGGTCATGCCGCCGGTCGCGGTCAGGATCCCCTGGGCCGCGCTCATCCCGTGGATGTCGTCGGGGACCGTCTCCATCCGGACCAGCAGGACCTTCTTCCCCTTCTTGCTCCAGGCCACCGCCTCGTCGGCAGTGAAGACCACCACGCCGGTCGCCGCGCCCGGGGAGGCCGGCAGCCCCTTGGCGGCCACCTCGGCCTTGGCCCGCTCCTTGAGGTCGAAGATCGGGTGCAGGAGCTGGTCGAGCGCCTGCGGCTCGACCTTCATCACCGCCTCGGCCGGCTTCAGGATCCCCTCTTCCACCAGGTCCACGGCGATGTTCACGGCCGCCACGCCGGTCCGCTTGCCGTTTCGGGTCTGGAGCATGTAGAGCTTGCCGTCCTGGATGGTGAACTCGAAGTCCTGCACGTCCTTGTAGTGGCGCTCCAGGCGGGTGGTGAACTGGCGCAGCTCGCCGAAGGCCTTCGGCATCACCTTCTCGAGCTCGGCGATCGGGCGCGGGGTCCGGATGCCGGCCACCACGTCCTCACCCTGGGCGTTCTGCAGGAACTCGCCGTAGAACTCGTTGGCGCCGGTGGCGGGGTTGCGGGTGAAGCCCACGCCGGTGGCGGAGGCGTCTCCGGTGTTCCCGAAGACCATCACCTGCACGTTGACGGCGGTGCCCAGATCGTGGGGGATGTCGTTGAGCTTGCGGTAGGTGACGGCGCGGGGGTTCATCCAGGACCGGAAGACGGCGTCGCGGGCGCCCTTGAGCTGCTCGCGGGGGTCCTGCGGGAAGGAGTGGCCGATGTGCTTCTCGACCACCACCTTGTAGCGCTCGATCACCTCTTCCAGCGCCGCCTCGTCCAGGTCGACGTCGGCCACCACCTTGTTCTTCTTCTTGACCGCGCCCAGCTCGTGCTCGAACTCGTCCTTGTCGATGCCGAGCACCACGTTGCCGTACATCTGGATGAAACGACGGTAGGAGTCCCGGGCGAAGCGACCGTTGCCGGTCTTGGCAGCCAGCCCCTTGACCGACTTGTCGTTCAGACCCAGGTTGAGGATGGTGTCCATCATCCCCGGCATGGAGAACTTGGCGCCGCTGCGCACCGAGACCAGTAGCGGGTCGTTCTCGTCACCGAGCTTCTTGCCCATGAGCTGCTCGAGCTGCTCGAGCTTCCGCTCGGCCTCCTGCTCGATCTCGGGCGACAGGCTTCCCTTGCGCTCGACGAACAGGTTGCAGGCCTGGGTCGAGATCGTGAAGCCCGGCGGTACCGGAAGGCCGGCGTTGGTCATCTCGGCCAGACCCGCCCCCTTGCCCCCCAGGGTGTCCTTCATGTCTTTGTTGCCATCGGCCTTGCCGCCGCCGAAGAAGTAGACGTATTGAGTCACGCTTAGCCTCCCAGTTTCGAAATGTCCGCGATTCGGTAGAAGAGCGAGAGCGCTCGAGCCAGCAGCCCCAGGCGGTTGTCCCTCACCTCGGGCTCCTCGGCCATCACCAGGACGTCCTCGAAGAAACGGTCGACGGGTCCCCGGAGGGCGGCCAACGAGCGCAGCCGCGTCTCGTAGTCGCCGTCTTTCCCCTCCAGGGCGGCCACCGCCCGGTCGAGCTCCCGCTCCGCCGCCTCGCGGAAGAGCTCTGGCTTCACGCCCCGATCCGGAGCCGAAGCCAGGATGTTCTTGGCCCTCTTGAAAGCGGCCGCCAGATGCGCAAAATCCTCACGCGCCTCGGACCTGACCCGGTGCAGGGCCCGAAGACGCACCAGGCAGTCGAAAGGGTCCTCGACGGCCAGGGCCTCGGCCGTCCCGACCACCGCCGCCACCTCGTCGGCGGGGAAACCCCGCGAGACCAGAACGAACTCGAGGCGCTCCCGCAGGAACGACAGCAGACGCTCCGCGGCCGCCTCGGGCACCGGTCCCAACCGGGTCTGGTGGCCGAGGATGGCCCGCTCCGTCAACGTCACCAGGCTCGGCCGCGCCTGCCCCGCCACCGGCTTCCAGAAGTCGAGCAGCAGGCGGATCACCCCCTGGGCGGCCCGCCTGAGGCCGAAGGGGTCGCGGCTTCCGGTGGGCTCCTGTCCGATGGCGAAGTAGCCGGCCAACGTGTCGAGCTTGTCGGCCAGGGAGACCGCGGCGAAGACCCTCTCGGCCGCCCCGTCCAGGACGCCGGCCGGTGGGGCGTTTTCGTCGATCGACTGCGGATGGTAGTGCCAGCGGACCGCGCTCGAGACCTCGGTCGGGACCTGCCCCTGGGCGCCGAGGTAGATCCCGCCCATCACCCCCTGCAGCTCGGGGAACTCCCCCACCATCAGCGTGGTCAGGTCGGCCTTGGCCAGCAGCGCCGCCTGGCGGGCGGCCTCGCCCTCGGGGCGGCCCAGGAGCCCGGTCTCGCACATCCCGTCGACCAGGCTCGCCATCCGCTCGGCCTTGTCCCGATAGGTGCCGAGCGACTCGTGGAAGGTGACGCCGGCCAGGTCCTCGACCCGCTCGGAGAGTGGCCGCTTCATGTCCTCGGCGAAGAAGAAGGCCGCGTCGCGCAGCCGGGCCACCACCACCCGCTGCATCCCCCGCACGATGCGGGCTCCGTTGCGGCCGTCGCCGTCGGCGATGGCCGCGAACCCCGCGACCCGCCCCGCCTTCATCACCGGGATGTACTTCTGGTGATGCACGAGGACCGTCTGGAGCACCTCGACCGGCAGCTCCTGGAAGCGCTCGGGGACCTCACCCACCAGCACGCTGGGGTGCTCGACGAGGTCCCGCCATTCCGAGACCAGCGGGTGTTGCACCGCCGCGCCGTCGGCGAGACGGCCGAGCTCCGCCTCGATCCGAAGCAGGCGCTCCGCCGGATCGAGGAGCACGAAACGCTCCCGGAGCCCGCCCCGCAACGCCTCGGCCGAGGCCACCTCGAAGCGGGAGCCCGGGTTCTCTCGGGGGAGGAAACGGTGGCCCACGGAGCGCCGGCCGCTCTCGACGATGGGCGCCCCTCTCTTTCCCCCCACGCCGTCGAAGATGGTGAGGGGCACCACCTCCCCGCCGAGCAGGGCCAGCAGCCAACGGATCGGCCGGCCGAACGGGAACGACCCTCGTCCGTCGTCCATCCAGGCGTCCCAGTTCATGCGCTTCGGGAACGAGAGCCCGCGCAGCACGGCCAGAAGCACCCCCGGGAGCACCTCGAGGGCCGGGCGCCCGGCCTCCCGGCGCGCAAACCGCAGGTGCAGCTCCTCGGGGCGACGCGGGTCCTTGGGCGCCTGGTCGAGCCGGTCCGGCTCGACCCCGTGCTTGCGGGCGAAGCCCAGCGCCGCCTTGCTCCAGGCCCCGCCGACCCGGGCCAGGGTCATCGCCGGCCCCCACACCTCGGTGTCGCGATCGGGTTGGCGATCGAGGACCTCGGCCGCCAGCGCCAGGCGCCTCGGTGTCCACCAGACGGTCACCTCGCCGGGGGCCAGATGGATCGCGTCGGCGGCCTGGTGGAACCCTCTGCGGAGCTGCTCGCCCAGCCCCGGCAGCCAGCCAGCCGGGAGCTCCTCGCAACCCACCTCGAGCAGGAGCTCAGCCACGTGCCGACTCCGTCCCCATCTCGGCCACGTAGGCGGCGGCCACCGCGCAGGCCAGCTTCCGGATCTTCAGGATCATCCCGGCCCGCTGGCTGACCGAGATCGCCCCCCGAGCGTCCAGGACGTTGAAGGCGTGCGAGCCCTTCAGGCACCAGTCGTAGGCGGCCAGCGCACAACGTCCTCCGGGAAGCTCGAGCAGCCGCCAGCCCTCCCCCAGGGCGCTCTCGAACAGGCGGGTGTGGAGCTCGGGGTCGGCCAGCTCGAAGGAGTAGCGGGAGAGCTGGAACTCCTCCTCGTGGCGCACCTCGCGGTAGGAGCGTCCCTCGCACCACTGCAGGTCGTAGACGTCCTCCACGTCCTGCAGGTACATGGCAATCCGCTCCAGCCCGTAGGTGATCTCCGCCGAGATGGGAGAAAGCTCGACGCCTCCGGCCTGCTGGAAGTAGGTGAACTGGGTGATCTCCTGCCCGTCCAGCAGTACCTGCCAGCCGATCCCCCAGGCCCCCAGCGTCGGCGACTCCCAGTTGTCCTCCTCGAAACGCACGTCGTGGGAGGCGGGGTCGATCCCGAGGGCGCTCAGGCTCCCGAGGTACAGGTCCTGCACGTCGGCGGGGGCCGGCTTGAGGATCACCTGGTACTGGAGGTGCTTGTACAGCCGGTTCGGGTTCTCGCCGTAGCGACCGTCCGCCGGCCGCCGCGAGGGCTGCGGGTAGGCGACCCTCCAGGGCCGCGGTCCCAGCACCCTCAGGAACGTCTCCGGATGCATGGTGCCGGCGCCCACCTCGGCGTCCCAGGGCTGGTGTATCAGGCAACCACGCTCGGCCCAGTAACGCTCGAGAGCGAAGCAGACCCCCTGCAAGGTGGTCATGCCCGGGCCTCACGCGCGACGTCGCGCATCACCCGGTAGGAGCGCAGCTCCCGTTCCAGATGCTGACCGATCAGCTCGTGGTGGAGCTGCTCCAGGCTGGCCGGCTCCTGGGGGCCCTCGGTGAACGCGGACGGCGGCTCTTGGAAGACCCGGGCCAGGAAGGCCACGGTGGGGGCCTCGAGCCGGGGCCCCGACGCCGGACCGCAGCCCACGCAGGCGAACCCTCGAGCCTGGCGATGATAGGTGAGGGCCCCCGGCTCCAGGGCCCCGCCACAGCCGGCACACCGGTCGATGGGCGGGTAGATCCCGTGCAGCCGCAGAAGCCACGCCTCCAAGTAGGGGGTGAGGGCCTCGGCCGGCACGCCCTCTTCGGCCGCGGTGACCACCGCCCGAGCCAGACGATAGCCGTTATGGTCGGCCTCCGCCTCCGGCGAGAACGCGTCGATCAGCTCCGCGTAGTAGGAGAGGGCCATCACGATCTCGAGCCCACCACGGCTGGCCGGGAACGCCGAGCGGAGCAGCTCGCATTCCCCCAGCCGGAGAAGCTCCGCCCCCTGCCGGCCGTGGAGGCCCACCCGCACCTCCGAAAGCGGCTCCAGCGCCGACCGGATCCGGCTTCGCGGATGCCGCACCCCCTTGGCGACCGCCCTCAGCTTGCCCCGTTCGCGGGTGAGCAGGACCACGATCTTGCTGGTCTCCCCGAAGTCATGGGTTCGAAGCACGAGAGCGTCTGACGTTATGGGCGAGATCAAGTTCCGGCGACTCGGTGACCGCGGGACCGGCCCACACCGCGGGGGCGAGCCGCGCACGCCGAACCGTGGGGACGCGGCAGCGGCTCACCGAAGCCGGTAAAGTACCATAGGCGAGGCCTCCACGCCATTCGACGTCGGCTGTGCGCTTCCGCCCACGACGACGCCGCGCGACCTCGCCGCCCTCGGCGCCAACCCCGCCTTGAGCCTGTTTTGGGAGCGTGCTAGCGTGAAGCCGTGCGCCTCCACCGTGTGACGTCGATGCTGCTGGCCGGCGCCATCCTGGGCCTTGCCTGGAACGCCTGGTCCGGGCGCGGCCTAGACCTGAACCGCAACGTCTTCATCCAGCAGGGTGACGAGCTCCTCGACGCGGAGGAGGCCCGGCAGCGTCTCGAGCAGGGGGCCCTGTTCCTCGACGCCCGGCCCGAGGCCTTCTGGGAGATGAGCCACATCCCCGGCGCGGTACCGCTGCCCGAGGACGAGTTCGACCGCTACTTCGAGCGGCTCGAGCCGCGCCTGCGCAGCCACTTCCTGCTGGTCGTCTACTGCAGCGGGTTCGGTTGCGAGTCGAGCCACATCGTGGCCCAGAAGCTGCGCGACGTCGGGATCCACGCCGCCATCTTGTACGACGGCCTCCCGGCCTGGGAGGATGCCGGCTATCCGCTGGAGCGGGGCAAGGGGTGAAGAGGCCCGCCGGCTTCTGGCTCGAGTCGCTGCTGGGGCTGATCGTGGGCGCCGTCTTCGTCTACGCCAGCATCGACAAGATACTGCATCCAGAGGACTTTGCCCGGATCATCTACCGCTATCACCTGCTCGGGCCCAACCCCTGGGTGGGCCCCATCCTGGCCAACCTGGTAGCGGTGACCCTCCCCTGGGTGGAGCTGCTGCTCGGGCTCTCGATGATCCTGGGGCCCTGGCGGTGCGAGGCCTCTCTGCTGGCGGGCGCCCTGCTTCTGACCTTCGTGCTGGCCGTCTCCTCGACCATGGCGCGTGGGATCGACGTGGAGAACTGCGGCTGCTTCACGGTGAAGAGCCAGGGCGGCCGCCGCGCTGGCTATGGCCTGATCGTGGGCGACCTGGCCCTGCTGGCGATGGTGCTGGCGATCCTGCGGCGTAGAGGCCCGACCGAGGAGGCCACGGAAGAGCCCGCTACGTCGACGTAGCCGACCCTTCCTGCTCGGGGGCCAGCCAGTGGCCCTCGAGGACCAGCTCCGTCTCTCCCACCTGGCTCACCCGCCCGCCCTCGGGCCACGAGACCTCGAGGCTTCCCCCGTCGCAGTCGACGACCACGCTCCGGGACACACGGCCGGACAGCATCGCGGCCACCGCCGCGGAGGCGGCGCCGGTGCCCGACGCCTGGGTCAGGCCGACGCCCCGCTCCCAGAAGCGGACACGCAGCCGCCGGTCGGACAGGACCACCACCAGCTCCACGTTGGTCCGCCTCGGGAAGACCCGGTGGTGCTCGAGCGCGCGGCCCAGCTCGGTCAGGCTGGCGTCGTCCGGCGGCGCCTCGACGAACACCGCGCAGTGGGGGTTTCCGAGCGACGTCACGGTGATCCGGAGCTGCCGGCCGAGCACCTCCAGCGGGAGATCGACCACCCGTTCGGCGGGCGGGTCGATGTCGATCGGGATCGCCTGGCTGTTCAGGATCGGCGTCCCCAGGTCGGTGTCCACCCGGAACCGCCCCGGGCCCAGCGACCGCACCTCGACCTGACGAGGGCCCGCGGCGGTCTCGACCCGATGCCGCGGCGCCACCCAACCCTTCGACACCACGTAGGACGCCAGGCAGCGGAGGCCGTTCCCCGAGATCTCCGCCTCGCCACCGTCGGCGTTGAACAGGCGCATCCGCACCGTGTCGCCCTCGACGCGGTACAGGATCAAGCCGTCGGCCCCCACCCCGACGTGCCGGTCACAGACCCGGGTGATCCAGGACACCGCTGGCGCGGGGGCTTCCGCCCCTCCCACCAGCAGGAAGTCGTTGCCCAGCCCGTGGGCCTTGGCCAGCTTCACGAGCCGGCTCAACGGCTCTTCCCCGCTGACGGCACGGGAGGCGGGAAGGTCGCCAGGCACAACGGCTCCCCTGTGGGCGCGCCCACCCGGCCCCAGTGCACGCCGCCGTCGTTGCTCAGGAAGAACCCCTGGCTCGAGGCCAGGAACAGGACCGCGCCGGAGGCCGGCGCCAGCGGGAACAGCACCTTGATCGGCTGCGCCCCTTCCAGGCCTTCGTCGATGCGCTCCCAGTGCTCGCCGAGCTCCTCGCTGCGGAACACCCCCGCCGCATCCACGGCGTAGAGGAAGGGCCCCAACCAGAACAGGTCGGTGACCCGATGCCCGGCCAGCCCGGCCGGCGACCAGGTCCTCGCCCCGTCGCCGGATCGGAACACGCCCTGCGCGCCGACGCTGGCGAACATCACGGGATCGATGGAGAAGAAGGACGACAGCGCCATCGCCTCCACCCGACCGGCGGGCAATCCGACCGTGGAGCCGGAGAAGCTCCCACCCCCATCGGACGAGACCTGCACCCCGGCGTCGGTGGCGACCACCAACGCCGGTCCCGGCCACAGCAGCTCCCGCACCGAGGTCCCCTGGAGCGCCGTGCTGGCGAAGCTGGCCCCCAGGTCCACCGACTTGAGCAGCCCAGCCGCCGTGCCCGCGAACAGGGTCGGGTCGGACTGTGGATAGCGAGAGGGCATGAGCGACAGCACCGCTCCCTTCAGGCCCAGCTTCTCCCAGCTCTCGCCGAAGTCCATGGAGAGGAACAGCCCGCCCTCGCCTCCCATGAGCACCAGAGGGCCGATCGGATGGATGGCGAAGGTGGCGCCCACCTGGGCGGGGTCGTCGCCGACCAGGTGATTGGTGACCGGCTCCCAGCTTCCACCCCAGTCGCGGGAGCGGAAAGGGCCTTCGGTGGTGCCGGCGAACAAGGTCAGGCTGGTGGCCGAATCCGGAGACTGGCCGCCCGAGGACGAGGCGATCCCCAGGCAGCCGACCACCGCCACCGCGGCCCATCCCGGGAGGCGCACCAAGCGGCCGCTCATCTCGAGAAACGGGGCCGCAGGCGTCGGCAGGCGGCCGCTGGCTCCTCGGGGATCACGCGCGTCTCGCCCACCACGCTCATGAAGCTGGTGTCGCCGTCCCAGCGAGGGACGACGTGGAGGTGGATGTGGTCGGCGACGCCGGCCCCGGCGGTTCGCCCCAGGTTCATCCCGATGTTGATCCCGTGGGGCTTGTAGACCTCGGTCAGGACCCCCTCCGCCCGACGTGCCAGCGCCATCATCTCGGCCAGCTCCTCCTCGGTCGCGGCGGTCAGGCTGGGGATGTGCCGCTTGACCGCCACCATCAGGTGGCCCGCATTGTAGGGGAACAAGTTCATCAGCACGAAGCTGCTGCGGCCCACGTGCAGGACCAGGCTGTCGGCGCCTTGCACGTGCTCGAGGGCCTGGCACAACACACAGCCCGCCTTTCTCTCCTGCGAAGTCACGTAGGCGTGTCGCCAGGGCGTGAACAGGCGCTCCATCGTTGGCCCCCTCGTTCACCCGTCATGATCGACCTCGAAGACCGGGAAGCTCGCCTCGACGCCCTTGAACTTGGCGTCGCCGACGTACTTGATGAGGACGTTCCGGTCCAGCTCGGCATCGTGATAACGGAGCGTCCCCGCATCTCCCCCGTCGACCTGCTCCAGGGTCAGGTGCTCCTGGAGCTGCACCAGCGCGGCCCGGCTGAGGGAGATCCCCTCGTTGACCAGGGCACCGGCCTCGTCGATGCCGACGCGAAGGCCGGAGGCGTCAGCCGGCTCGGCGGCCCCGTCCTCCGCTCCGCCGTTGCTCTTGGCCGCCGACGAGAGCCGACCCGCCAGGTTGACGTTGCGACCGATGACCGTCGCCTGAACCCGGCCCACGTCCTCGAAGAAGCGAGCCCGGTAGACGCGGCCGTAGTGGATCGACACCCCCATGCGAAACGCCGACAGACGCTTTCGGCGCAAGCGATGGAGGGTCTCCTGGCACAGGATCGCCGTCCGTAGCGCGTTCAGCGGCCCCGCCGGATCCGCACCCTCGGTGCCGAAGGTCACCATCATCCCGTCGCCCAGGAACTTGTCGACCGACCCCCCGAAGCGGAGCACGTGGGGGACGAAGGCGTCGAAGACCGTGTAGAGCTCCCAGGTCAGGTCGCGCTCCGAGACCTGACCCTCGGAGGTCTGCGTGAAGCCGCGAAGGTCGAGGAAGAGGACCGTGGCGTCGATGGCGTTGTTGACCACCCGGGCCGCCTCGCCGAAGTCGTAGACGCGGAGGCCGCGACGGATCCTCTCCTCCATCTCCTGACCGCGATCGATCCCGCCCCCGACGCAGACCCGGTCGCGCAGGTGGCACAGGATCTCGAACCGCTTGAGCCCGTCGACGAGGTCCAGGAACCCGCCGACGATCTCGCTCGGCGGACGCCGCTCGGCAGCCTGCCGCACCGGCCCCGAGGCCATCAGGCCCTGCCCCGTGCCCCACGCGTCGGCGAAGAGATACGCCATCACGTGCCCGTTGAGGGCGACCTTGAGCACGCCGCTCGGGGTCTGGAGCTGGTCTGGAGGCAGGCCGGGCAGGTGGCGCCGGATCCGAGCCCGCAGGCCCCGGTCTCCGCCGTGCAGTCGGCGCTCGACCTCGCGGATCAGCACCTCCTGGATCGCCATGAACAGAGAGAGATCGAAACGCACACGGCTGTTGGTGGCAATGAAGAGCTCGAGGTCCAGGCCCTCGAATGTCGGCTGGACCAGCAGGTAGCCGTTCTCGGCCATGGTCTCGACCAACCGGGCCTGCCCCTCGGAGGAGGTGAGGGCGCCCCCCCGGTTGCGGGCGGCCGCCCGGTGGGCGGCTCGGGCCGCTCGCTCGACCCTCCCGAACACCGGAGCCAGGAACCCGGGGAGGACGTAGGAGAGGCGCTCCCGGGCCTTGCCGTCCGGAGCGATCTGCTGGACCGAGTCGGCGACGTCCCGCGAGTGGGCCAGCCAGAACAGGTTGTCGAGCCCCATGCTGCGGTCCGCCGCCAGGGCGGAACGCAGCCCGCGGGCCAGCGCGGCCTCGTACTCCGCCAGCGGCTTGCTGCCGTCTCCCGGCGCCGCGGAGCCCTCCCCTTCGAGCTGCTTCAGCAGCTCGCCGAGGAAGCGCTTCAGGATCGTGGGGAGCAGCGGGTGGAAGCGCGTGTACAGGACGCATCGTTCCGCCTCCCGCTCGCTCGGAGGCAACGGCGGCAGCGGGGCCCCGAACAGGCTCTGGGCCTCGATCAGGCCCCCCGCCACGAACAGCGACGACGCCGGATCCTTGACGTAGGGGTGGTCGTCGGCGTCCATACCCCCGCGGCTCAGTGGGGCCGGTTGATGAGCTCGCGGAGCTCCTTCCCGGGCTTGAAGTGTGGGACGCTCTTGGCCGGCACCATCACCCCCGCACCGGTCTTGGGGTTGCGTCCGGCGCGGCTCTCCCGCCGTCGCACCCGGAAGCTGCCGAAGCCACGGAGCTCGATCTTGTCGCCCTGACGCAGGGCGTCGACGATCGACGAGAAGACGGCGTCCACGATGACCTCGGAGTGCTTGCGGGTGAGATACGAGACCCGCGCCACCTCTTCCACCAGCTCGGCCTTCGTCATGCGCGTGGCTCCGTGGCCTGTCCTCTGACCGAGGCGGGTCGCCGGCCCGACAGGCGGGCCGCCTTCCCTGCCCCGGCGCCGGGCCCCGAAGAGGCGGTCCGGCCGATGTACCGACGCCGGCTCAGCTCTTCGACTGCCGAGCGGCCTGGGCGGCCCGGAACGCGTCCCCGAGCGTCGAGCGGTCGCTGCCCGCCGTCTCCCGGTAGCTCTGCAGGTCCCGCGCGTACTCGTCCTGCTTCAGGGCGCGGATGGACAGCCCGATCTTCTTCTCTTCCTGGTTGACCTTGATGATCTTCATCGCGTGGACGTCGCCGACCTTGAACTGCTCCTCGGGCCGGTCGACCCGCTTCTCGTCGAGCTCGGAGACGTGGACCAGCCCCTCGACGCCCTCGGCCAGCTCCACGAAGGCGCCGAAGCTGGTCAGCCGCACGATCCGCCCCTCGACCACGTCGCCGGCCTGGTGCTCGGTGAAGAAGCCGTCCCAGGCGTCGGTGGCGAGCTGCTTGAGACCCAGCGAGAGCCGCTGGTTCTCGGCATCGATGTTCAGGACCACGGCGTCCACCACGTCGCCCTTCTTCAGAAGCTCCGACGGATGCCGCACCCGCTTGGTCCACGAGAGGTCCGAGATGTGGATCAGGCCGTCGATCCCCTCCTCGACCTCGACGAAGGCCCCGAACTCGGTGAGGTTCCTCACCTTGCCGTTGATCCTGGAGCCGAGCGGGTACTTCTCGACCAGCTGGGCCCAGGGGTTGGCCTCGACCTGCTTCAGCCCCAGGCTGATCCGGTGCGCCTCCTGGTCGATCCCGAGGACCACGCACTCGACCATCTGATCGACGGCCAGGATCTTGGAGGGGTGCTTGACCTTCTTGGACCAGGACATCTCGGAGACGTGGATCAAGCCCTCCACGCCCTCCTCGAGCTCCACGAAGGCGCCGTAGTCGGTGAGGCTGACCACCTTGCCCTTGACCCGGCCGCCGGCCGGGTACTTGATGGTGGCGGTGGTCCAGGGATCCGCCTTGAGCTGCTTGTAGCCCAGCGAGACCCGCTCCGACTCCCGGTCGAACTTCAGCACCACCACCTTGATCTCGTCGCTGACGTTCAGGACCTCGCTCGGATGGTTGATCCGGCCCCACGACATGTCGGTGATGTGCAGCAGGCCGTCCAGCCCGCCCAGGTCGACGAAGGCGCCGTACTCGGTGATGTTCTTGACCACCCCCATGAGGACCTTGCCTTCCTCGAGGGTCTCCAGGGTGTCGCGCTTCCGCTCGGCGTTCTCCTCCTCGAGGACCGCCTTGCGCGAGAGCACGATGTTGCCGCGCTTCTTGTTGACCTTGATGACCCGCATCCGCAGCTCCTGGCCGCGGAGGCTGTCGAGGTTGCGGACCGGCCGCAGGTCCACCTGACTGCCGGGGAGAAAGGCGCGAACGCCGATGTCCACCGCCAGGCCGCCCTTGACCCGCTCGATGACCCGTCCGGTGACGACGCGGCGCTCCTGGTAGGCGCGCTCGACCTCGTCCCAGACCTTCATCTTCTCGGCCTTCTCCTTGGAGAGGACCACGTAGCCGTCCTGGTCTTCGGTCTTCTCGATCAGGACGTCGACCTCGTCGCCGGGTTTCACGGTCAGTTGACCGGTCTCGTCCCGGAACTCCTCGATGGAGATGATGCCTTCCGACTTGTAGCCGACGTCGACGATGACCTCGGACTCGGAGACCTGGAGCACGATCCCATGCACCACTTCGCCCTCGGCGAAGTTCTTGAAGCTGACGTCGTACATGTCGAGGAGCCGCTCGTAGGCCTCCCCGTTCATCTCCGCGTCTTCCTGGTGGGACTCGGTCTCGGCCTCGGTGGTTACGGTAGCGGTGGGAGCGTCGCTGATGGGCGCCACTGCACGCGTCGTCTTCTCGGTTTCCGGCATGTGCGCGAAGGAACCTCCACGATCAGGGGATTGTCCCGCCTGTCTTCCGGCGGGCAGGACTAAGCGTTGGATAATAGATGATTTACGGGGGGCACGTCAACCCCGCGATCCCCGTGATCAGGCCCGCCACCGTCGAGGGACAGGCGACCACCCTCACGTCCATCCCGGCGGCCCGGGCGGCCGCGCCCGTCTCATCGCCGATCACCGCAACCGGCAGCCGCTCCACCCGACCCGGCCAGGCCGCCGCCAGCGCCTGGGCCGCAGAGGGTGAGGCCAGGCAGACCAGATCGATGTCCGCGGCGAGCCGCTCCAGCCGGGACGTCAGGCCCGGGGCCGGCAGGGTCCGATAGGCGACCACGACGCTGACCTGCGCCCCCCCCCGACGCAGCGGTCCGGCGAGACGATCTCCGGCGCGGTCGGAGGTGGGGACCAGGAACCGACGCTCGGCCACGCCGGCAGGGTCGGCCAGCAGGGCGGTCGCCAGGCCGGTCGCGTGGTAGTGGCCGGCCGGCTCGAGGTCGACCGCGCGCCCCTCGAAACGCGCCTCGAAGGCCCGGCTGGTCGAGGGCCCCACGCTGGCCACCCGGACCGAGCGGCGGAGCGCATCGCTGACGCCCAGCGCGCCCGCCCGGTCGGCCACCGCCGCCACCGCGTTGGCGCTCGTGAAGACCAGCCAGTCGTAGTCACCGAGATCGGCGAGAGCGCGATCGAGCGGACCCGGGTCTTCGGGTGGCGCCACCTCGATGGCGGGCACGACGACCACCTGCGCCCCCAGGGAACGCAGGCCGTCAGCCAGCGTCTTCGACTGCTCGAGACGCCGGGTCACCAGGATGCGGCGACCCGAAAGCGGCTGGCCGAGGGCCCGGTCCTCCCCGCGCACCCCGCCAGTCTACGGCGAATGGGCCCGCGCGGCGCGCTTTTGGAGGGTCGAGAAAGGCGGGTGCTGGGGCGGCGGTGCTGCGGATTCGTGGCGGGGTTCTTGGTGGGGCGCGCCGCGCGGGCGTGAGACTCAATCCGGCAGGTCCTGCCGCGCCAGGGCGCAGGGCATGAAGCGGCTCATGTGAGGGAGCACCGGTCGGCCCCTGGCGTCGTGGAGGCCGCTCGAGATCACGAAGTGCGGCACTCCGGGCTCGAGCAGGCGCTCCGCCTGCCAGATCACGACCATACGGTCGGGGCTGAAGCGCAATCGGGCCGGCACGGGGCCGGAGTCATCCATCACCCGGAAAGTCTCCTCCGAGAGGGTGGTCGGGTCACCGGGGTGAGACAGCCGGGCCACCACCGGGGTGTCGCGGAACACCCCGCTGGATCCGTCGGCGGGGTCCACCCGCACGAACTGTCCCGGGGTGTCGTCCGACGGCCCCCCGAAGGCCAGGCTGTTGGACCGCAAGCCGCGGCGCGACACCGCCAGCGGCCCGGCTCCCGCGCCGGCGGGAACCAGGGCCAGGGCCTCGGTTGGAGACAGAGCCAGCGCCCAGGTGGTCCGGTCGCCGAAGTGGGCGAGCAGATCGCCGTCGAGGCGGTCGCCCTGCAGGACCACCACGTCCCCCTCGGCCGCTCGAGCGGGCAAAACCCGCCGCAGCCGCGGGCCATGGGCGACGCTCCAGGTGTGAATGGCGCCCAGCAGCAGCGCCGCGGAAACCTCGCTCCGGCAGGGTTGCGGTCTCATCTTTGCTCCCAGACGCGGCCGCGGCACAGCATGATGCGGACCCGCGCGTTGGTGCCGGTGACCCGCACCGCCGCCTGGGCGCGGTAGGTGGCCAGGTAGAAGGTCCCCGGGGTGGCGGTGCCGAGGGGCGAGAAGCTGAGGGTGTCGGAGCGGCCGAACCGCACCGGGTCCGAGGCATCGATGATGCCGCCGTCCGGCGAGGGGAACCCCGGGATGATGCCGACCCGCACCCCCGGCACGCCGCCGTCCAGGCGGTAGGGCCCCTCCAGCAGCCGGTCGCGCCCGGCAGCTATGTCCTTGCTCAGGACGCCGTTGTAGTTGCCGTCCCGATAGAGGCTGTAGTAGACGCCGTCCGGCTCCACCTCGAAGCGGATGGCAGTGTAGACGTTGGTCTTGGTGGCGATCGAGCGGGCGCGCAGGAAGCAGCTATGGAAGACCCGCGCCGCGCCCAGGAGCTTCGAGTCCTCCCAGTAGGTCCGGAGGCCGGACAGCCCGATCGTCCCCAGGATCGCCGCGATCCCCAGGGCGACCAGCATCTCGGCCAGCGAGTAGCCCCGTTCCCCTTGCCTCATCGCTTGGCTCCTTTGCTCGTGGATCAGAGGGGGAAACGTGGGGGCGGCATGCGGTCGCCCCCACGTCACCCGGGTTAGCGGGACGCCCCCCGCGGCGCCGAGCCGGCCACCCGCACCCGGGTCTCGAGCTTCTGGAAGTTCTTCTCCCCGATCCCCTTGATGTTCATCAGCTCGTCCACCGACTTGAAGCCGCCGTTCTGGTCGCGGTACTCGATGATCCGGGCGGCGAGCTTCTCGCCCACGCCGGGCAGGGCGACGAGCTCCTCGGCGGTGGCGTGGTTGAGCTCGACCTGCTTCGCGGGGGTGGTCTCCTTGGCGGCGGCCAACGCCGGGGCGGTGGCCTGGAACAGGGCCAGCGCCAGCGCCAGCCCCATGACGACGATCCGTGCCTGCTTCATCTGTCTTCTCCTTGGCAAAGCCAGGCGACCTTCTCTCGGCCGCATGGCGGGTCTTCCGGTCGGTGTGAGCTCGGAGGCGGTCACGATTGGCCCCGCGAGCCGCCCCCCGTCTCTCACCTCCCTCCTTCCGGCGACCAGCCGCTCTCTCCCTCCGCGCGGGCCGCCGGTCCGTCGCTCGCCCGGCATACCTCCAAGGTCGATGCCACGGGCGGCGGAGCGGGACCTAAGCTGTTGTCTAGCAAACGGTTAGATGGATCCGAAGGCGGCAGAAAGGGGGGTCGTCAGGACTTCCAGCCGACAAGTGGCGTTGTCACGACAGCGTGGCCTGGACGGCCAAAGGCCGTTGGTTGGGCGGAACGGCCCCGACAAGCGGCGTTGACGCCAAACGCAAGGACTGGACGGCTGCCCATGGCCGGCCGAGTCGATTCGGGCTTCTTGACCCTCACCGAAACGCGGTGTAGCGTTTTTCGACGTCGCTACTTTGAGGAGATGCCCCGCATGCCCCGTTTCGCGCCGATCGCCCTGGCCACTGGCGTGCTCCTGTCTGGGGGGCCGCTCGCGGGTCCCGCGGCCGCGGCCGACGCCGGACTGATCGAGAAGGTCCTTCCCTTCACCTCGGACTACACGAGGGCGCTCGGGGAGGCGCAGGCCCAGAAGCTCCCCCTGTTCATCGAGGCCTGGGCCCCCTGGTGACACACCTGCCGCTCGATGAGGGCCTTCGTCTTCACTGACCCCGCCCTCACGAGCCGCGCCGGACAGTTCGTCTGGCTCGAGATGAACGTCGAAGACGAGGCAAACGCCGCGGTCGTGGAGAAGCTCGGGGTGGCGGCGCTCCCCACCTACTTCGTGGTCGAGCCGGCGGACGAGGCCGTGGTCCTGCGGGCGGCTGGCGCGATGACGGTCGGCGAGGTCGGGAGCTTCCTCGACGACGCCCGCGCGGCCGTGGGCGGCAACCCCTCCTCGCCCGCCGAGGCCGCGCTGTTCCGTGCCGACCGGCTGAACGGCGAAGGGAAGGGAAAGGAGGCGGCCGCCGCCTACCGCGAGGCCCTCGACCTGGCACCCGCCGGGTGGCCGCCCCACGGCCGGGTGGTAGCAGCCCTGCTCTTCCTCCACCAGATGGCGGACGAGAACGGCGACTGCGTCGCCCTCGCCCGCGAGGCCCTGCCCCGGGTCACGGGCACGCCGATCGTGGCCACCGTGGCCACATCCGGCCTCGACTGCGCGCTGGCCCTCGACCCAGCCGATCCAGGCCGCCCGTCGGCCGTCACCGAGATGGAAGCCGACCTGCGCCGTGTCCTGGCCGACCCCACGGCCGGCTGCGCCGCCGACGACCTCTCGTCCGGCTACTACTCGCTGGTCGAGGCCCGCAAGGACCAGGGCGACGAGGCCGGGGCGCGCCGGGACGCCGAGGCGTGGGCCGCCTTCCTGGAGGCACAGGCGGCGGCGGCACAGTCGCCGGAGCAGCGGGCGGTCTTCGACTCGCACCGGCTCTCCGCGTATCTCGAGCTCGGCGAGCCGGAGCGGGCGATCCCGATGCTGGAGGCCAGCGAGAAGGACCTGCCCGAGGACTACAACCCGCCGGCGCGCCTGGCCGTCGCCTACCTGGCGATGAAGAAGCTCGACGACGCGCTCGCCGCCTCCGACCGGGCCCTGCTGAAGGTGAGCGGCCCGCGGCGGCTCCGCGTGCTGCAGAACCGCGCCGACATCTTCGCCGCGCGGGACGACGTCGCCGCCGAGCGCGAGACCCTGGAGCAGGCCGTCGCGTACGCCGCGCGCCTACCGTCGGGCCGGCGCTCGGAGAGGATGCTGAAGGCCCTGAAGAAGAGGCTCGCCGATCTGCAGGAGAAACCGGCCGGCTGAGGCCCGCCCCACTCTCCTGTTGCAGGATCACCACCGGGCGACCTGGGTGGCAACGTGGCTAGCCGGGTACGACATTATGCTTGAAGTGCATAATGTCGCAGCAGCATAATAGCCCGAGATGCGCCTGCCCTTCCTCGATCGCAAAGGAGAGCTGCGGCGTCTCCGGGCCTTCTTCGGCGGCCAGGAGGGGGGGCTCGCGGCCGTGTACGGTCGGCGGCGGCTCGGAAAGTCGCGGCTCCTGTCGCAAGCCCTTCCGTCGACGCGCGCCGTCTACTACGTGGCCGACGACCGGGAGGCCAGCCTGCAGCGAGCTGCGCTGGCCGAGGAGACCGCGCGGCTGATCCCCGGGTTCTCGGACGTCACCTATCCGGGGTGGGACGAGCTTCTCCGCCGTTTCTGGCGAGAGGCGCCACAACGGGCGGTTCTGGCGCTCGACGAGTTCCCCGCGCTGGTCTCCCAGGCGCCGGAGCTGCCCAGCCTGATCCAGAAGCGCGTCGACTCCGTGGGGGATCGGGAGGTGCGCATCGTCGTCACGGGCTCGTCCCAGCGCATGATGCATGGCCTGGTGCTGGACAGCTCGGCTCCCCTCTTCGGTCGGGCGCGGGAGGTCCTCCGCGTGGCGCCTCTCCCGGCAGGTTGGATCCAGCAAGGCCTCTCCCTACGCCGCGCAGCGGCCGCCACAGAGGCCTTCGCGGTGTGGGGCGGCGTGCCGCGGTACTGGGAGCTGGCCGCCGAGCAGCGGGACCTCCCGAGCGCCCTCGAGCAGCTCGTGCTCTCGCCCCTCGGGGTGCTCCACGAGGAGCCCCGGCGTCTGCTGCTGGACGATCTCAGCGACACGACGCAGGCCAGCTCCATCCTGGCTCTGATCGGTGTCGGCTGCCACCGCCTCTCGGAGATCGCGGGGCGACTCGAGAAGCCGGCGACCTCCCTCGCCCGTCCCCTCGCTCGCCTGATCGACCTGGGCCTGGTTCGTCGAGACGTCCCCTTCGGCGCCAGCCTGCGGGACAGCAAGAGGACCGCCTATCGCCTCGACGACCCCTTTCTGCGATTCTGGTTCCGGTTCGTCGAGCCCAACCGATCCCGCCTCGGGGCCGGCCAGACGGTCCAGGTCGTCCGCGACGTGAGCCGAGGGCTGCCCGCCCATGTGGCGACGGTGTTCGAGGACATCGTCCGTCAGAGCGTTCCACGAGCCCACTATGGGAACCAGGCGTGGGGGCCTGCGGCGCGCTGGTGGGGGCCGGGTCTCGACCGCTCGCCCATGGAGGTCGACGTGGTTGCCGAGAGCGAGGACGGCTCCACCCTCCTGGTGGGCGAGGTCAAGTGGAGCCGCCGCGTCGACTGGCCGCGCGAAGAAGAGGCGCTGCGCCGCAAGGCCGATAACCTGCCCCTAGCCCGGGGGCGCAAGGTGGAGCTCGCCCTGTGGGCCCCAAGGACGCCGCGCTCCCGCGGTGTCGCGCTTCGCTTCGACGCGGGCCAGGTCCTGGACGCCTTGCGGTAGGCTCGAACGTCGAGAAGGTGGCCCACCGAGCCTGGTAGGATCACGCCCATGAGACCCTGCCGTGCGTGTCTGCGCTGGCTCTTGGTTGGGGTCGTGGCGACCCTCGCCGGGCCGGTGCCGGGCGGGTCTCAGGGGCCGACCTCAGCCCCCCGTCCCCGCGCCCGTGACCTCGGCATCGTCATCGGGACGCTGCCCACCGGACCGAACAACGCCATCACCGACGTCGAGGGTGTCCGCGTCGGTCACGTGTCGCTGATTCGCGGGGGCGACGTCCGGACCGGCGTCACCGCCATCCTCCCCCACCCCGGCAACGTCTTCTGGGACAAGGTGCCGGCGGCCCTGTTCGTCGGCAACGGCTTCGGCAAGCTGGCCGGGGCCACCCAGATCCAGGAGCTGGGCACGATCGAGACGCCGATCCTGCTCTGCGGCACGCTCAACGTCCCCCGGGTGGCCGACGCCCTGATCGGCTACATGCTCGACCTGCCGGGGATGGAACGCGTCCAGTCGATCAACCCCGTGGTGGGCGAGACCAACGACGGCGCCCTGAACGACATCCGCGGGCGCCACGTCGGCGAGGCGGAGGTGCTGGAGGCGATCACCTCGGCCTCGGCGGGGCCGGTCGAGGAGGGCTCGGTGGGCGCCGGGGTCGGCACCCGCTGCCTGGGCTTCAAGGGCGGGATCGGGACCAGCAGCCGCCGGGTGGAGGTCCCCACGGTCGGCACCTACACGCTCGGGGTGCTGGTCCAGACCAACTTCGGCGGCAGCCTCCGGGTCGACGGCGCGCCGGTGGGTCGAGCGCTGAGATCGGGAAGGGCACCGGCTGCGGCGCACGAATCGGGATCGTGCATGATCGTGTTGGCGACCGACGCCCCCCTCGAGTCGTCGAGCTTGCGCCGCCTGGCGGCCCGCGCCATCGGTGGCATGGCCCGCGCCGGTGCCTCGCTGTCCAACGGCTCCGGCGACTACGTGATCGCCTTCTCCACCGCGGAAGAGGTCCGGATACACAGCCGCGACGGGGACCGACTGCGGTCCGGTCCCCGCCTCGGCAACGACTCGCTGAGCCCGCTGTTCGTGGCCGCCATCGATGCCACCGAGGAGGCCATCCTCAACAGCCTGCTGCGGGCGACCACCGTCACGAACGCCAGCGGCAGGAGCAGCCAGGCGGTCCCGATCGGACCCCTCGTCGACGCCTGCCGTCGCTACGGCGCGATCGGCCGGCCACAGCCCCAGCGCCACTCGTCGCCACTGCCCTGAGGCCCGGCCTCAGTCGCCGGGCTCCTCCCGCAACACCGGGTAGAGCAAGTACCTTTCGTCGGCGTAGGGCGTCCGCCGGTAGAGCCAGCGCAGCCGCCGATCGGGATCCTTCGCAAGCTCCGGGTCGGCCTCGAGCGCGACCTGATACTCGCTCCGCAGCTCCGGGTCCTCAGCCAGCAGGTGCTCGGCCAGCGGCTCCATCACGTAGGCCTCGACATACTCGGTCCGTTGCAGCACCTCGTGGAAGAAACCCCACTGCAGGAAGGAGTCCGGAGACTGCGGCTCCAGCAGCACCGCCGCCAGCGTACCGAGCGGCTGGTCGGCCGGGATGCGCAGGCTGCCCGCCGGCAGACGCTCCTTTCGCTGCTCGGGCACACACCCGGCCGAAGAGGCCACCTCCCCACGCTGCTGCCAGGGCTCACCCGCTGAAGGCCCGCCGCCGAGCTGCAACCGGACGCGCCCCTCGAAGGGCGTCGCCGCCAGCTCCGGCTCCACCAGCCGGCAGCCCACGACCTCCACCTCCCGGGCCTCGGCCAGCCGCTGGTATTCGATCCCGTGCCAGGCCAGGCGCTCGATGACGTCAGTCCACGGTGCCGGCACCCACCAGGCCCGCGGCAGACGTATGCGTGTCGCAACGACGTCCGCCAGCACCAGCGGCAGGCGTTTCGTCTGCGGCTCTCCGGTCCAGCTCAAGACGGTCCCGCCGGAGACCGCCGAGGGCCGGCGGGTCCATCCCACCCCGAGGTAGTCCACCATCACCGGCTCCTGGCGCATGGTCCAGGTCAACGGCACCTCCGCCTCGCGGCGCGAGCGGTCGGCGGCGATGGCGGCGCGGAGCGGCCCGGGCTCTCTGCCGACCAGGCGTAGCGCCGACTCGAGCAGCACCCGCACACCGAGCACGCGCTGGTCGTAGGGCTTCAGCGAGTGGTCCTCCACCAGCAGCGTCGGCAGGTGCCGGGCGTCCCCGTAGCCGTGCGACAGACGCGCGCTCTCCGGCCACTCCGTCAGGCCCCGGGAGGGGTCGCCGTTGTCCAGAAGGCTCGCCACCCAGAGCCGTCCCGGCACGTGCCCGCCGGCGGAGAGGTCGCGGTCGAGCGCGGGGCGGAGCACATCCTCCATCCAGGTCCCGATGGCCGGGGACCAGCCGTTGCGGCCTGCGCCGCCGAACGTGATGTCGTACTGGTGATCACAGCCGTCGGTCACGTGGAGGTCCAGGTAGAGGTCTGGCTGCCAGCGGACGAGGGCGGAGACGACGGCACGGGTCTCCGGCGCGTCGAGCTTGGCGTAGTCGCGGTTCAGGTTGAGGTTGGTGGCGTTGGTGCGCCAGCCCGCGTTCGTCGGCCCGCGCTGGTTGATGCGGCCGAGCCGCTCCACCCGCTCGTGTCCGTCGGGGTTGAGGATCGGGATCAAGAGCAGGCTGGCCCGCTGCAGCAGGTCGAGCTTCTTGCCCACGGTGAGGTCGCGCAGCAGCATCAGGCCCGCGTCCTTGCCATCGATCTCGCCGGCGTGGATCCCGGCCTGGGCCAGCACCACCGGCTTGCCGTTGGCGCGCAGCGCCTCCGGGTCCGCCGCCCCCTCCGCGCTGGCCACCGCCATCCAGATCTCCCGGCCCAGACCGCTCTTCCCCAGGGAGACCAGCCGCACCCGCGGCGTGGCCGCGGCCAGCCGCTCCAGCCAGGCGATCGTCTCGTCGTAGGAGGGCGTCCGCTCGAACCCGCCGGCCTCGGCCGGCGTGATCCACGGGTCCGTGGGCGGCGCGATCAGACGCCGGCTCGGGCCCTCGAACGCCCGCACCGGGGGCAGGGGCGCCCGGTCGAGGGCCAGGCTCGGCTCTCCGGCGAGGGCCGCGCCCGAGGCCAGCAGCAGCACCCACTTCAGTCTCATGCTCATCCCTCCTGGGTCCGACCCGTCGGGCCACCGTCGCTCATGGACTCCGGCTCGCGGCGCCCCGAGTATCAGCTCCCTCCGCCCCGCTTGTCACCGGCGCCGAAGCGGGTCAGCCAGCCGTCGATGTCGTCCTCGCGGTCCGGCTTCTCGCCCCGGGCCTGGGCGGGCTGTGAGGCCGCGCCTTTTCGGTCCAGGGCGTTCCACTCGTGGGCACGCAGACAGGTGGCGCCGCGCGATCGAACGAAGGAGTAGAGGGGCTTGTCGGAGGTGACGACCACGATCTCGCCGGGACGAGCCGACTGGGCCACGACCTCCCGGATCACGCCATCGGCATCGCCCCCGGGGGGCGGGGTCCGGATGCTGACCCGCCCGAGCTCCTGCGCGGGCTGGTCGGACCGCAGCGGGGCGCCGTCGAACACGATCGTGGCACGGGCGCCTTGCCGGCGACAGAAGGCGGCCACCCGCCGGACCACCTCGGCCCGGCCGGCGTCTCCCGCCGGCCGCCCCCCCCACGACCCGAGGAGGTTGTTTCCGTCGAACAAGTAGGGCATCGGAAGCCTTTCAAAGAGGCGCGGCACCCGGTGCCGCGCCACATGCCAAACCCTTTGGACTCATGCTACTATCCCTGGCGACGCAGCAGGCGCACGCCGCCTCCGTGCAGGTGCAGCAGGCGCCGGGAGGCTCGATGAGCAACGGTTCTGCGATCGGTGGAAGCATCGACCCGAAGGCGTTTCCGTTCCTGCTCATGGACCTCCACCGAAACGGGGCCACCGGCTCCCTCAAGGTCGAGGGCCCCTCGTACCAGAAGGCCCTCTACTTTCGGTCGGGCCGGGTCCTGTTCGGCTCGTCCAACGACCCCCGGGACCAGCTCGGCGCGATCCTGATCGAGAGCGGCCGGATCACCCCCGAGCAGCTCGAGGACGTCAACAGCAAGGTGGGCCCCGGCAGCCCCCTGGCCAAGGTCCTGGCCGAGAGCGGCATCGTCAGCCAGCGGGAGCTGGGCGAGGCGGCCCGCGCCAAGGTCGAGCGAATCCTGGGTGATGTCATCTCCTACGAGGCGGGGAACTTCGAGTTCGAGGACGGGGTCCTGCCCAAGGGAGCCGTCGACCTCAAGCTCTCCACCGAGAAGCTGGTGCTCAACGCCGTCCGGCGGATCGGCGACCGCAACTTCGTGCTGCGCTACCTCGGCAGCCTCGAGGTGGTGCTGCAGCCGCTCGAGGACCTGAGCTCCGCCCTGGGGGAAGCCCTGGGCGAGGCTGGCGGCCTGGCGGAGCACCTGGACGGCGCCCGCAGCTTGAAGGAGGCCGCCGGTCTGGCGGGCCTCGACGAGTTCGAGGCCGGCAAGATCGCCTGCGGGTTGCTCTTCTTGGGCCTTCTGGACCGCGCCACCGAGGTATCGGGGGGTGAGGAGGCGGAGCCGGGCTTCATTGTCGCCGAGCCGGCTTCCGGAAGCGAGCTCGACCTGGGCCAGACCGCCCGGTTTGCCTTCGACACCTCACCCGATGGCAGTGCCGAGGCAGACGCGGCCCTGTTCAGCCCGGAGCCGCCGGCCCCCGAGGCCCCCGCTCGCGAGCCCGAGCCCGAGCCCGCGAGCTTCCAGCCGCAAGCCCCCGAGCCTACGGCGGCCGCGCCCGCCGCCTGGACGCCTCCGCCGGCGCCCATGCCCGACTACTCGGTGCCTTCCCCCCCGGCGGAACCCGCGCCGTCCCAGGAACCCGCCGCGGACCCCTTCGCCGAGCCCGAGGAAGCTCCCGCCCCCCGAGGCCGGCCCAGCCCGGCCGATCTCGAGGCCCTCGACACGTTGCTCGGGGCCCGGGAGACCGAGGGTCCCCTCGAGCCCCTCGACAAGCCCGCGCACCGCAGCTGGGAGCCGCAGTTCGGGGTGCAGCCGGCACGACGGGCTCGGCTCCGAAGCGGACCGAGCCCGGTCCTGATCGGGGCGATCGTCGTGGTGGTGCTGGCTGCCGCGGGAGCGGCCGGCTACTACTACCTGTACCTGCGCCCGCAGGCCCGGGTCGCCGCGATGGTGCCGCCGTCCACCACGGCCCCGCTCCCGTCCACGCAGGCGACGGCTCCGCCAGCGCCGGGTCAGGCGGTCGCTCCGGACCCGACCACCAGCGGCGGCGCGCTCGCCCTTCCCGCACCCGCCGCCTCGCCGCCCGGCACGTCGCCACCCGCCACGTCCCCGCCGGCGACCTCGCCGCCGGCGACAGCTCCCCCCAAGCCGGCGGCGCCGAGCCCAGCGGCGGGAGGCGCGCAGCCCAAGCCGCTGGAGAACGCCCGCGCTGCGTTGGGATCGGGTCAGCTTTCGGAGGCCGCTCGCGGCTTCAGGGAGGCCATGAAGTCCCAGCCGAAGGGGGCCCAGTCGATTCAGCTCCTGGTCGCCTGCTCGGCCGAGACCGTCCACAAGGCGACCCAGGCCGCCCCCGACTCCCGGCTGTTCATCCTGCCCGTCGACTACAAGGGGAGGAGCTGCCACCGCATCTGCTGGGGAGTCTATGGTTCCGAGGCCGCGGCCCGGGACGCGCTCCGAACCGTCCCCCAGTACTTCCTGGACGGTGGCGCTCGACCGCGCGTGGTCCCCGTCTCCGGGCTGCTCTGACGTTGACGCCGCGCCGCGGCCAGCCGTGGCCCGTCGTTCTGGTCTGCCTGATGCTCCTCGGCTCCGCCCGGCTCGGCGCGGAGACGATCATCCTGACCAGCGGTCAGACGATCGACGCCGATCGGGCCTGGTTCGACGGCCCGACGCTCCGCTACGAGAAGGGCGGAGACCTCTTCACCCTACCCCGGGCCTTGGTGAGCGAGGTTCGCGCCCACGCCCAGCAGCGGCAGGGGACCGCGCCTGAGGTGGCCGAGGCTCGGCGTCTGGTCGCGGCCGGCGACCCCCAGGGTGCCACCCGGGCCCTCGGCTCCTACCTGGTCCGACACCCACGCTCGCTGGCGGCGCTCGTCACCTTGTCCGAGGCGCTGCTGGCGATGGGCGATGCCCGGTCGGCGGAGCTGGCCGCCCGGCGCGCGACCCACATCGATCCGGCCTGCCCGGCGTGCCAGGCCGTTCACGGCGATGCACTGGCGGCGCTGGGCGAGAGCGCCGGGGCCCAAGGCGCCTACGTCAAGAGCCTCAGCCTGCACCACGACCCCGCCGTTCGCCAGAAGCTGGCCGGGCTTCCTCCCTACCCCGGACCGTCGTCGGGAGCCCGTCTCACGGTCCGGTTCGACGGGAGCGTCGACCAGCCCCTGGGCAACGCCGTGCTCGAGGCCGCCACCGCGGCCTACGCCGACCTGACCGCCCTGCTCGGCTTCAGCCCCGGCCGGACCGTGCCCATCGTCCTGCAAACAGAGACGGACTTCCGCAACGGCCGGGTCCCCGGCTGGGCCAGCGGCTGGAACGACGGCACCGTGAAGCTGCCCGTCCACGGAGTGCGGGCCGTCTCGCCGGCCCTCGTGCGGGTGCTTCGCCACGAGCTGGCCCACTCGTTCGTCTCGGCACGCACCGCCGGCAACA
>CAZNNH010000071.1:0-27520 GCA_964574335.1 uncultured Acidobacteriota bacterium | reverse complement strand
TGATGCAGCACCGCCGCCGGGCCGTCCAGCCCAGCCTTGTTCAGGACACACCACGCGAGGGATTGTACCGTCCCGACACCGCCGCCGGCCTGGCCCGCAAAACCGGCAAAACCGGGGACACAATTCCGGCTATTTAGTCCGTACTGTGTCCCCGGTTTTCCGAGCTTGGACGGGGACGCTATCGCGCGGCTCGAGGAGCGGTGCCGAGACCTGGCGGTTGCGGTCGCTGGAACGCGGCTGGCGGACGTGGTAGGAATCGCTGGCTCAGCCGACACCCATGGCCCGACGCAGAGTCGGTGCCATTCGGAGGACACGATGCCACCGGTCACGATCTTGGACGACGAGGATGCGAGCCTCTGGTACCACCCCGGGACCAACATCGTCCATCACAGGATGAAGCGGTTCCTGGCCCCGGGCGTTTTTCGGAAGCTGCTGACCGCAGGCGCTGAGCTGATGGAGAAGCACGGCGCGACGAAGTGGTTGTCGGACGATCGCGACAACGTCGTTTCGGCCCCCGAGGACCTCAAATGGGCCGACGAGGTCTGGTACCCGCGCGTGTTGAAGGCAGGCTTCAAGCATTGGGCCATCGTCGTGCCTGCGAGAGCGGTCGCCGCCATGCAGATCCATCTCCTGAAAGCGAAGCGGCTGAAAGACGGCATCGAGGTCGAGACCTTCGAGACGGCCCAAGACGCCCTGGCCTGGCTCGAGTCCCGATAGCGGGGGCACCCGGCTCGACAAGGCCGGGGACACGGCATGGATCATTTAATCCGTATTGTGTCCCCGGTTTTCCAGCTTGGAGAGGTGGTCGGCGATCTGGCGATCGAGGTCGGGCCGCCAGGTCTCCGGCATCCGCTGGAGCACCTGGTCCCGCACGGCGGCGGCCTGCTCCGCTTCAGGTCCCGGGGACAGCCGACGAACGGCGGCCGCCGACCACAGGTAGGCCTTGGCCAGGTCCTTCGCCGACAGCCGCCCGGTCTCCGGCTCGACGGGGGCGCTCAGGTAGAGCTCGGCGGTCGGCAGGTAGGCGGGCAGCCAGCCTTGGCTGGCAGCCGTCTCCAGCCACCAGCGTGCGGAAGAAGGATCCACCGGGCCACCGACGCCGTCCCGCAGCAGGATCCCCAACCGGTACTGGGCCTCGGCGGAGTCGGCCTGGGCCGCCGCCTGCAACCACTGGCGGGCGGCCGCCGGATCACGGACCGTCGCATCCCCTTCCAGATAGAGGCGGGCCAGGCTCACCTGGGCGGGCGCTGAGGCCTTCTCCGCCGCCAAGCGACAGATGTCGATGGCCTTGCCGGGGTCCTTCGGCACGCCCTCGCCGACCATGTAGAGCTCGGCCAGGGAGCAGGACGCCGTGACGATCCCCGACGAGGCGGCCTGCTGATACCAGTGGGCGGCGCCGGCCGGATCCGCGGGGCGGTGCACGCCGTGCCGCAGGCACTCGGCGAGCATCTGCTGGGCGGCCGGGATGCCGCCTTGGGCGGCCCGCTCCTCCCAGCGGCAAGCCTCGGCCGGATCCGCAGGCCGCCCCCAGCCGTTCTGGTGGAACAGACCCAGCGTGAACTGCGCCAGCGGGTTGTCGTCCGCGTGGCTCAGATAGGTGGCGTACGCGCGGGCGTAGTCGCCGGCGGCCAGGGCCGACTGGGCCGAGCTCAGCTCGGCCGCCAGGTCTCGACCCTCGGGCGCCGCCCCCGCGACCGGCCCGAGCAGCGCCAGCCCCAGGACGGCCAGGCCGAGCGGCACACCTCGCCCCACGGACGACCTCAGTTCCTGGACGGGAAGACGCCCTGCAGCGCGATCAGATAGTGGATGGCGACGTAGGGTTGGCGGATGTTCACCGGCTGGCCGCCGCCGGCATTGCCTACCGTGGTGCCGGCGCTGGCGCTCACCTGGACGGCATCGGCATGCATGGCCACGTCTGGCGCGGCGCTGCTATACAGACTGGCGCGAGGCTTGGCCGCCCACACGTTCCCGCCGGGGCCATCGGCGTCGGGCGGGCCACTCTGGCCATGGGCGGTGGCGGTGGCGGCTACGGTCGTCACCGCGGCGTGGCTGTGCACGGGCATCTGGGCCACGGTGAGAGTCACCGACTCACTACCACCCGTCTCCCCCAGACGGTAGTCGGACAGGCCGGGGCCGTGCCCGGGACCGATGACCACCCGGCCGCGGGTGTCCGGCAGGGCGAAGGTGGTGCGGCCATCGCCCCCGTAGGTTGTTCCCAGGAGGGAGAACAGGGCCTGGTTCTGGGTGATGGCGAGTAGCTGGCCCTCCGCGAGGGCGAAGCCTCGGATGGCGAAGTTGCCGCCGAAGAGGCACACGCTCCCGAGGTAGGGATCGGAGCTGCAGGCGCTAGCATTCGGCGCCGAGGCAGCGGAGAGCGCGAGTGCGGCGAGTGCGACGGTGGTCAGGCGGATGCGGGCAGACATACGGACCTCCTCTGCGGATCTGGGCCGTCCAATCACGGCGCCTGGGCTGACGGGTATGTCTTCCATTATAGATAGAATCGGTGTCTTGTGAACCGGCGCTCAGTATCGCGGACGGCTGCCCGCAGGTTGGAGGTGCACCCTTTCGCCGCAGCCTGTGCCTCAGCGTGCGCGGCGTAGCTGGAGGCACGACCTGGTTCTTTGACGGAGCTGACGATCAGGGTACCAGGCGCCGCTGTGGCGCGGGCGAATCCCGGAGACAGGCCACCCCTTACCTCGCCTCGGGTAGTGTTTCGGGGACCCAGCGCCACCCCTCGCCCTCGGCGCGGACCCGACCCGTGCCGGGCGCCGGGAAGTGGGTGCCGACCACGAGCGGCCCGTCGGCCGCGAGGCGAGCCAGGAAGGCGCGGCGGCTCTCGACCACCTCCGCCGGCCACTGGTCGAAGGTCGCCGTCCACTCCGGGTGGGTAACGTGCGCCGGCTGGAGCAGGGCATCTCCCGTGTAGGCCAGCTCCTTCCCCACGAACACCACCATGTGGCCCGGGGAGTGCCCCGGAGTCAGCACACCCTCGATCCCCGGCACGATCTCAGTGTCTCCTTCCAGCAGCGTGATGCGGTCCCGGATCGGCACCAGGAGGCGACGGAAGTTGGCGACGTGGTGCGGCTCGGGGTTGTCGGGCGCCATCCAGTGGTCCCACTCGCGCTTCTGGAGGAAGTACCGCGCGTGCGGGAAGGCGGCATGGCCTTCGGCAGTCACGCCGCCGGCGCAGTGGTCCATGTGGGCGTGGGTGATGATCACGGTGTCGATGCTGGCGGGGTCGATCCCGGCCGAGCGCAAGGCCGTCACCAGCCGGCCCGGGTCGTCGAGCCCTCCGGGATCGACGATGACCCGATGCTCCCCCTTCTCGAGGTAGAGCGAGCGGATGGTGAAGACGATCGTCTCGGCGTCGAGGCCTTCCTGCTCGAGATCTGCCGGCGGGGCCTTGGGGAGCAGGGTCGGGACGTTCATGTCGAACTGCCCGGCGGTCACCAGCGCGCCACGGAGGCTTCCCGTCTGGAACCACACCACGTCGTCCCTCCTCGCAGCCTCGGGTTGGTCGCTTCCGTCCCCTTTGGTCCGCGACTTCTGTCCCGTCGCGATCGCGCCACCGAGACGAACCACGCGTCCGGCTCCCATCTCCTGGAACCCCTCGCCGAAGGCCTCGCGAAACGCCTGGATCGGTCCCTCGCCGGTGCAATGGGTGGGTCCCACCCGGGCGACGCCGAGGGCCTCCAGCGCCCGGATCACCTGCTGGACCTCGCCGGGTGACGCCCCGCGCAGGTGAAAGCCTCCAAAGACGAGGTGGATGGGTTGGTCTGACAAGGTCCGGACCTTCCGCACGATGTCGACGATGCCGGGGTGGGAGCAGCCGGTCACCACCACCAGACCCTCGGGCGTCTCGACCGCCAACGACTGCTCGACGGCCACGCCGGGCAGGGGCCCGGTCAGCCAGAGCCCGTCGCCGATCTTCGTCGGACCCGAGATCCTCCGCGCCCGGGCGCCCATCGCCCGCACCTCTTCGGCGAATGCCTCGGAGAACGCGTCCGGCATCAGCACCGAGACAGCCGCGTGCCTCTCCAGGAGCGCCCGGAGCCCACCGGTGTGGTCCCGGTGGTCGTGCGAGAGGACCACGAGATCCACGCTCTCGGGCCGCACGTCCAGCTTCGCCATGTTGGCGAGGAGGACGTCCGGCTTGGTCCCGGTGTCGAAAAGGATCGTCTGATCCTTGCCCGTGATCAGGCATGCGAAGCCCCAGTCCGGCTGCAGCTCCGGCCGTGCCGAGGTGTTGTCGTACAGGACGGTGAAGACGACCTCGCGCTCGTTCTCGGCCTGGGCCGGCGCTACCATCCCGCCGGCGAGGGTCGCGATCACCGTGAGAAGCACGCCCAAGGTTCCGATCACGCCGTGACGCCCGCTCACTCGTCCATCTCCTTCATCAGCCGCTGCGCAAGGCGGTTCTCGGCGTCCAGCGCCAGCGCCCGCCGCAGCGATCGTCGGGCCGCGTCGAGATCCCCCCGCTGCTTGTGAGCGAAACCCAGGCCGGCATGAGCCATCGCCGCCCAGGGGTATCTCTCGGCGAACAGCTCGAAGACCTCGAGGCCTTTCTCCGCCTGCCCCGCCGACACCAGGTCATAGCCGACGTCGAAGAGCAGGGCGCTCGGCGGCTGGATCGTCATGCCGAGCTCCTGGCTCAACGCCTGGTAGTGCCTGCGGAATCCGGTGGCGTCGGCCGGGCGGTCGTCGGGGTTGTAGCCGGCGAACAGGGCCCGGAGCGCCAGCGGGAGGTCCATCTCGGGGACGTGCCCCTCGTTGTTTCGGGTCACGGCCCTCACCCGGAGCCAGCTCGGCGTGTCTTCCTCGACGAGGGCCACGTACTCGGCGAAGTGACGGGTCACCCTCCCGAAGTCGTCGTCGCTGGCGATCAGGAAGAGGAAACGCGGGTCTCGGCTGGGTCCCTTCAGGGCCTGGCGGGTGACCCGGAAGATCAGCTCGGGGCTCCACCCCAGCATCGGGCTGCTGGCGATGGTGGCCTGGCACGAGACCCGCCCCGAGAAGAGGGCGAACAACGCGCCCATCCCGCTGTTGGATCCCCCGTACAGGATCCGGTAGCCGTTGGCCCGCACCTTGTCCTGGATGTAGGGGAACACCTCGCTGTCGAGGAACCGCAGGTACCGCTCCGCGCTCTCGGTCCCGCCATTCGCCTCGTCCCTCGGCACCAGGGCGAAGTTCCCCTCGGGCAGCTCGACGCCCACCAGCGCCATCGGCGGGAGCTGCCCCTGGGAGCTCATGTAGGCCAGGTTGGCGGCCTTGAGGGCAAAGGCCGCCCGGTAGTTGGAGCCCAGCATGTAGAGGACCGGGTACCTCCAGCCGCTGACCTCGTAGTCGTCGGGCAGCCGGATGATCAGGTCGCGCTCGGCCCCGAAGACGGCCGAGGGAATCGTGTGGCGCTGGCCGAGGTCGAACGCCACACGCTCGGAGCCGGCCTGGGCGCGGAGATCGCCGGCGAAGAGCAACGAAAGCAACAAGAAGAGCGACAGCGGCCGGATCGACGAAACGCCTCTCATCTCCGCCCCTGTTCCTGCCCCCGACGGCGGCCACACTCTACCCGAATCGCCGGCCAGCCCGTGAGCGGTGGTTCGCCCGGTAGATCAGGGAAGGGGCTTGGCGCGGGCCTGTGACTTGCCCTCCACGACGTTGTCGTAGAAACGCTGGGTGGGGTAGGCGAAGTCGATGTCGGGACGGTCGGCGAAGTCGCGAAGCACCTGCTCCCAGATCGCCTGCTCGCTCCCCCGGCGCTTCCGAGGCTCGATCAGGTAGCGGAGGGTCAGCAACACCCCGCTGTCCCGGACCGACGTGTAGACCGTGGGCGTGAGCTTCGTGTAGAAGATCATGTACTTCTTGCCGGCCTCCTGGATGCGCCGCTCGGCCTCGGCGGTGAGATGTGCGGCGTGATCATCGCCGACCCGAGCCAGGATCCGCTTCGCCTCTTCCCAGTTGCTCTCGAAGGTCACCAGGACCGGGATCTCGTGCCAGACGAGCTCGAAGCCCTGGGAGTAGTTGGCGATCACCTCGGTCAGGATCAGGCTGTTGGGGAGGTGGATGACACGGCCGGTGCTCTGCTCGGCATCCACCCAGTTGCCGATCTCCATCAGCGTGAACTTGAAGAGCCGGATGTCGATCACGTCTCCCGCTCGGCCGCCGACCTCGATCCGGTCGCCCACCGAGAAGGGCCGGCGCCACAGGATGAAAGCCCAGCCCGCCATGCTCTTGACCAGGTCCTGCAGGGCGATCGCCAGCCCCGCCGTGGCCAGGCCCAGGAACGTGGCCAGGGACTGGATGCCGGCGAACCAGATCCTCCCGACCAGCAGCAGGCCGATCAGGACGGCGACGTAGCTGCTCCCCTTGCGCCAGTGGTAGCGCAAGGTCACGTCCTCGGTCCGCTGCCGCACCAGACGCAGCACGACGGTGCGCAACAGCCACAGCAGGAAGACGGTGACGACCGACTGGGCGACCCGGAGCTGGGTGGGCGGCGCCAGTCCGGACAGCTCCTGGATCCAGGCTGAAGGCTCCGCCATCATCGGCCTCGCTCCGGGTCGAGCGGCCCGGCCCCACGGGCCGGCCGGGGATCGTCCTTGAAGTATAGGCGAGGCCCAGGCGATCAACCGGACTGCCCTGGTCCTGACCAGCAAGCGCCTGCTGCTGGTCCACATGCACGGGAAGGCCCCCAAGTCCTACGTGAACCAGGTCCCTCGCGCCGCCATCAAGAAGGTTGCAGGCGTCGGCTCGCTGACCGTGAAGCTGGGCAGCGGCTCGATCGTGCTCAGCGGCGTGCCCGGCGTCGACAAGAAGGCGCTCAAGCAGCACCTGAGCCCCGCCCCTCAGGCCCAGGGGGGCCGGCAGTTCCTGTGTCCGAAGTGCTACTCCCTCCACATGGCCCACACCACGGCCTGCGCTCGCTGTCACGCCGGCTTCTCGCAGAAGGGCCGACGGCCGCCGCCGGGCCCGGCTACGGCATGACGGCCGAGCCGATCCGTCCCCGCTGAGCCGCGGTTCGCGCATCCGACGCCGGCCGGCTCCGAGCGCCACCCGCACCGTGACCCGGGTCACTCGTACCGGAGCGCCACCACCGGGTCGACCCGGGCGGCGCGCAGCGCCGGCAGCGCTCCGGCCACGGCTGCCGCCAGGCCGAGCATCAAGACGACGGCCGCCAGGGTCGGCGGGTCGAAGGCGGTCAGCCCGAACAGCCGGGACTGCACCAGGCGGCCGAGCCCCCAGCCACACGGCAACCCGATCACCAGACCGAGGCCGGTCAGCACCGCCACCTCGCCGCACACCAGTACCAGGATCCGCCGGCGGTCGGCGCCGAGCGCCACCCGCACCCCGATCTCCCGGGTGCGGCGGGTGACCGCATAGCCCATCACGCCGAACAGGCCCACCGCCGCCAGCGCGGCGGCCAGCAGGCCGAACGCCGTCGCCAGCAGGCCGACGATGCGGTCGACGAAGAGCTGCTCGTCGATGGTCTGCTCCATCGTCCGAAGGTCGGTCGGCGGCAGGCCGGCGTCGATCTCGCGCACCGCCGCGCGGACGGCCCCCGCGGCGGCGACGGCGTCCCGGTCGGTGCGGACGTAGAAGACCAGACCGGAGAGGTCCTGGTACTGCGCGTACGGGATGTAGACGAAGCGCGGGATCGTCTCGCGCACGTTGTTCAGCTTGGCGTCGCGGACCAGCCCCACGATCTCGATGTCGATTGGGTCGTTGCGACCGAAGCCCAAGTGCCGACCGATCGGGCTCTCGTCTTTGAAGAAGTAGCGGGCGAAGGTCTCGTTGACCACGGCGACCCTGGGTGTCCCGCCGGCGTCACGGTCATCCAGCTCGCGGCCGGCCAGCAGCGGCATCCCGAGGGTGGTGAAGAAGCTCGGCCCCACCGCCTGGATGTTGGGGTTCATGTCCTCCCCTTCCTGACGGGTGTAGCCCTCGACGCGAACGGTGGACCGGTCGTGCGAATCGGTCATCAGCGGCTCGCTGGCCATGGTGACGGCGGAGACGCCGGGCACGCCCAGCAGCCGCTCGCGCACGCGCGCGAACAGGGCCAGGGCCTGCTCGGCACTGCGCCCGCTCTGCAGCGGGTCGAGACCGAAGCTCAGCAGGTTCTGCTTGCGGAAGCCCGGGTCCAGGGCGCGGAGGTTCCGAAGGCTGTGCGAGAAGAGGCCGGCGCCCACCAGCAGCAACGCCGAGAGCGCCACCTGGGCCACCACCAGGCCGCGACGAAGACGTTGCGGCCCGCCCGCGCCCGCCACCGTTCCGGCCTGGGCCTTGAGGGCGGGGGCGAGCGTCGCGCGGCTGGCCTGGAGCGCCGGCACGAGGCCGGCGAGCAGCGTGGTGACCAGGGCCAGCCCGAGCGCGAACAGGGCCGCGTGGAGGTCGGGCTCGGCGCGCAGGCTCTGGGTCACGTTCTGGAACGACAAGACCCTCAGCAGCGCGGTGGTGGTCCAGGACGCCACCAGCAGGCCGAAGGCGGCGGCGAGCAGCGAGAGCAGCAGGCTCTCGACCAGGAGCTGGCGTGCGATACGGCCCCGGGCAGCACCCAGGGCCAGACGCATCGCGATCTCCTTCTGCCGGGCGGTGGCCCGGGCGAGCAGCAGGTTGGCCACGTTGGCGCAGGCGATCAGGACGATGAGGCCCACCATTGCCATCAGGACCAGAAGCGGCGCCCCGAGCTGGTGGCGCAGGTCGGGGATCCCAAACCGTCCCGGCAGCAGCTCGAGCTTCTTGGCCCGGAATCGGTCCAGGAAGGACTGCGGCTTCCCGGCCATGTCGGCGGCCTCCCCCTCGAGGATCTGGTGGTAGAGGCCGTCGAGGGCGGGTCGCGCCCGCTCGAGGGTGAGGTCCGGCCGGAGCCGCCCCAACACCTCCAGCCACATCACCCGGCGCTCTCCGATCCCGTTCCACGTCGGCGTCAGCGCGGGTTTCATGGAGAGCGGGACGTAGACGTCGGCGACGCGGCCGAGCTGGATGCCGGCAAAGCCGGTTGCGGCGACTCCCACGATCGTGGCCGGCTGGCCGTTGACGGCGATCGTCTCGCCGAGCACCGCCGGGTTCGAGCCGAAGCGCCGCACCCAGTAGGCGTGGCCCAGGACCGCCGCCGGCGGCGCGCCAGCCTGGTCGTCAGCCGGCGCGAGCACCCGGCCCAGCGCCGAGCCGACTCCCAGGACGTCGAAGTAGGTGCCCGAGACCATCGAGCCCTGGGCCACCTCGGCGCCCCCCCGGTAGCCGACGTGTAGACCGGTGGGGTACCGGGCGAGGACGCCGGTGAGGACCTGGCTCCGGTCCCTGAAGTCCTCGTACATCGGGTGCGAGAGCGGGAAAACCACCTCGCTGGCTCGCGTGATCCAGCCGCTGGTGGGTCCGGGCCCGCTCAGGATCACGAGCTGCTCGGGGGCCTTCACCCTTAGTCGCTGCACCAGCACCTGGTCGAGCAGGCTGAAGATCGAGACGTTGGCGCCGATGCCGAGGCCCAGGGTGAGCACGACGGTGGCGGCGAAGGCCGGGTGGGTCCGCACCTGGCGGAGGGCACAGCGGAGGTCGTGGGCGAGGGCGTCCATGGGGCTCCTTTCGGCAGACAAGCGTCCCCCGAATGGGATGCGAGCCTCGTGCCAGCCAGGGCCCGAACCTCAGCTCCCCGTCCTGTCGACACTTGACTGGACGGGGAGCTTCGCCCGGCGGGGCCACACCTGTCCGCTCGTGGGACCCTTCGATCCCGCCTGCGGGACGCCTGCAGGACAAGACGGCCCCGTCGGGTCCGCCTCTCGCCGAGACGCGCGGGCTACGGCTCGAGCACCAGGTTGCCGCTGCCGGTGTCGACGTCGATCCGGATCCGACCGTCGCCCCGGCGGTAGCCCACCACCTCGTGGTCGTCGAGGATCGGCTCCGCGTCGGCGTAGCGGCTTCTGACGTCGCCGCTCCCGGTATCGGCCCGGGCCTCGAAGGACGCGGCCGCCCCCAAGTGGAGGTGCACGTTCCCGCTGCCGGTGTCGGCCTGGATCCGCGTCAGCCGGGCGGACGGCGCCTCGATCGTGACGTTGCCGGAGCCGGTGTCCACCTTGATGTGTTCGGCATCGATGCCTTCGAGCCGGACGTCTCCGGAACCGGTGTCGGCCTCCAGGCGGTCCGCCTGGGCCTCGCGGACCTCGACCTCGCCCGAGCCGGTGTCGCACACCAGCTTGTCGCCGTGGAACCGCGCGATCTGGCAGTTCCCGCTGCCGGTGTCGCAGCGCAGGCTTCCCTCGGCGTCCTGGATGTCGACGTTCCCCGAACCGGTGTCGGCCACGATGGCGCCCTTGACCTTCTTGAGGGTCACGTCCCCGCTGCCGGTGTCGAAGGTCAGGTCCCCCTCGACCCCCTGGGCCCGGAGCGAGCCGACGTGGTTCACGAGGGCAGCCGTGACCGGTCCCGCCGGCAGCCGGACCTCGACGTCGGCGTACAGGAGCACGCCCCGGGAGCCGCTCACCTTCACTCGGCGGCCGTCGTACTTGACGCTCGAGCTGCCGCCCCCGGCGTCCGGGTAGCGCAGCCGGTCCTCCTGGTCCAGCGGGTAGCGGACGCGCAGCGTGGGCGTGCCCTTCTCGCCACGGACCTCCTCCAGGCTGACGGCATCGGCCAGCGCCTGGCTCTCGGCGTGGATGGTGGCGATGGCGACGACGGTCTTCCCGTCTCCGCGCACGACGTTCATGGAGCCGGCGAGGTTCTCGACGGCCAGCGCGCCGACGGCGGGTGGGCTCAGCTCGGCGCGCACCGTCCGGGTGACCTCGGCGGCGGTCGCCTGGCCTCCGATCGAGAGAAGCCCGACGACCACGGGAACGACGCTGAATCGAGACACAGACACCTCCCTATCAATACCGGTGAGACGCCTCCGCGCGAGGAAAGGTTGCAGTGACCTCTGGACAGGCCCCAGAAGGATGTGCTTCAATCACGTTTCTCTTCGTTGGAGCGCTCAGATGAGGATTCGCGGTTGATGAAGGACGAGACCGACACCGGGCTGCGGGGTCTCCCCGGCCTGGAGGGTCGCCTCGAGCGAGCCTTCGCGAAGCCTCTCTCCGACCAGCTCCCTCGCGCGACGTTCTAGGCCGTCTCTCCGACGGTCTCCCCTAGCAGCCGAGTCACGGCAGCCGAGCAAGGTGCCTTCGGCTCGAGGTCGCTTTCGCGACTCGGGTCGCCGGCGCGGCGAGGGAATGGTGAGCTGGAGCAGAAACCAAGCTGGACGTGTTGGGCCGCTCCTGCGGCAGGCGTGGGAGGTGGTTCGGGTGGCGATGGCCGGGACCGAGCAGGACTTCACCCGCGGCCCGGTGGGCCGGGCGGTCTTCCTGCTGGCCGTCCCGATGGTGCTCGAGACCTCGATGGAATCGGTCTTCGCCATCTGCGACGTCTTCTTCGTCTCCCGCCTCGGGGCCGAGGCCGTGGCCACGGTGGGCCTGACGGAGGCGGTGGTGACGCTGATCTTCGGCGTCGCCCTGGGGGTCAGCATGGGCACCACCGCGATGGTGGCGCGGCGGGTCGGCGAGAAGGACCACGATGGAGCGGCGGTGGCCGCGGTCCAGGCGATCGCGGCGGGTGTCTTCTTGTCGGTCCCGGTCGGTGCGGCCGGGGTCCTGCTCGCCCCCCACATCCTGGCCCTGATGGGAGCCCCGCCGGAGGTGATCCGGCACGGGTCAGGCTACACCGCGGTGCTGCTGGGCGGGACGGTCACCATCCTGCTGCTGTTCCTGATCAACGCCATCCTACGCGGGGCCGGCGACGCGGCCAGCGCGATGCGGGTGCTGTGGTTCGCCAACGGGGTGAACCTGCTGCTCGACCCCTGCCTGATCTTCGGCTTGGGGCCCTTTCCCAAGTTGGGACTGACCGGCGCCGCGGTGGCGACGGTCCTCGGCCGCGGACTGGGCGTCGTCTACCAGCTCCGGGTCCTGGCCCGGGGAAGCCACCGGCTGAGGGTGCGGCGGTCGCACCTGCGCCTTTTCCCGGCGGTCCTCCTGCGCCTGCTGCGGGTCTCGGTGGGCGGCATCCTTCAGTTCCTGATCGCCAACGCGAGCTGGGTGGCGCTGGTGCGGATCATCGCCACGTTCGGCAGCGCCGCCGTCGCCGGCTACACGATCGCCATCCGGGTGGTGATCTTCGCCCTGTTGCCCTCCTGGGGGATGGGCAACGCGGCGGCGACCCTGGTGGGTCAGAACCTGGGCGCCCGTCAGCCGGAGCGGGCCGAGCACTCCGTCTGGCGCGCCGGCTTCTACAACATGGTCTTCCTGCTGGGCGTGGCCGCCGTGTTCATCGCTGTGCCCGAGCTGCTGGTGGGACTGTTCACGTCGGAGGCCCAGGTGCAACGCTTCGGCGTGGACTGCCTGCGGATCATCAGCTACGGCTACGGCTTCTACGCCTTCGGGATGGTGATGGTCCAGGCCTTCAACGGCGCCGGCGACACCACCACCCCGACGGTCATCAACTTGCTCTGCTACTGGCTCTGGCAGATCCCGCTGGCCTGGCTGCTGGCCTCGGCCGCCGGCTGGGGGCCACAGGGCGTGTTCTGGGCGATCACGATCTCGGAGTCGACGGTGGCCGCGGTCGGGGTCTGGGCCTTTCGCCGCGGCCGCTGGAAGACGCGGATGATCTGACGGCGGGACCGAGTGAGGGCCTCACCTCCGTGAGCCCCGGGTGGCGGTCGTCCTCCTTCGCGCCGGCTTGCGGGAGGCGCCGAGTGGCCGCTTCTGGCCCTTCCGGCCCTTCTTCTTCGGGGCCTCCTCGGGGTCTTCACCCGAAGCGGCATCGACGCCGGCCCAGCCCTTGGGCGGCGTCTCGCCCTGGGCCTCGAACAGGAACCGGGAGGGCATGGAAGCGGCCCGTCGGCCGTACTTGGCCCGCTCGGCGGCCCAGGTCAGGGTGAGCCTCGTCATCGCCCGGGTGATGCCGACGTAGGCCAGACGCCGCTCCTCCTCGACCCCGCCCTCGGCGACGGCGCGGGCGTGGGGCAGCAGCCCCTCCTCCATCCCCACCAGGAAGACCTGGGGGAACTCGAGCCCCTTGGCGGCGTGCAGCGTCATCAGCGTCACCGCCTCGCCCCGCTCTTTCGGCGTGTCGCCCGCCTCGTCACCGCTGCTCAGCGCCAGCTCCTCCAGGAACCCGACCAGCGTCGGCGAGGCGGCGCGGCGCACGTAGTTCTCGGCGAAGTTCAGGACCTCCTCGACCCCGGCCCACCGCGCCTCACGGGTCATCGGATCCGAGTAGAGGCGCCGGACCTCGTCCCGGTAGTTGACGGCGTCCAGGAAGCGGTCCAGGCGGACCACCAGCTCCCGGCCAGCGCCCGCCAGGTCGGCGCGTGCCAGCGCGCCCTGCAGGGCCCGGTACCCCTCGACCGACTGCGGGCTCAGATCGGGGATCTCCTCCGAGCGCTCGAAGGCCTCGGCCGCCGTGATCCCGCGCTCGGTGGCGAAGGCCAGCACCCGATCGAGGCTGGCCTTGCCCACGCCCCGGGGCGGGGTGTTGACGATCCGGAGCAGCGCGGTCTCGTCCTGGGGGTGGACGGCGAGCTTCATGAAGGCGACGACGTCGCGGACCTCCTTGCGATCGAAGAAGGACATGCCGCCGACCACCACGTAGGGGATGGAGGCCGCGCGCAGCTCGGCCTCGAACGGACGGAACTGGACCTGGGTCCGGCACAGGATGGCGAAGTCCGAGGGCCGGGCCTCGCGACGGCGCAGCGGCTGCAGGATCTCCTTGACCACCAGGTTGGCCTCGGCCATCTCGTCGCCCAGCCGCACCACGCTCACGGCGTCGCCTTCGCCGCGCGCCGACTGAAGGGCCTTCTCGTGACGCGAGGCGTTGTGGCGGATCACGGCGTTGGCCGCCTCCAGGATGGGCCGGGTGGAGCGGTAGTTGGTCTCCAGGCGGACCACCTTGGCGCCCTCGAAGTCGCGATGGAAGCCCAGGATCTTCTGGATGTCGGCGCCGCGCCACCCGTAGATCGACTGGTCGTCGTCGCCCACCACGCAGACGTTGCGGTGCTCGGCCCCGAGCTCGCACACGATCTCGTACTGGGGCCGGTTGGTGTCCTGGTACTCGTCGACCAGGATGTGGCGGTACCGCTGCCGATAGTGCGCGCGCACCGCCTTGTCCTCCCGCAGCAGGCGCACGGTCTGGAGCAGCAGGTCGTCGAAGTCGAGGGAGAGCCCGCGAGCCAGGTGCTCCTGGTACCGCTGCCAGACCGAGCCGATCAGTTGGTCGCGGCCGTCGGTGCCGCTGGCCAGGAACGACTCGGGCGACAACATCTGGTTCTTGGCGAACGAGATCCGGGCCAGGAGCGCCGACGGGTGCATGGCGGTCTCGTGGACCCGCAGCTCCCGCATCACCGACTTGACGGCGCTGAGCTGATCCGAGGCGTCACAGATGGTGAAACGCCGGGACAGGCCCAGTGCCTTCGCGTGCTCGCGGAGAAGGCGCACGCAGAAGGCGTGGAACGTCCCCACCGTGATCGCGCGGGCCGGCTCGCCCACCAGCTCGGCCAGCCGCTGCTTCATCTCGCCGGCGGCCTTGTTGGTGAAGGTCACGGCCAGGATGCCGGATGGGTCCACGCCCCGGGCCAGCAGGTAGGCGATCCGGGTGGTGATCACCCGGGTCTTGCCGGTGCCGGCGCCCGCCAACACCAGCAGCGGTCCCTCGGTGGTGGTGACGGCGTCCCGCTGGGCGGGGTTCAGGCGGTCGAGCAGCGGGCTCCCGACCTCCGGGGGACGCCGCCGCGTTCCGCGGCTCGTTGCTCCGTTGCGCGCCAAGGAGCGCGCTTTATACCACAGGCGTCGCCGCCAACGGCGCGGCAGGGAGCTCGCCCCGGGGGTGGCGGGCCGATTCCCGCCACCCCCACGACCTACAGCAGCTTCACGACACGATCGGTGAGGCCCTTCTCGCCGACCACCACGCTGAGCTGCGACTGGGCCGCCACCTTCTCCAGCACCTCGAGCTCGCGCATGCGCATCAGGGTGGGATTCGACTCGAGGATCCGGGCGGTGTTGGCCTGCGAGCGAGCCGCCGCCACCTCTTCGCGACGGACGATGAGGTTGGCCTCGGCCGCCTTCCTGGCCTGGGTGACCTTGTTCATCAGCTCCTTCATCTCGCCCGGCAGGATGACGTCCCGGATGCCGAGAGACTCGACCTCTAGGCCAAACCCGGCCACCCGCTGGCGGACGGCGGTCAGAAGCTCGCGCGCCACCGCGTCCTTTTCCGCCAGCAGGGCGTCTAGCTCGCGAGCGCCGATGGCGGCACGCAGCGCGAGCTGGGCCTCGCGGTAGAGGGCCTGGCGGTAGTCGTCGACGACGGCCACCGCCTTCTGGGGATCGGCCACCTTGAAGGCCACCACCGCGTTCGTGCGCAGGCTGACCTTGTCGGCGGTGATGATCTCCTGGCCGGCGATGTCGAGCACCTGCTCGCGCAGGTCCACGTCGACGACGCGAGCCTTGGCGACGCCCTTCCAGAAGGCGTGGGCGCCCGGGAGAAGCGTGGTCTGGTAGCGGCCGTCGCGGAAGAACAGTCCGCCGTGACCGGCCTCGACCGTCACCATCTCGATCAGCGTCGAGCTACCCGGCAGGTTGACGATCGCCGGGAGCTCGGCGTGCTCGAAGCGCACTGGCCCAGCGTCGATCACGTCGACGCGGACCTTGCGGAAGACCGTCCACAGCACGTACAGGGCCGGCTTCAGGACCGCCGCGACACGGCCGTCGATCCAGACGATGGCGCGCTGATGGTCCTCGAGGTCCACCACCCGCGCCTCCTCACCCAGGGCCCCGGACCGCACGATCACGTCCAGGTCGGGGTGGACCAGCCAGGGGTCACGGACCGAGACGACATCGAGTCGCAGCTTGCGGAACGGATCGAAGAGGGTGTGACGGCCCGGCTTCAGCACGCGCTCGAAGACCCGGTCCTTGAAGAGCAGGCCCCGCTCGTGCTCGCGAACCTTGAGACGATGAAAGAGAACCCACAAGGGGCACCTCCTTTCTCTGACTTGCGACGTGGAACGGCAAGAGGCTCTGGGAGGCGGGCGGCCGGCCCGCCCCATCTCGGGCGTGGAGGACCGCTTGAGGCCTCTCCGCCGGCCCGCCTGACCCGTAGCGGGAGCGCACGGCCCTGGACGGCGGCCGGCGGCCCTCGACGTGGGCGTAGCGGGCGGCGAGCGAGACCGGTATCCGCGGCCTGCAGGACGCCTCCGCAGGGTGCCGGCGGTGGACCCGTGCGGGCGCCCACCGCGGGCCGGCGGGAGCGCGGCGTTCCGCCTCCCAGAGCCGGTGGGTACGACAGACACGATTTGTAGTCGTGTTGGGAGCAGGATTTGAACCTGCGACCGCCGAGTTATCAGCTCGGTGCTCTATCCTCTGAGCTATCCGGGTTTGCCTTCTGACACCTCCCTTCGTCAAGAACCCGTGCGCGGAACGCACCCCGCCGATCACGTGGTGAGGCGGAGGGCGCCGCCGGCCCGGGAAACGTCAGAACTCTCGAGCGCGTGTGAAGCCGGTGCTGGAAGGCCTGGCTCAGGCCACGGTACGACGCCCGGTGACCGCTTGCGGCCTGCCGGGCTGGCGGACCACGTGGTCCGCCGCGTGCGTCGCGCACCAGCTCTCGGGCTTGATCAGCGCCTTGAACCCCTGACCCACCACCAGGCCGACCAGCTCCTGAACGTGGGCGCTGCTGCGGTGCCTCGGCAACGGATTGGCATCGATGTGGACCGACAGTGGACCCGGCACCGCCGCCTCAGCTCCGAGGGAGTCAAGGCGTGTTGGTCTCCTCGCCCGGACTCGAACCGGGATCCCGGCGGTCTGAACGCCGTGCGTCTGCCCATTGCGCCACGAGGAGACACGAGCTCTTCGGTACGACCATCCGTCGGTTGTCAAAGAGCCCCGAGACCGGCTCGGCACACCGCGCCTGTACGTTCACGACGCGCGAACCTCGCGCGCCCAAAGAAAAAGGCCTTCTGGAGGACTCCCCAGAAGGCCAAGGACTCTATGATTCCCGGTTCCTTCTAGGGCGGTCCTCCCTCCGTGCCGAAGCGACCGTTGCCCTGGAGGCAAAGCGACTCGGACAGCCGATACGGACGCAAGGAGATCGCGGGCTGGTGCCCACTCTCTGGCGTCCGAGCTCTGCCCTTCTGCATCATCACGGGCGGAATATAGGGTCCGACCCGTTCCGCGTCAAGAAGAAAAGAACATGGACCAGCACATGAAGGCGGTCCTATGATGGGCGCCAAGCGGAACTCGGGACGATGGGCTTCACTTCCCACGATGAGGCGGATCGGCCCCGGCGGCTGGTCCTGGACGACGGACAGCAGCTCGCTCAAGCGAAGGGCTTGCTCTTCTTCGGCCTCGGCGGGCTGGCGGTCATCGCTGGGATAACCCTGCACTTCGCCAAGGCCACGCCCAAGGACCTGGTCCTGCCGCTCGGCGGCCTGGGCCTGTTCTGGCTGGCGTTCAGCGGCATCTTCGTGGTGGCCGGCCTGGTGCACCGGTTCACCGACAAGCGCGCGATCAAGCGTCTGTTCCGGTCCGAGTGCTGGCTACATTGGCAGTACCCACCCGACGAGTGGCGGGACCACGTCGAGTCGACCTACCGCTCGCTGCTCCCGGAGCCCGGGCTTCGCCCGTTCGTGGGCGCCGTATACAGCGGCATCGTCGGCCTGGTGCTCGGAGCCATCCTGCTCGGAGTGGTCGCGTTCGTGATCCAGGACGAGGGCGTGAAGCCGTACCTGCAGGTCACGGCCGGCGGCGTGTTCCTACTGCTCATCGGCGTGGGGCTGGTCCAGCCGCTGCAGGAGCGTAGGAAGGCGCGCCGGTACCGGCGGAGGGCCCTCCGCGTCCAGCAGCCGCGGGTGTGGTTCGGCGCCGAGGGCATCTACCACGAGGCCTTCGGCCACACCCCGCTGAAGACGCTGGTGAAGGTGAGCGACCTGATCAGAAGGCGAAGAGCGATCCGCTTCACGATCGAGGTGACCACCCGCATGGGAGCCGAGGGCGGCGGCTCCGATACGACCTATCGGCTCCCCACGCTGTTCCCTGTGCCCTCCGGCTACGAAAAGCCAGCCTCTGAACTGGTGCGGCGCTATCGCGCCGAGCGCCTGGGCGGATAGTGGCCACCGAGCGAGGCGGCGGTAGACTCGGCGCCGAGCGGGTCCTCGACCTTCCAGACGTCGGCGGAGCGGCCGCGGAGGTCCATTCTCAGGCTGCGGGAGAGCGGACGATGAAGAAGCTGTGGGTGGCCGTCGGGATCCTAGCCGGTCTGGGAGCCGTGGCACCGACCTTGGACGCCCAGACGCTGGGTCGCCAGGCTCTGGTCTCTCTGATGGAGCAGTACCTCGCGGCGCTGGCCCGCCACGACCCCTCGCAGGTCCCGCTTGCCGAGGGCGTGAAGCTGGTGGAGAACACCGAGGTGACGCCGATCGGCAAGGGGCTGTGGGAGGCGGCGACCGGAGGGCCGACCGAGTTCCGGATCTTCGCGGCCGATCCGGTGGCCGGGCAGGTCGGCTTCATGGGGGTCATCGAGGAGAACGGCAAGCCGACCATCCTGGCGGCGCGCCTGAAGGTCGTCGCGGGAAGGATCACGGAGATCGACCACATGGTGAGCCATGCCGGGGACCAGCCCCTGAACCCGAACATGACCCAGCCGCGACCCGGGCTGGTCCAGCCGCTCGAGCCATCGGAGCGGCTGCCACGCGAGCAGATGCTGAAGATCGCCAACTCCTACTACGACGCCATCGTCCAGGACGACGGCACGGTCGCGCCCTTCGCCGACCAGTGCCAGCGGCGGGAGAACGGGGGGACCTCGGCCAACGACCAGGAGCAGACGCCGGAGGAGGCGGCCAAGGACGACTTCTCGGTGTTCCGGAAGATGAAGTGCGGCGAGCAGCTCAGCACCGGCGTGATGAGCTACATCACCGACATCAACCGACGCCGTCTGATCGCCGCCGACGAGGAGATGGGGCTGGTGTTCGCCTACTCGATGTTCGTCCACGACGGAGAGCCGAAGGTGATGACGATCAAGGGGGTACCCGGCATCACCGAGCGGGAGAACCGCTGGGGCCCGTTCGACCTGCCAGCCGCCCACATGTTCAAGATCCGCGGCGGCAAGATCTACGAGATCGAGGCCATCGGCTACGTGGCCCAGCACGGCATCGAGAACGGCTGGGAATGAGGCCTTCCCCGCAACCTCCGAGCTCCTGACCTCGTCCATTGGAGTACGGGGCCACGGCCCTGAGGGGAGAGGAGAGGGCGATGGAGCTGCTCGCATCTGTCACGCTGGTGCTCGGGTTGGTGGGATTCAGCATCTTGAGGCGCCACCTGATCCTGGCGAGGCAGCTCAGGCTGCGCCAGATCCTCCACGAGGAGAGGATGAAGGCCATGGACCAGAACGTGGAGCTGCCGGGAGGCAACGATCTCGAGCTGGCCCGGCTGCTGGGCGAGGCTCAGGGGCCCCGGCCCAACGGCAAGGGCTGGCTCTTCCCGAGCATGCTGTGGGTCCGTCTGGTCTCCCTGTGCCTGGGCCTCACCGGGTTCTTCGGCGGCATCGGCACCTGCATCGGCCTCGCGATCACGACCGGAGAGAACATGAATGAGTTCTGGGCGATGGGGCTGATCCCGGCCTTCTTGGGGGTGGGCCTGCTGAGCTTCTACGCCCTGTCCGCCCGGCTTGCGGATCAGGCCCGAGAAGAGATCCCTGAGGCCTCGGTCTAGCGCAAGATGTCGGAGCTCGTGCTTTCGCCGACCTGGTTTGCCGCAGGAGGTGGCGGGAGGGACACGGCCTCTCCCGCCGACGACGCCTCACTGGTGCGCCAGCTCCAGCGGACGGGCGATGGCGAGCTGTTCGACGCCCTGGTCCAGCGTCACAAGCGCCGCGTGTTCCGGCTGGCCGCCGCGGTGTTGGGGCCCGGACATGAGGCCGAGGCCGAGGACCTGACCCAGGAGGCCTTCCTGCTGGTCTTCCGCAAGCTCGACTCCTTCCGGGGCGAGTCCCGATTCTCCACCTGGCTGCTCCACCTGACCCGCAACTTGGCCATCGACCGACGTCGGCACGCCGACCTTCGTCGGCCTCACGTCGCGGACGACGAGCTGGCGAAGCTGCCCGCCGTCGGCGGAGGGAGCAACCCAGAGGAGGCGGCCTCGGCCAGCCAGCAACGCGAGCGTCTGCTGCAACAGGTCGAGCAGCTCCCGGATCCCCAGCGCACGGTCGTGTACCTGCACTACTGGATGGAGAGCCCCGTGGCCGAGATTGCCGAGCTACTGGAGCTGAAGCGCGAGACCGTCAAGTCGCACCTCTTTCGGGCCCGCCAGCGCCTGGCCGCCGGGCTGGCCCCGAGGGGAGACCGTGTCTGAAGAGCGCCCCCGGACGGGAGAGCGGGAGGCCGTCCACCGCGCCCTTGGCCAGGCGTTGCGGGGCGTCCCTGAGCCCCAGCTCTCGCCGTTCTTCGACCGACGGCTGGAGGCGCGGTTGGCCGTGGAGCGACGGCGGAAGCGGTTCTTGCGGCGCTTCAGGTGGGCGTTGCAGGTCTACTGGCTGCTGGCGGCGGCGGCCAGCGCCGTGATCGTCCTGCAGCTCGGAACCCGCGGCCTCGCGAGCGCTCCCGTTCTGCTCGGGACACTGGCCGTCGGGGTGGTCCTGCCGAGTGCCGTCCTCCTGGCCGTGCTGCGCAAGGACCCGATCGAGCTGGTGTTCGAGACCCTCGACTGGCTCGCCTAGCGCGCCTGCCCGAGGGTGCCCGACGACCGACGAGGTCAGTCGGGGGCCAGCAGCTCTTCGACCTCGTCGAAGGCGTCCACCTCGTGGCGGATCTGCAGGATCCGCGACGACAGCTCCGGGGCTTCGATACGCCGGGCCTCGGCCTGGGAGAGGTCGAGGCGGAGCTGCTTGAGCTGGTGCTCGGCCATGCTGCGGCGCACCCGCATACGGTCGAGCTGGAGCCGCGCGGTCTCGATGGCGCGACGGCGGGTGGCCAGGACCTCCACCTGACGCTGGAAGAGCTGGCGGTCGTACTTGGTCGTCGACGACGCCAGCTTGGCCCGGGCCTGGTCCTCGGCCACGCGCACCTCCTCCAGCTCGCCCGGCGAGGTCTGCTCCTCGAGGTCCTTCTCCTTGGCCGTCAGGGCGGTGACGGAGGCCACCAGGCGATCGATCTCCGAGAGCAGCTCGCGCCCTTCCCGGGTGGGACGGTTCTCGAGCAGGCCGCGGACCCGCTCGACCTCGCCCAGGAAGCTGGGTGACAGCGCCGGCGAGGGGGCCTTGGGCGACGGGCCGACGGCGAGGGCCTTCGGCTGCGGCTCCACGCGACCCGGCGGCAGCTTCCCTTCGCGCCACAGTCCCACCAGCGCGGGAAGGACGCGGAAGGCATGGGTGAGCAGGCCGATCCCCCAGAAGGCCAGCCAGAACGGCACCTGCCCCTGCATGAGGGTCATGCCGATGCCGACGCCGATGAAGGCCGCCAGGTGCCCACCGAACCCCTGCACCAGGTGCCAGCGCGCCGCGTCGCGGGGGCTGCCGGTGACCGCCACCACCTCCCGGAAGACCCTCCGGTCGTGGAGGGCGCTCCAGTGGTCCTCGCCCTCGCGGCGCACCATCTCGAGCCCGGAGAGCCGGTGACGGCTGAGGCGTCTGCGGAGCCGGTCCTCGCTCATCCGCCGGGTGCCCCGCTCGGTCTGGACGTAGTAGTCGCCCACCGGCGACTCCCGGAGCACCACTGCCTCGGCGGCGGGCGGGGGCGGCTCCGAGGTTCGCTGCGGGCTCTCCTTGGCGGACCGCAAGGCCTCGGCGAGCTGGCGGGTGGTGGCGAAGCGCTGCTCGGGCTTCTTGCTCAGGCAACGGGCCACTACGTCCGCCAGGGCGGGCGGGACCTCGCGCCCCTTCGAGTCGAGCCGGGCCACCGGGGCTTCTATGATCGCGGAGAGGGTCTGGGGCAGGCTCTCGCGCTGGAAGGGCCGCTCCCCGGTGACCATCTCGTAGATCACCACGCCCAGCGAGAAGTGGTCGGTGTGGAAGTCCACCGGGCGGCTGCTGGCCTGCTCCGGGGACATGTACTCCACGGTGCCGAGCAGCGTCCCGGCGCGGGTCGGGCTGTGGGCGATCGTGGGCCCGTCGGTGTCCACCTCCAGCGGACCACGGGTGAGCTTGGCCAGACCGAAGTCCAGGATCTTGACCAGGCCGTCCTCGCTGACCATCAGGTTCTCGGGCTTCAGGTCGCGGTGGACGATGCCGGCCTCGTGGGCCTTGGTCAGGCCCTCGGCCGCCTGCAGCGCCAGGTCGAGGGCCTCGCTCGCCGGGAACGGCCCGCTACCCAGCAGGGCGCGTACGGTGCGGCCACGCACCAGCTCCATGGCGATGAAGCGGGTCCCCTCCTCCTCGCCGATGTCGTAGATGGTGACGATGTAGGGGTGGTTGAGGGCCGAGGCGGCGCGCGCCTCCTGCTCGAAACGGCTCAGCCGCTCGGCGTCGGACGAGTACTCGGCGCGCAGGACCTTGATGGCGACCTCGCGGCCCAGCCGCTGGTCCCGGGCTCGATAGACCTCGCCCATCCCCCCCTCGCCCAGGCGAGAGAGGACCTCGTAGGGGCCGAACCTGGAGCCGCTGCTGACGGACATCTCCGATTCCTTCCGAACGATCCGAGACTGTAGCGAGTCTACCCTCTCTCGGCGGTCTGCGGGTTCTCGGGGATCCGGCTCGGGGCTGGCGGCGTCACCGTTGGTGTGGTGGACGCGAGGCCGTTGTCAAGGAGGATCGATCTTCGTGGAGACGGCGCAGAGCTTCCACGCCGGCCGGGGGATGGTGCGCCGGACGCGAAGACGGGATCGGTGGCCGCATCGCAGCGAACCTCGTCCGACTTGCGGCTCAACCCTCACGCGCATGTGGTGTCTGTCGACGACGCCTGGTACGAGGAGGGCGGCGACGACCGCTCCACGGCGCGCAGGCCGTGCAGCCGAGCCCCAGCGAGGCGAGCAGGCCCCAGCGGGACCATCTGGAATGGCGCGAAGGCGACGCGACCCTGGCAGTGGACCGGCTTGGCCAGTCGCTTCGAAGCTAGGAGTCCATCAGTCCGCGAACGAGTGCGTACAAGACAAGGCCGCCGATGGCGGATACGATGATGGCGCTCATCGTGGCGCCGTCGTATGAAGTCATGCCCAGCCGTCCAAGCGCCTTCCAGAAGGCGGCGGCATCGTTCCTGTAGCCGAACAGAATTGTCGGTAGCCACATGGGGGCGAGTGCCATTGCCACGAGGATGAACGCGAGCGCCATGCCGAAGACAAGCGTCAGCACGAGTCCGACCTTCTCGAGCAAACCCGCTTCCGATTCGGCGCCACCCGAGAAGCCGTAGCGCGACGCCGTCGAAGACAGGACGCTGCTGCAGCAATCGTCATCTCTACGCGATTCGTGCTCTTCTTTTTCGCGTGCCTCCAAAGCCGCCTGCTCAGGAGACGCAGCGCTCGCGACCATGTTGCCCCCTCAGCAACGCACCGGGCATCGGTAACGCGGTCACGACCCCGTCACCGGTGAAAACTCCAGCCCGGGAGGTTGCGGACTCGGCCAGCTCCGCCGACGGACATCAGTCAGGAGTCGGCCCTGTTGCACAAGTCGTTGAATGACTCCCTCACGCCTTCTAGGTTCGATCCAAGCACCGTCGGATACTGCAACGCCCGTCCAAGCCAGCGCTTGGCGTTCTCGGTATCACCCTTGGCTTGATAGACGAAACCCAGGATGACCATCGCGGGCACCCACAGGTGGTTCAACTCGAGCGCCTTCTTGAGGTGAAACTCGGCCAGGTCGAGGTCGTGGGGATCTTCTTGCCGGCCTCCGCTCACGGAGTCCTTCCCGTACTTCAGGTAGCACGCGTAGCCCATCTCATAGCAGGATTGGGCCGTCTTCCTCTTCTTGAAGAAAAGCATCTGCGAGTCCTCCTTCCTGCCTGTTCTCGCGGTTCCTCTGCGAGACCTGTGTCCAGCGTCTTCCGGCGCGCAGCGAGCGCAAGCGAGACTCGAGCTCGCAAACGACGTGCCATCGCCAAGAACAGGCGAAGTCGTATGTGTCGCGCTTGCCGAGCCTCCCAGGATCCCGACGTCGCTATGACAGATACCCACTGGGCTATGGTGAGCGTGGGCCCTGCGGAGGCAGTCTGGGTGCCAGATCTCGGTGATCTCCGAGCCGAGCCGGCGAGGCCGAGCGGGTGACCCATTGGGATGCCGGGTTAGAAAGTGTGGAGTGGGGCAGTATGCTGTGGAGCATGAGAGTGGAGACATCGGTCACGATTGACGAGGGGGTCCTGAAAGCAATCGACCGCGCGGCGAGCCGGGGACGGAGTCGCTCCCGGATTCTCGAAGATGCGGCGCGAGAGTACCTCTCTGGGCAGGCACGGGCAGCACGCGACGCCCGCGACCGCGAGCTCATCGACCACGCTGCGGACGCGTTGAACAGCGAGATGGAGGACGTGCTCTCCTATCAGGCCGACTCGTGAAACGGGGGGACCTCTACCGCGTTCGGCATCCCGGTAGCGGTAGTCCGAAACGGTCGCGGGTCTTCGTCATCGTCAGCCGCCAAGCGCTGATCGACTCTCGCTTCTCGACGGTGGTCTGCGCGCCCATCTACACGCGCCGAGACGGATTGTCGACCCAGGTAGAGCTGGGCCCCGAGGACGGCCTCAAGCACGAATCCAGCATCCACTGTGACGCGCTGCTCAGCGTTCACAAGTCACTGCTCACCGACTTCGCGGGCTCCCTGAGCCTCCCGCGAAGGCGTTCCCTCGACCGGGCGCTCGGCGTAGCTCTCGGCCTGGCCTGACGCAAGCTCATCGCCCTGGGCAAGGGGCGGGTCCCCACAGACCGGATTGACGGACGCCAGAAGCCGGCCGTAGAGTCGGTCCGGTCCGGACGAGCGGAGGGAATGGCATGAGTCTCGGTCAGGACGTGCGCTTCACGATGCGGCAGTGGTCGCGGCGTCCCGGGTTCGCGGCCGTGGCGATCGTCACGCTGGCCCTCGGCATCGGCGGCGCCACCACCATGTACGCGGTCCTCCAGGCCTTCGCGCGCTTCGGCCAGCCGACCCTCCCGGAGCCCGAGCGGGTGGCGCGCATCTTCGTCACCGCCGCCCACGACAGCGAGGGGATGGGACCGGCGACCTACGGCGACTACCGCCGTTGGGCGGAGGGGGTTTCGTCGTTCCAGTGGCTGGCGGGGTACACCTCCGACGGACTGACGTTGCGTGCGGACGAAGGGACGGACGACGTGGGGGTGCTCTCCGTCACGCCCAGCTTCCTGGCACTGCTGGAGACCCCGCCGGTGATCGGCCGGATCTTCACCGAGGAGGATCTCCGCACCGGTGAGGCCCGTCCCGCCCTGCTCAGCGAGCGGACCTGGCGTTCGAGGTTCGGCGGCGACCCGGCGGTCCTCGGCCGGGCCCTCGACCTCGACGGCGAGAGCCATACCGTGATCGGCGTGATCACCGAGAACCTGGGCATGGCCATGGGGCCGACGGACATCTTCATACCCCTGATGGGCCTCGACGACAGCGCGCCAGTCCGGGTGATCGGGAGGAGCCAACGCCAGGCCTCGTGGGCACAGGTGCGGTCGGAGCTGCAGGCGGTTGGCGTGTCTGGCGCTCCCGCGCAGTGGCGGCCGCGGCTGGTGCCGATCCTCGACGACGCCGGCCACCGCCTTCGCCTGGGCTGGCTGATGCTGGTCGGACCGGCGGTCCTGGTGCTGTTGATCGGCTGCGCCAACGTGGCCACCCTGCTGCTGGTCCGGGCGGTCCAGCGGGAGCGGGAGATGGCGGTTCGACTGGCGCTCGGGGTCGCGAGGTGGCGCCTCGCGCTCCAGCTCCTGGTCGAAAGCGGGCTCCTCGCCGCTGTCGGCGGCGCGGTCGGCGCCGTCCTGGCCCTTCTCGGCCTACGGGGCATTCGCACACTATTCCCGCCGGAGATCGACGTCCGGATGGGTCTGGACGCCTCCGCCCTGCTCTTCTGCGGGGCGGCAACGCTCTTGACGCCGCTCGTCTTCGGCACTGCCCCGCTCTTCCACAGCCTTCGGAGGAGCGTCGCCGACTCCCTGCGGACCAGCCTGCACCGCCCACTCTTCGGCGTCGGCCGCTACCACCTGCGCGATGTCTTCGCCGTGCTCGAGGTCGGCCTGGCTGCCGGTCTCGTCGTCACCGCCTTCATGTTCGGGAGCTTCTTCTCGGCCCTTCGCTCGATGGACCTCAACTTCGAGGGGGAGCAGCTCGTGGTCGCGGAGGTTTCTCCGGAGAAGGGCTGGGCGGCCGGCGAGGTAGCGCGGGCCGCTCCGGACCTCCGCCGGCTGCTGAAGGAGCGGGTCTTGGCCATTCCCGGCGTCCGTGGCGTCACCTTTGGGGAGCTGCCCTTCGGCAACGCCTCTGCCCGTGTGAGCTCCGAGCCCTCCAAGATAGGGCTGCCCGCGCGACAGGTGGAGATCGATCCCGACTACTTCGCGACTCTCAGGCTGCCGATCACGCTCGGACGGACGTTCGTCGAGGAAGAATCGGGCGGGCTGGTGACGGTCCTCAACGAGAGCCTCGCCGCGCGCCTCTGGCCGGGCCGGAGCCCGCTCGGGCAGACCCTCTACGTGGCCGACCAGGGAAGAACCGACGCCGTCACGGTGGTGGGTGTTTCCCGGGATCCCGTTCGCTTCGGGCGCCTCGACGCCATCGAGGAGTTCCGGCTCGAATTCGGGCACTCGCTCTTTCGACCCTGGACGAGGGGGGCCGCGCCCCGGTTCGAGATTGTCGCCCGGACGGAGGGTGAGGGGGCACAGCTCTTCGGCCCGATCCGCCGGGCAGTCGAGGAGACGAGCCCCCACCTTCGCCTGCGGCAGATCCGCTCCGTGGGATCCGTGCTCGACCTGACTCGAGGGCGGCCCATGGTCGTCGACCAGTTGATGGGCGCCACCGGCGGGCTGGCGCTGCTGCTCGCGATCATCGGCGTCTTCGGCGTGATGAGCCAGTTGGTGAGTGAGCGCCGCGTCGAGATGGGCGTCCGCCTCGCCCTGGGCGCGTCCCCACGAAGCCTGGTGGGCCTGGTGGTCCGAGACGGCCTGATCCGGATCGGGATCGGCGCCGCGCTGGGCGTCACCGGGGTCGCCGTCGGCGTCCGAACGGGCTTCCCCGGCCTTCTGGGAATGAGCTCCCTCGACCCGGTCTTCTGGCTCGGGATCGCGGGCGTGCTGGGAGTCACCGCAGCGACAGCCTGCTACGTGCCCGCCCGCCACGCCGCCCGGGTGGATCCGGCACAGGCGCTGCGATCCGAATAGCAGAGTCGGTCCGGACGAACGGAGAGATGTCATGAACCTCGGTCAGGACGTGCGCTTCACGATGCGGCAGTGGTCGCGCCGTCCCGGGTTCGCGGCCGTGGCCGTGCTGACGCTTGCGCTGGGCATCGGCGGGGCGACCACGATGTACGGGTTCCTGCAGGCCATTGCGCGCTTCGGCCAGCCGACGCTACCGGAGCCCGAGCGGGTGGCGCGTGTGTTCGTCAACGCCGCCCACGACAGCGATGGGATGG
>CAZNNH010000070.1:0-27558 GCA_964574335.1 uncultured Acidobacteriota bacterium | reverse complement strand
CTGGCACGTGACCTTCTTCGCCTGGTTCTGCAACATGGCCATGCACATCGGCATGTCGGACCTGTCGGTCTTCCGCTTCGCCCGCAAGTCCTGGTACGGGATCGCCTCCGGCACCGGCATGTACGTCGGTCACTTCATGGCCTGGCTGTCCGCGGCCATGCTCTACGCGCTGCAGCTCCACCAGGACCCGACCAACACCGACGTGCTGCCGGGGCCGATGGCGTACGGGGCCTGCGGCGTCACCGGCCTGCTGTGCGTGATCGTCGCCGGCTGGACCACCGCCAACCCCACCATCTACCGGGCCGGCCTGGCTTTCCAGGCCATCGTGCCGAAGGCCTCGCGCTTCAAGGTCACGCTGGTCACCGGCGGCATCGCCACCCTGGCCGGCCTGTTCCCGGCCATCGCCATGAAGCTGCTCGGCTTCGTGGCGCTGTACGGGCTGATACTGATGCCGATGGGGGCGGTGGTCTTCGTCGACTTCTGGCTGATGGACCGCTTCGGGCTGAAGAGCGGCTGGGCCGCCGAGCGGGGGATCGGCTTCAACTGGGCGGCCGGCACGGCATGGTTCGTGACGCTGCTCGCCTGCACCGGCCTCATCCTCTACGGCGGCGTCGAGATCTTCTTCGTGAGCCTGCCCGGCTGGTTCATCGCCGCCGCCCTCTACCTGCTGGGGAGCCGTCTGGTGCAGCGGGGCCCCCGAGCCGCGGGGGGTGTCTCGTGACGAAGCGGGGAGGGGCCCGATGAAGACGCTGCTTCAGCTCGTCTCCTGGTCGGCGCTGCTCTTCGGGATCCTGGCGCCACCGCTGCTGTTCCTGGCCGGCCGGCAAAGCGAGCCATGGCTCAGGGGAGCGATGCTGCTGGGGACGGTGGCCTGGTTCGCCACCGCGCCGATCTGGATGAGCCGCGACCGGAGCGGGTGAGCCCCTCAGCCGAGGCCGGGCTTGCAGAATACCGGGTCCTCGGGGGCGCCCGGCTGCGGTTCCAGCGAGCCCCGATGGACTTGGCGCACGATGTACACGGGTCGCCCCTTCACCTCGATGAACAGCTTGCCGAGGTAGACGCCGATGATGCCGAGGAAGGCGATCGTCAGACCCCCCAGGAACCAGATCGAGACGATCACCGACGGCCAGCCGAGCGAGATGGACTCGGGGGCGACCAGCTTGCGGATCACCAGCCAGAGGCCCGCACCCAACGCCAGGCTGGCGATGATGCTCCCCACCACGAAGATCAGGCTGAGCGGGTAGCTGGTGAACGAGGTGATCGCGTCCACGAAGAGGCTGGCTAGCCGCAGCGGGCCGTAGCTCGACCGGGTCGGTCGGATCCCCTTCTCGACCGGGCGCGCCTCCTGCCGGAACCCCAGCCAGGCGAAGCTGCCGGCCAGGAAGAGGTTTCGGTCCGGCAGCCGCATCAGCGCGTCGACGTAGCGGCGGCTCATCAGCCGGACGGTGCAGGGGTTTCGTGGGATCTTGGTCTCCGACAACAGGTTGAAGAGGCTCCAGAACCAGCCGCCAATCTGCTTGCGGACGAACGCGCCGCGGCGGACCCGGTTGACCCCGTAGACGACGTCGACGCCGGAAGTCCCCATCTGGGCGGCGAACTCCTCGAGCCACTCCGGCGACTCCTCGAGGTCCACATCGATCAGGAAGACCCGCTTCCCTCGGGCGTGGGCGAGGCCGGCCAACGCCGCGTGATGATGGCCGAAGTTGCGGGACAGCTCGACCAGCACCACCCGGGGGTCTTCCCGCAGCAGCTCGCGGACGGTCTCGGCCGACTCGTCCGGCGAGCCGTCGTCCACGAATACGAGCTCGAAGCTCGGGCAGACCCGCTCGGCGACGGCCACGGCACGTCGGTAGAACTCCCGCAGGTAGGGCGCCGAGCGGTAGAGCGTGGTGACCACGCTCAGGCCGGGCATCGACTCCGCCACCAGGCCGGTCATCGCCCAGCGCTGCCGGTGGCCCGGCGGCCCCAGATGTACTCTCCCGCGTCGGGCCCTTTCATGAACAGCAGGTCGAGGATCGAGATGTGCGGGTCGTACGGCGGGTAGAGCTGGTCGTACGGGGGGTAGTCGTAGCTCATGTACTCGAGGGTGATCCCTGCGGCGTTCAGCTTGGCTTCGTCGATGTAGGCGCGTGCCGACGGACCGCTGATGTAGTGATGGGCGCAGAGCGCCTTCAGCAGGGAGATCAGACGGTCGTCCTTGGCCCCTGAGGCGGAGAGGGTCGAGGAGCGCAGGAACCGTTTGCCGGCGAGCCCGAGCTCGCTGGCCAGCCGCACGGTCAGATCGATGGTGAGGTCGGCGAGTCGCTCCTGGCGCCGCGCGAAGCAGGACTCGAGCAGCGGCGCGTAACGCTCGAAGAACGGCGCCTTCGAGTAGGAGTGACGGATCGCCTCCAGGTGCTTCTGGGGCCAGGGCCGGTCCCAGCAGATCTGGATCTCCCGGATCGGCGTGCGCTCGACCTGCGCCCCGCAGCTTCGCACCGGGATGGTCAGCCACCGGCTCCCGCTGGGCGTCTTGATGCGGTTGCGGTTCCGCCAACCCCTCTTGTCGTACTGCACGTCGTCGTAGAAGACGAACACGTCCGCTTTCTGGATCTGGTGGAAGTAGCCCCGCCAGGGGACGTACGACGGCTGGAGGATCACGCACCGCATGCGAGTGGGCATGTTATCCGACCCGCCCAGGGTCGCAAAACAGCCGGTGTCGGCGGGACCCACACCCGCCGAGGGGAGGAGCTACGCGGCTGGAGCGAGCCGTGGCGGGGGCCTGCGCGCCGTCGAGGTCAGCCCGACGCCGCCCGGATCTTCTCTCCCAAATAGAGGTTTCGGTAGTAGCGTCTCTCGAAGCCGCACCGGCGCATGGCGTGGGCGACCGCGTCGATGTCGTACTGGACGCGCACCAGGTTCACCGTTCCGCCGTCGAGGATCGCGTACGCCGCGCGAGGATCCCCGTCACGCGGTTGGCCCACGGACCCTGGGTTGCAGTACGTCCTCTTCTGCCAACCAGCCAGCGTCTGCACGTGGGTATGCCCGGAGAAGAAGAACCTCCCGGGCAACCCCTCGAAGTACTCGGGACTCGGCCTCTCCAGGTACTCGTCGATCGGGTCACGCCAACCGCCATGCACCAGGGACAGCGAGGCGTCCTGGTACCGCTCCGGCAGCCCGGCCAGCCATTGAAGATCGGCCTCCGATACGATCGTGCGCTGAAACGCCAGGCACCGACTCGCCGACCGCGAACGCGGGCAGGGCGCGCCAGTGGCAAGGTAGTGATCGTGGTTGCCCTTCAGATGGAGCCCCCCGAGCTCCCGGAGGGCGCCGATGCACTCGTTGACCATGCAGTAGTAGCCCGCGATGTCACCCAGCGAGACCACACGCCGACAGCCGCGCCGGTCGAGGTCGGCCAGCACCGCGACCAGCGCGGGGTAGTTGCCGTGGATGTCAGAGAGGATCGCCAGCAAGGGTGACGATCTCGTCGATGAACCGCGAGGCGGTTCCCCTGCGGATCGAGGCGGCGTCGGGCCGCGCGCCCTCGAGGTAGTGCTCGATGCACATCGCCGCCTCGTTGAAGCCGAAGGCCGCCCGCAGGGAGGTCGCCGAGGAGATCCGCGGGTTGATCTCCAGCAGCAGGTAGTCGCCGTGGTGACGGCGGAACTGGAAGTTGGTGGGCCCGACCGGCTCGAAGATCGCGCACAGCTCCAAGACCCGAGCATCGATCTCGGCCACCTCGACGACCTTCGCCTTCGCCGTGGCGCCCTCGCCGCTCAGCGTTCGCTGCAGGCTGATGGTGCGCGAGGACGTGCCGTCGCCGTAGCCGAAGACGCTGGTCGTATACTCCTCGTCGTCGCTCCCGACGAGCCGCTGCGCCATGAAGTCGGCGCCGGCCTTTCGCTTCCAGAACTCGTACTCGTACCGGTCGTGGATCACCTGCATCCCCTTCGACGAGTACGAGGTGCGCAGCTTCATCAGGAGCGGCTCCCCGAGCACCTGCCTCACCTGTTCCCAGTCGCCTTCCACGACGGAGGGGATGACCGGAAGCCCTCGCGACTGAAGGACCTGATGCATCGCCCACTTGTCGTGCGCGCACCGGATCAGCGTGTCGGCGTTCAATGCGAAGGCTGTCTCCAGCTCCGGGAGCCTATGGCGTTCCTGGTTGAGCCGCCACACGTCCTGCTCGATGCCGGGAATCACGAGATCGACGCCGTGGGCGCGGACCACGTCGTCGAGGAAGTCCATGAACCCCGGATCCTCCGCCCGGACGCCGCGCACGAAGGCGTCACACCAATGTCGCCCTACGGCGTCGGGGAAGATGTCGATGCCCACGATGGTGTGGCGCCGTCCGCTGGCCCGCAGCGTCTTGATGATGCCGTAGCCGATGATGGCGCCGACGCCGGTGACGAGAACGGTGCAGGACCGCTTCACCGGAGTCGCGCGACCAGCCGTCGGAGGCCTTCCGCCAACGAGACCTGCGGCGCGAAGGCGATCGCCCGGTAGGAAGCGGTGTCGTAGGGCGCATACACGTCTGGGATGTCGCCCTTCTCGGGCAGCCATCGCACCTGCGGGCTCGTCCCGGCCGCGGAGGCGATGAGCCGAACCAGCTCGGTGAGGCGGACCGTCTCGGGGGAGACGCAGGTCAGCATGCCGCGCCGGACGTTGTCCAGAGCGCGACGGACGACCTCGGCCGCATCTTCGACGTGGAGGTAGTTGCGCGTGGCATCGCGAGTTCCCCATAGAGTGACGTCGCGTCCCGCGCGGACGTCGCGTATCAGGCTGTAGAGCAGGCGCTGGTGCTTCTCCCCCGAGCCGTTGCTGTCGTACAGTGGGCCGAAGCGAAGAATCCCCAAGCCGATCCCGGACTGGTCGCAGAACCGCGCGCAGTTCTGCTCGCCGTGCAGCTTCGAGAGCCCATAGGCGTTGAGGTGCGCGTTCTCCGGGCCGTCATGGGCGAAGACCGTCGAGACCAGCAGGATCCGGCGACAGCCGGTCGCCAGCGCGAGACGGCAGACCTGAAGGGTTCCGAGGCTGTTGGTGGCCTCGTTGGTGAGCCACCCTTCGATGGAGTCGTCCTCGAACGCCGCCGCGCAGTGCACGATCACGTCGAAGTGCGCGTCGCACAGGCGTCCCAGCGTCTCCCATCGGGTGATGTCGAAGCCCTCAGATCGGCTCAGGCCGGTAACCTCGTGCTCTCCGTGCAGGCGCAGCGCGCACTGCCTTCCCAGGAGCCCCGTATCGCCGGTGATCAGCACCCTAGGTGGCAAGAGTCGCCTCGATGTAGATGGCGTTGGCGATTGCGGGGTAGGCGACTCCCACCTCGAAGAAGGCTCTCCTCACCTCGGGTGTCAGCGCCAGCGACTGGAGCTGGGCGGTGGTCAGGCACTTCAGGAACACCCCTTCGGTGCGCTCGATCCGCAGGCCGGCCTCGGTGACGAGAGCGGTGATGGAGGAAACGTCGAAGTAGCGCCGGTGGCCGAGCTGCAGGTCTGCGTCGCTCAGCCGGTACAGGTCGTCGAGCAGGCCGGCGTGGTGGCCCAGCAGCCGGTGCAACGAGCGGGCGTTGGGGACGACCACCACCAAGAGGCCGCTGGGACGTAGGATCTTTGCGAAGCGCCCGAGGATCGCACCGGGATCTGCGACGTGCTCGAGCACGAAGCCCATCTCCACCGCGTCCACCGGAGACGGAGGTGTATACTCCTCGAAGCGCTGGTGGACCAGGTGGACCGACGGCGGAAGGTTGCCACCAGCGCGGAAGCGGGAGATCACCTGCTCCGAGCCCTCGACGATCGTGTAGCTCTCCAGCCGATCGGCGAGAGCTTCGATGAGCCGGCGGCTCACCACCTGGTGACCGATCCCCAAGCTGACCAGGGTGCGGGCTTGGCGCTCCAGCAGCCGCCCGATCATCCGCGAGACGTACCAGGACAACATCTCCTGGTTCTCGTCGTGGAACCGGAAGGAGGGGCCGTAGGCTTGCGCGAGCTGGTCGAGGTCCACGTCTCTCATCGAGATCGGTCGCCCTGGCGACCGGGGAACTCTACCACGCGACCCGCCGGGGCCGGCGACGGGCGATCCCCGTCCCGCTCGACCCGGCCGGCGCCTCGGAGCTGACCGGGGCCGAGTGCCGCGCCGGGCTCTCCTCGTCACGGCCGGCCTGGTGGCGCTGACCGCCCTCTTGCCGTTCCTGGACGGTCTGCTGGCCGGGCGGGTGTTCTTCTTCCGCGACCTCGGCAGCCACTACTTCCCCCAGCGCCACTTCGCCATCGAGGGGCTGCTGCAGGGGGAGCCGCGCTACTGGAACCCGCTGGCGTACGAGGGCGTGCCGGCCGCGACGCTCTACTACCCGCTGGACCTGCTCCAGGTGGTGCGCAACGACGACCAGGGCGCGAGCTGGCTGCTCGCTCTGCACGTCCCGCTGGCTGCGCTGGCCGCCCTGCTCCTGGGGCGGGGCCTCGGTCTTGCGCCTCCGGCGGCGGCCGGTTTGGGGCTGAGCTACGCGCTGGGTGGCTTCGTGCTGTCGTCTCTCAACCTGGTCGTGCACCTGCAGAGCGCGGCGTGGGCCCCGCTGGTGGTCCTGGGGGTGATGCAGGCCTCGCGCGGGGGGCGCCGCAACTGGGTGCTGGGGGCGCTGCCCACCGCCGTCGCCCTGTCGACCTACGGCTTCGAGGTGGCCGCCCAGGCGGTCCTGGTCGGCATCGCGCTCTCGGTCCGCCGGGCGCGAGCCGGCGCCGCCGCCGCCGGGATCCTCGCCTGTTTGCTGCTGGCCGCCGGTCTGGCCAGCCCCGTGCTGCTCGCGTCGCGGAGCTTCACGCTCGAGGGCTCGCGGGCCGCCGGTCTCCCGACGGAGATGGCGCTCGCCTTCTCGCTCCATCCCGTCGCCCTGCTCCAGGTCGTCGTCGCCGGGCTCTTCGGCGACCTGCCGACCTGCCTGCGCTCGTTCTGGGGGCACCGGTTCTTCGACGGGTTCCCCTACTACCTGAGCCTCTACCTCGGCGCCGCCGGCCTGGCGCTGGCGGCGGTAGGGGCGATGCGGCCGAAGCCGTACTCCACGAGGCTCGGTGTCGTGGCCCTGGTCGGCCTGTGGGTCGCGCTGGGGGCCCACGCCGGCCTGGGTCGCGTGCTCGCGCTGGTCCCCCTGCTGCGCGCGTTCCGCTTCCCGGTCAAGGCCTTCTTCCTCGTGCACATGGGCGTGGCCTTGTTGATAGGGACCGGTCTGGACGTGCTCGCCCGCGGCGACTCCCGACCGGCCTGGAAGCGGCTGGCCGGCCTGGCGCTTGCGGCGGGCGCTGGCCTGGTGCTGCTGCCGCTCGTGCTCGGCCGGCTTCCGGGCTTCACCCCGCGGCTCTGGGACGGCTTCTTCCCGCAGGCCTACTCGGCGCTGCGGCGCCGAGAGGCCTGGGCCAGCCTGGCCAGCGACGCGGCCCTCGGTGGCCTGGCGGCGCTGGGCCTCGGCTTGATCGCGCTGGCGGTGCTGCGGAAGCGGCTGAGCTGCCGGGCCGGCGCGATCGCCGTCACCGCCGTGATGGCCGCCGACTTGGTGCGGGCCGGTGCCGCAGTGAACCCAATGGTCGGGCCCGCGCTGTTTCGACCCGCCGCGCCCCAGCAGCGCCTGACGGCGCGACTCTCGCGAGAGGGGGGGCGTCTGTTCACGTGCGTTCCCTCCGCCTCACGCACGCTGTTGGCTCACCTCATGGGCACCCACGGACGAACCGACGTGACCATCGCTGGCATCCTCTTCGAGACGCTCTCGCCCCTCAACAACATGCGGCTCGGCGTTCCGGCCGCCTACGGGATCGACCACACCGGCTTCACACCCCCGCGCCGCACCCTCTCCTCGCTGGAGGCGAGCTGCGCCGACTTCGGCGGGCTCCTGCCGCGCCTGCGCCGGGCAGGGGTCTCGAGGGTGATCTCGCTCGATCCCCTGGTGGCCCCGGGAGCCGTCCCAGAAGAAGGCTGGCCGTCGCGGGTGCTCCAGGGGCGCCCGGTGCACGTGTATCGGCTCGAGAGGCCGCTGCCGCTGCGGGAGGTGGCCCGGAAGGTGGTGCCGGCACGATCGGCCGCCGATGCCGAGGAGCGTGCCGCGGCGTCTGGGTTCCAGGACCAGGGCGGCGTCGCCGTCGAGGGGTTGGAGGAGGGCATGGAAGGCGCCGGCGGCCGAGTCGTCTCGGTCTCCGAGGCCCCCGACCGGGTCGAGCTGCTGGTCGAAGCCGAGCGCCCCTCGGTCGTGATCGTGCGCGACGGCTACTCGCCGGGCTGGGGGGCCTCGGTGGCGGGTGCCCCGGCCCCCGTGTTGCGCGCGGACGGGCGGCACCGAGCGATCCCCATCCCCGCCGGCCGCAGCCGCGTGGTCCTCACCTATCGTCCCTGGAGCCTGTGGCCGGGTCGCGCCGTGAGCCTGGTCTCGGCGCTCGCCGCGCTGGGCCTCCTCTTCTGGCCGCGGCGCGACGTCCGGTCCGGCTGACGGCGTCGTCGGAGGGGGCGGCCGTCTCGGTTGCGCGAAACTCGCGGCCCATGTTCTCCTAGGCGGGTGAATCAGGTCGCCGAGCAGCTCAAGGAGGAGATTCAGGAGCAGATCCGGGCGCGTCGTTTCTGGGACGTGCGGGCTGCCCTGCGCGACGTGGCCCCCGCCGACGTGGCGGAGACGCTGTCGCTGCTCGACGAGGAGGATGCCGCCATCGCCTTCCGCCTGCTCCCCCGGGACCAGGCCGGCGACGCCTTCGCCGAGCTGGAGTTCGACTACCAGGAGCGGCTGATCGAGGAGCTGGGCGCCAAGGCGGTCCCCATCATCGACGCGATGGAGCCCGACGATCGCGCCGCGCTGCTCGACGAGCTGCCGCCCTCGGCAGCGCGGCGCCTGCTGGCCGCCCTCAAGCCCGCCGAGCGCCGGGTCACCCAGGCCATCCTCGGCTATCCCCCGGAGAGCATCGGCCGTCTGATGACCCCCGACTACGTGCGGGTCAGGCCGGAGTGGACGATCGACAGGGTGCTGCAGCAGATCCGGGACTTCGGCAGCGACGCCGAGACGATCGCCCGGGTCTTCGTCACCGACGTCGCCGGCCAGCTCATCGACGACGTCCACATCAGCAAGATCCTCCTCTCCGGTGCCGACCAGACCATCGCCTCGCTGATGGACCGGCGCTTCGTCGCCCTCTCCGCCTTCGACGACCGGGAGGCGGCGGTGCATCAGATGGCCCGCTACGACCGGGCGGTGCTGCCGGTCGTCGACAGCAAGGGCGTGCTGGTGGGGATCGTCACCCACGACGACGTGGCGGACGTGGCCGAAGAGGAGGCCACCGAGGACATCCAGAAGCTGGGCGGCGTGGACGCCCTGGACGAGCCGTACATGCACACCGCCTTCTCCGAGATGCTGGTCAAGCGTGGCGGCGGGCTGCTGGTGCTGTTCATGGGTCAGATGCTGACGGTGGCCGTGCTGGGCCACTTCGAGAGCCTGCTGGCCAAGGTGCTGGTGCTGTTCATTCCGATGATCATCTCCTCGGGCGGCAACACCGGCACCCAGACTGCCTCGCTGCTGATCCGTGCCCTGGCGCTGCAGGAGCTCCACCCGGGCGACTGGTGGCGGGTGCTGCGCAAGGAGCTGGTGACGGGGCTGTGCCTCGGGGTGGGGCTCGGGGTCGCCGGGGTGCTGGGGGTGCTGTTCTGGAACTCGGTGGGGCTGGCGCCCACCGGCTACCCGGTCCTGGTGGGGGTGGCGGTGGGCCTGGCCATCCTCGGGACCGTGGTCTGGGGTGTGCTGCTCGGGTCGATGTTCCCGCTGGCGCTGCAGCGGCTGGGGTTGGACCCGGCCACCCTCAGCTCCCCGATGGTGGCGACGCTGATGGACGTCAGCGGCCTGGTGGTCTACATCGGCATCGCCATGGTGGTGCTGCGCGGCACCGTGCTGTGACGAGCGGCGCGCCGGGCGCGCGCATACCGGGAGGAGACAGATGCCGCTCTTGATCGAGGCACCCGCCGTGGTACCGGCCGCCGGGACCCAGCCGAAGCGGATCGAGGAGTACGTCGGACGCGTGAGGTCGGGGCACACCACCGCCAGCGTGGCCCGTATGGTGTCGCCCCCGGGATGGCTCGAGCCGGGCCAGCGGCCGGAGTTCGAGGAGCTGACGGTGGTGCTGCGGGGGGTGCTGCACGTCGAGCACGAAGAGGGCGCGCTGGACGTGGGCGCCGGCCAGGCGCTGGTGACCCGGCCCGGGGAGTGGGTCCGCTACAGCACGCCCGGCCCGGAAGGGGCCGAGTACGTCGCCGTCTGCCTTCCCGCCTTCTCCCCGGACACGGTCCACCGCGACCCGGAGGGTTAGCTCCCCCGGGCCTCGGCCTACCGGTTGCCGCGCTGGACCATCAGCTCGAGGTCCTCCCGAAGGCTCTGCAGGTCCTCCTCGTGCTCGACCTCTTGCTCGAGGATGGTCAGCGCCAAGTTGTACGTCACCATGTCCTTGTCCTTGGTGGCGTCCATCAGCCCCTTGTACGCGGAGATCGCGCACTGCTCGCCTTTGATGTTCTGGTCGAGCAGCACCGCCACGTAGGGGTCTCCGGGGGCGTCGTAGGCGCAGGGGCTCTTCTCCGGCCACCCGGTGGGGGTGAGCACCGGCGTGCCGCCGAGCTGGATGATGCGGTTGGCCACCAACACCGCATGGTTGAGCTCCTCGGTGGCGTGGAGGTTCAGCTCGGCCGCCACCGCGTCCTTCATCGGGCCCTTGATGAGCTTGGCACCCAGCCAGTACTGGTAGTAGGCCAGCCACTCGCTGGCGTAGGCCTGGTTGAGCAGCTCGAGCAGGTGCTCGACGTCCATGCCGATGATCTCGCGTCCTCGTGTTCCCATGATCCCCTATCCTCCCACAGCTCCGGGTCAGAATCGCGCCGCCAGGTTAGCGAAGAAGCTTCGCCCCGGCTCGGGGACCCGGACCCCGGAGCGGAACGGGTCGCGCCAGTACGACAGGTGCTCCACGTAGTAGCGATCGAAGACGTTGTGGACACCGGCGGTGAGCTGAAGCCGGCCCCGTCGCAGTCCCAGTCCCAGGTTGGCGATGGCGTAGCCGGGGGTCTCCTCCTCCCCGAGGTCGGTGTCGACGTGGTCCTGGCGGGCCGCGATCACCCCCTCGACCCGCGCCCACCAGGTGCCGTCGTCGAAGCGGAGCCGGACGTGACCAAACGGCGGCGGCATCTCCGCCAGGTCCTCCGAGCCGAGGCCCTCCTCCGGGCGCGCCCGCTGCCGGCCGCGTACGTAGCTCAGGTCTCCATCAAGGAAGAGCCGGCGTCCCAGGATCGCAGATGCGGCCAGCTCGCCGCCCAGCAGGGTCGCGTCGACGTTGGCGAAGCTGCGGGCGGCCAGGCTTCCGACCCCGACCACCGACTCGATCCGGGCTTGGTCGCGCACGGTGACGTAGTCATCCACCCGGCTCGCGAAGAGATGCGCGCGCAGCGATCCGCCCGGTCGCTCGAAGACCAGCCCCAGGTCGAGGCCGGTGTTGCGGCTCGGGTCGAGGTCCGGGTCGCCGACCCGGTCGGTCCCCGTCCGCTGCAGGGCGAAGTAGCGCTCGTTCGCGTCGGCTGCCCTTGCGGTGCGGCCGAGGGCCAGGCTCAGCGCCACCGAGGACGACGGTCGATAGCGAAGCTGCGCCTTCGCCCCGGGCAGGGTGTCGGTGTGCTCGGTGGACCGGGTCCCATGGAAGGCGAAGTAGAGGTCGGTGTTGGCCAGGGTAGGGTCGGCCCGGCTCCGGGCGCGGTCGACGCGCCCCCCCACGGTGAGCTCCAGGCGCTGGCTCGGCGAGGCGGTGACCTCCGCGTAGAGGCCAACGGTGCCGGTCGTGACGTCGGGAATCGAGTGCTGGGGCACGTACTGACGCATGGCCAGCTCGGTGCGCGCGTCCCATCGGTCTTCCCGAAGCTCCGCACCGACCGTGAGCTTGCCGAGCTGTCCTTCCAGCCGAGCTCCCAGCGTGTGCGTCTCGGCGTAGGTGCCCATCGAGTACCCCCGCGGAGCGGTGCCCGCCGAGGTGCGGTGCTCGTTGGTCATCCAGTGGCTGACCCGGGTCAGGTAGGCGTGGGCGATCAGCGAGTGGAGGCGGCCGGGCAGATCGTGGGCGGCGTAGCCGAGCGAGAGGCGGTCGGTGTCGTCGTAGACGGCGTCCATCTGGAGGTAGGGGTAGTAGACGTGGCTGGCATCCTGTCGCGTGTAGGCGACGTCGACCGAGTGGCGGTGGGCGGGGCGCCAGTAGGCCTTGGCCCACACCGTGTCCAGAGAGAAGGCCTTCTCGAAGGCGTCCTCCGGTCGGTAGTCGGCGACCTCGGTGAAGCGTCGCCGATGGCCGTCCTGGTAGGCATCGGAGGAGCGATAGGAATAGCCGGCCAGCGCCGCGACACGATCACCACCGTAGGAGAGCGTGGCCGAGGGGTTCAGGAACCCGTAGGACCCGGCCGCCAGGTTGGCGTTCACCCGGAAGCCGTCCCCCGGGATCTGGGTGACGATGTTGACGACGCCCCCGAGGCTGCCGGCGTTCCTGACGTCGAATGGCCCCCGGGCGACCTCGATCCGGTCCACTTCGGAGAAGTCCACGTGGAAGGAGGACGGGTCCATGTGGTTGGGGCAGGCGCCGAGGACCCGAACCCCATCGACCGCCACGGTCAGGTTCTGGCTCTGCAGGCCCCGCAGGACGACGTCGCTGGCGATGCCGCCCTTGCGCAGCTTGGTCACCCCCGGGACCACGGTGAGCGCCTCCGCCGCGTCACGCGCCGAGCTCTCGCGGATCTGGGACACCGCCAGGCCTTCGCGAAGCGCCGCGGCCACCACCGTGACCGCCTCGTGAATGCCGGCCAGCCGGAGCTGCAGCGCGACCTCGGCCGCCCGGCCCGCCAGGAGCGCCACCGTGGCCGTCGCCGGCTCGAACCCCTGGAGCTCGGCGCTGACCTCGTATCGACCCTCCGGGAGGGAGACCCGGAACCCGCCACGGTCGCTGGCGGCGAGCCGCCAGACGGTGCCATCCTCGAGGCTCCGGACCGACACCGTGGCATGCGGCAGCCGCGCCCGGTCGGGACTGCTGACGCTGCCCGAGAGGGTGGCCTCCTGGACCTCGGCCGAGCCCACCATGGCGCCGAGGCCGGCGACCAGACCCAGCACCGCCGCGGCGATTCGGCGCTTCCACCTGCGCATCTTCTCCTCCTGCTGCCGACCACGGGATCAGGCACGGCTGCTCGCCGTTGAGGCTCGCTCTCTCGAGAGGTGTCGCGGGGTCACCACGCAGCAGACGTGGCGACCCAGTACCCTCGTGAGCGGCGATCGAGGCGCGCGACTAGGAGAAGAGGGAGCTCCGCGGAGGGGGCTCGGCTGGCGTCGGGTGGGTGTCGGGCGCCCGGGTCGTCAGCGCCGGCGTCAGCTCGCCGGAGTCACGCGGCGACGGAGGCGGCTCCGGTGCTGGCAGGATCGCCGGTTCCAGGCTCAGCGTCGCCGGCGCGGGCGTTTCGCCGCGGCAGTGGCAGCGCGGCCGGAGGCAGACGGCGTCTCCGTCTCCGTCTGCGCAGCAACAGCCGTTGCGGCAACAGAAGGGCACCTGGGTGCCGGCCTCGGCGAGGAACAGCGCGCCGAGCGCGATGGCCTGCAAGACGAGCAGGGATGCCGCCAGCACACGCTGGGATGACGGATGGCCGGAGAGCGGTGCTGGATGAGTTGCCCGCATGGCCGAGACCGCGCACACGAGCCGCCAAGTCGAGATGGCGGCGACTCCCGCGACAGCTTATCACGTGAGGATCGACGGGAACCGGTCTATCGGGGCGGGCGTTCGGCCCCGTCGGGATTGAAGACGGAGTGCTGGCGAGCGTACTCCCGGATGGCCGCCTGGGTACGGCCCACCAGGTGGTGGGCGGCGATCCGCCCGCACAGCCCGATCCCCTCGACGGAGGGCGTGCACAACCCTCGGCAGAGCCCCACCTGGTGGCCGTTCAGCGGGCAGCGCAGCACGCTGTAGGGGCGGATCCTGGAGCCCCGCGTCGGTCGCTCTTCCCTCGGCCGCAACAATCCCATCGGATCGAACCTCCTCTAGCGGTGGAACTGGAGCGTGCCGCCCGGACCGCGGATGGTGAGCGCGTCCCCCGAGTCGTCGTAGCTCTGGGCGCCCTGAAGGACGCTGGCGTACTCCGTGTCGAGGGGGGCGCTCGCGCAGTAGGCGAGCGTGCACGCCATCAGGCCGAGGCTCAGTGTCCCGCCGGCGCTTTCGTAGGAAGCGCCGCACCGATTGCAGTCGGCACGGACGGAGACCTGACCGTCGCTCCCGAACTCGGCCGTGAACTTCTCAGGATCTTCGATGGTCACGACACTCCAGTCGGCACGCTGGAGCGTGCCCAGCTTCCAGAGGCCCGACGGAATCGTGGATGGGCCGCTCGTGTTGTCGCTGCAGGCGGCCAGGCCGACGGCGAAGGTCGCCAGCAGGAGCAGACACGCCGGACGCAGCAGGCACCGCCAACTCGCCCACCGCCCTCGCGACCCCGCCGACATTAGCGGACTATCTTATCAGGATTTGGTGGGCTCGCAACTCATGCGGGTCACCACGTCACCACTCGCCCCAGCACGCGGGCGTCCTGGCTCAGGCAAGCGGGGTGGTATCATCGCGCCACCGCCGGCCCGTGCCACGGGTCCACAAGGAAACAGCCGCCGGGAGGAGGTCTCATGAAGCAGATCGTCGCCGTAGCCTCGGTGATCGCGTGCCTCGTTGCCCCGCCGCTTCTGGCTCAGGAGGAGGTGGCCGAGCCCGCCACCGGCGTCAAGTTCGCCGCCAAGGCCGACGGGATGACGCTCCTGGGCGTCGGGCTGCGGGTCAAGAAGATCCTCTTCATCCGAGCCAAGGTCTATGCGGTGGGCCTCTACGTGAGCGACGAGGCGCTCAAGGGACCGCTTCTCGCCTACAAGGGGAAGGAGAGCTCGCCGGCCTTCTTCGACGAGCTGACGTCGGGCGACTTCGAGAAGCGGCTGGTGCTCAAGTTCGTGCGCGACGTGGGGGCGAGCCGGGTCCAGAGCTCCATGCGTGAGGCGCTGGCCGAACGCACCGACAAGACGCTGCTCGACCGCTTCGTCAGCTACTTCCCCGAGGTCAAGGACGGCGAGGAGTGCGTGCTGCACTGGGCCCAGGGGGGGATCCTGCAGACCACGATGGTGGGGGCCGTCAAACCGCCCATCGAGAGCAAGGCGTTCTCGACGGCCCTGTTCGGCCTCTACGTCGGCGCCCAGCCGTTGCAGGAGGACATCAAGCAGGGCCTGGTGTCTCGGGCGCCGCAGCTTCTGGCCGCCGAGTAGCCCCGCCACGGGGGACACGATCCGGGTTTCCAGGCCATCCGAGAAACCCGGTCATGTCCCCTGGGCGGGCTCGGTCAGCGCCGGCTCCTGCGGCGGGCCACCCACACGCCGAAAAGGAAGAGCAGCGAGCCGAACAGCGCCGCCGTCAGGTCCTCGAGGCTCACCGAGATCCGGCCCAGACCGAGGTGGATCCCGAGGACCTTGAAGAGGAAGCCCCCGATCAAGGCCCCCACCAGGCCGACGCCGAGGTTGGTCAAGGTGCCGAACCCCTTTCGGCGCCGGGTGACGAGCGTCCCGGTCAGCGTGCCGGCGATGGCGCCGACGATGAGCCAGGTGACGATCTGGGTGAGCTGAATCTCCATCACTCCTCCTGCAACGCCTTGAGCACGTCCGGGTTCTCCTCCTCCATGGCGAGCACCGTGTGACAGGTGTCGCAGTCCTGGGAGATGGTCTCGCCGGAATCGGTCGCGTGCTCCTCGTCGTGGCAGCGGAAGCAGCCCGTGGTGTTGATGTGGCCGACGTGGTTGGGATAGGTCCCCCAAGTCACGTTCATCTCGGGGAAGACGTTGGTGCAGTAGATGTCTCCCAGCACCCGGCCGGCCCGCTCGATGTCGGCCTGACGGGCCGCGTAGAGCTTGGGGTCGCTCTCGCGGTAGAAGGTGGCGAGCTGCGCCACCAGCCCCTCCCGCGCCGCCTGGTGAGTCGGGTACGGATCCTTCAGCGCCTTGACCGCCTCGCGACGCAGGTAGGGCAGAGAGCGGTCGAGGCGGCCATCCTCCAAGGCCAGGTCCACCTCCTGCTCCGGCAGGCGGTAGATGTGGGTGGGGCGGTTGTGGCAGTCGACGCAGTCCATGGTGCGCCAGGTGGAGGCCTCGGCTCCCTCCGCTTGCGGGGCCGCCTTGGCGGAGGGCCCCACCCAGCGGGTCACGCTGCCGTCGGGCCGGGTCAGCTCGACCTCGTGGATGGTCTGGCGGGAGGGGTCGGAGCGATAGCGGATCCGGTTGCCGGGATCGACGTGCCAGTGGATCCCATGCGCGCCGCGGGGACGCACGCCACCGATCTTGAGGAGCAGGACGCTCTTGAGCTCGGTGTTGGCCTCGTCCTCGGCGAAGTGGGTCCGCACCACCAGGCGGTCGCCCACGAACTTCTGCGGCCAGTGGCACTGCTCGCAGGTCTCACGGGCCGGGCGCAGGTCGTGCACGGGGACCGAGATCGGCCGCGGGTAGAGGTTGAAGATCACCGAGACCACCTGCCAGGACCCCGACAGCTTCGACTTCACGAACCAGTTGGCCCCCGGCCCGATGTGGCACGAGACGCAGGCCACCCGGGCGTGCGGGGAGCGCTTGTAGGTGGTGTACTCCGGCGTCATCACCGAATGACAGGCGGCGCCGCAGAACTCGGTGGAGTCCATCACCTCCACGCCCTTGTAGGTGGCCACCGCCACGATCGCCACGTTTACGGCCGTCGCCAGCGAGAAGACCGCGAGGATGACCCGGACCTTGTCCTGGTTGAGGTCGATGACCGGGAAGCGGCGCGGCGTCTCGCCCCGCTCCTCGGCCAGCCGGGTGAGGCGCCGCTCGCGCCAGAAGCCCACCGGGATCAGCAGCAGCCCCAGCACGAAGAAGGCGGGCAGGACCAGGAAGGCCAGGATGCCCAGGTAGGGGCCGCCGTGGAAGCCGACCTGCTCGATCGCGAACAGGGTCAGGAACAGGACCGCGCTGATCGTGGTCAGGCTGGTCCCGGCCAAACTGATCGGGTTGCGGGTGACAAGATAGATGAAGTTGCGCACCTGGTTCCCTCCGGAGGCGGTGGTCTCCGACCGCGGGCTCACGCCGGTCTGGCCGAGTGCTGCGATGATACACCCCGCCCTGCGGCCCGGGGGTGGCGCCGCGGGGTGTCGCCTGGCACAATGTGCCGGGGGCGATCGACGCAGGGCGAATGCCGCTTCGAGCCAGCACACTGATCCCCGGCGCGGTTGCCGTCGTCGGAGCGTCCGCTCTCGCGATCGCGAACCTGCTGCCGGGACCGATCCGATCCGAGCCACGGCTGCCCGGGGCCGACAGCGTTCCCCCCGTGGCCGTGGTCCCGCTGGCCGAGAGCGGCACCTTGACCCAGGCCGACGGGGAGCCCAGCGACCTGCCCGGGTCGTGGCCGGGGTTCCGTGGTCCCCGGCTCGATGGGATCAGCCATGAGGCGGTCCGGCTGGCTCGCTCCTGGGGACCCGCCGGCCCGCCGCGGCTGTGGTCGGTGGAGGTGGGCGAGGGGCACGCCGGCGCCGCCGTCGAGCACGGCCGCGTCTATGTCCTCGACTACGATCGGGGGGCCCAGGCCGATACGTTCCGCTGCCTCTCGCTCCAGGACGGTCGCGAGATCTGGCGCTACAGCTACCCGGTCAAGACCAAGCGCAACCACGGCATGAGCCGAACCGTGCCGGCCGTGGCGGGGGGGGTGGTGGTCGGCCTGGGGCCGAAGTGCCACGTGACCTGCCTCGACGCGGAGTCGGGCCAGCTCGCCTGGGCGGTCGACCTGGTGGCCGAGCTGGGCGCCACGGTGCCGCCCTGGTACGCGGGGCAGTGCCCGCTGGTGGACGGGGACCGGGTGATTCTGGCCCCGGGAGGCCCGGACGCGCTGATGATCGCGGTCGACCTGCGGACCGGCGAGCGGCTGTGGCGGGCGAACAACCCCAGACGTTGGCAGATGACCCACTCGTCGGTCCTGCCGTTCACCATCGGCGACCGGAGGGCCTACCTGTACTGCGCCAGCGGTGGGGTGGCCGCCGTGGCGGCCGAGGACGGTGCGCTGCTGTGGGACAGCAGCGACTGGCGGATCAGCATCGCCGCCATCCCGACCCCGGTCGGGCTGGGCGACGGCCGCTTCTTCTTCTCGGGCGGCTACGACGCCGGCAGCCTGATGCTGCGGCTGCGTCCCGAGGGTGAGGGCCTGACTCACGAGACCCTCTACCGGCTCGCCCCGGACGTCTTCGGCGCCACTCAGCAGACCCCGATCTTCTACGACGGGCACCTCTACGGCGTACGGCCCGACGGCCAGCTCGTCTGCCTGACCCCGGAGGGGCGGGTCCGCTGGACCAGCGGTCCTCGCCACCGCTTTGGGCTGGGACCGCTGCTGATCGCCGACGGCCTGATCTTCGTCATGAACGACACCGGCCTCCTCACGCTGGCCAAGGCCTCGCCCTCATCCTTCGAGCTGCTCGGCGAGGCCCAGGTGCTCGAGGACGGGCACGACTCGTGGGGCCCGATGGCGCTGGCCGGCGGGCGGCTGATCGTGCGCGACCTGACCCGGATGCGATGTCTGGACGTGAGGGAAGAGGGATGAGCCCGCAGCCGGTGGCGGCCCGCCCTTCACGTCTGGTCCTGGCGCTGCTGGCGCTGGCGCTTCTCGGCGTCTCCCTGGCCGTGTGGCGGCTGGCCGCCCCGGGCGAGACCACCCTGGGATCCGAGTTCGAGTACCACGTCGAGCGGTTCACGCGGCCCCACCCCGAGCTGGTGAGCTTCGCCGAGGTGGCGGTGATCTCCACCGGGCTCGAGGAGGTCCACGCCCTGGCGGCGGGGCCGGACGGCGGCATCTACGTGGGAGGGGCGCACCAGCTCCTCGTGCTGGACCGGGACGGCGACCGCCTCGGCGCTACCGAGCTGCCCGCCGCCTCCTCCTGCCTGACCGTCTCGCCGGCCGGCGACGTCTACGTGGGGCTGGGGGACCACGTCGCCGTCTACGACGCGGCCGGGGTCTCACACGCCACCTGGGAGCCCCCGGAGCCGGAGGCCCTGCTCACCTCCGTGGCGGTCACCGAGCGCGTGGTGTTCGTGGCCGACGCGCGCCACCGGACGGTGTGGCGCTATGGACCGGACGGTCGGCTACGCGGCCGGATCGAGGCCCAGGCGTTGCGCTCCGAGAAGCCCGCCTTCATCATCCCGAGCCCCTACTTCGACGTGGCGATCGGGAAGGACGGCCTGCTCCGGGTGGCCCACACCGGCCGCCACCGGATCGAGACCTACTGGGACGACGGCACGCTGGTGAGCGCGTGGGGCCAGGCCTCGTTCGAGGTGGACGGGTTCAGCGGGTGCTGCAACCCGGCCCACTTCGCGGTGCTGCCCGACGGTCGTTTCGTCACCAGCGAGAAGGGGATCGCCCGTGTCAAGGTCTACTCCACGTTCGGCGAGCTCCAGTCCGTGATCGCCGACGAGACCACGTTGGGAGAGGACCCGTCGGCGCGCGACGTGGCCACCGATCCCAGCGGACGGGTGCTGGTGCTGGATCCCTTCTCCCGCACCGTCCACGTCTATTCGCCCCGCCACGATGAGGGAGGGTCACGGTGAGCTTCAAGCTTCGACACGACCGCCGGGAGCTGCTGCAACGTCTGGGCCGTCTGGGGCTGCTTCTCTCTCTGTCGGCGAGCGGCCTCACCCTCGCCCTGCGGCGGGGCGGCCCGGCGCCGCCCGCCTGCAGCGACGGCTGTCGCACCTGCGCGGCGCTCCGCAGTTGCGCCCTCCCCGCGGCGGCCGCCTTTCGCCGGAAGGGGAGGGCCTGATGGCGGACCGCCCCCGGGATTCGCTCTCACGCCGGGAGCTGCTGGCCCAGGGCCTGCGCGGGGCGACGCTTCTGGGGGTGGGCGGCGCCTTCGGCCTCTTGGCCGACCGCAGCTCCGCCCGGACCACCCTGTGGCAGATCGATCCCGCCAAGTGCGTCCAGTGCGGCCGCTGCTCGACCCACTGCGTGCGGCAGGAGTCGGCGGTCAAGTGCGTGCACGTCTTTGCGATGTGCGGCTACTGCCGCCTCTGCACCGGCTACTTCGAGCCCCAGCCGAGCGCCCTCGATGCCGGGGCGGAGAACCAGCTCTGCCCCACCGGGGCCATCCGCCGCAGCTTCGTCGAGGACCCGTACTACCAGTACGAGATCGACGAGGCGCTGTGCGTGGGCTGCGCCAAGTGTGTCGAGGGATGCCAGCGTTTTGGCAACGGCTCGCTGCAGCTCCAGGTCCGCCACGACCTGTGCCTCGACTGCAACGAGTGCTCGATCTCCGTGGTCTGCGCGGGTCAGGCCTTCCGGCGGGTGCCGGTGGATCAGCCCTACATCCTGAAGGGCAGGGTCTAGGGTGCTCGGGCGGGCGGGACGGTGTCGGCGGGCGGGCCTGCTGCTGGCCGTGGCCTTCTTGCTCCCGGCGGCGGCGGCCGCGGTGGAGCGCTTCCCGCCTCCCGACTTCGAGTCGGGCCACCAGCTTCCCGAGACCACCCAGCCGGCGCCCCGCGCCCTGTTCTTCGAGTACACCGACGCGGGCGTCCTGGTGCTGGCGCTGGGGCTCGGCGCGTACCTGGTCCACCGGCGACGCTCGCGGCGCGGCGTCGTCTGGCTGACGGCGGCCTCGCTCGCCTACTTCGGCTTCTACCGGGAGGGCTGCGTGTGCGCCGTGGGGGCCACCCAGAACGTGGCGCTGGCGCTGTTCGACAAGGCGTATGCCCCGCCCCTCCCGGTGCTCTTCTTCTTCTTCCTGCCGCTCCTGTCGACGCTCTTCTTCGGCCGGACCTTCTGCGCCGCGGTCTGCCCGCTGGGGGCGGTGCAGGACGTGGTGCTGGTGCGTCCGATCCGGGTGGCCCGCTTCGTCGACCATGCCCTGCGCACCCTCGCCTACGTCTACCTGGGCCTGGCGGTCCTGTTCGCGGCCACCGGCACCGCCTTCGTGATCTGCCGCTACGACCCGTTCGTGGCGTTCTTCCGGCTGGACGGCACCTCCACCATGCTGCTGCTGGGGGGCAGCCTGCTGGTGATCGGCCTGTTCGTGGGCCGGCCGTACTGCCGCTACCTGTGTCCCTATGGCGTGCTGCTCGGCTGGGTCTCGCGCTTCTCGAAGCTCCAGGTCTCGCTCACCCCGACCAAGTGCGTCTCCTGCCGGCTGTGCGAGGAGTCGTGCCCGTTTGGCGCCATCCACGTCCCGAACGCCGAGCGGCCGGTCCCCGATCTCGTCCCCGCGCGCCGGCGGGTGCTGGTCCTGCTGCTGCTCCTGCCGTTGGTGGTGGGCGGCTTCGGGTGGGTGGGCAGCCGCCTCGGCGCGCCGTTCTCCCACCTGCACCCCACCGTGGCGCTGGCGGTCCGGGTCCTCGCCGAGGACGCCGGCGCGGTGGAAGGACGCACCGACGCCTCGAAGGCGTTCCGCGCCTCGGGCCGACCGCTTGGAGAGCTGCACGCGGAGGCGGTCGGGATCCAGCGGCGCCTTCGCCTCGGCGGGGCCCTCTTCGGCGCCTTCCTGGGCCTCTCCATCGTCGCCCGCCTGCTGACGGTCTCGATCTGGCGCCGCCGCACCGACTATCGAGCCGATGCCGGGCGGTGCCTGGCCTGCGCCCGCTGCTTCCCCTTCTGTCCCGAGGAGCAGGAGCGGCAGAATGCCGGAGCCCGACCCCGTGCCGCCTGACGAGACGAGACGTCGCGGGCTGGCTCCGGCCGACTGGCGCCGCGTGGCCACGGTCGCCGGGGCGGTGTCGCTGGTGGCCCTGCTGCTGCTGTTCGCGAGCGCGCTGCCGATGTCGGGTCGCGATCCCCAGGACGAGACCCGGGCCTTCAGCTCCGCCCAGATGCGCGCCCTCAAGCAACGCCTCTCCGAGAGCCCCGGCGACGAGGCGCTCAAGGACGAGATCCGGGCGCTGGACCAGAGGCTCCGGCAGGAGTTCTTCGCGCGGCGCGCCCGTGCCCGGCGCAACGCCTATCTGCTGCTGGCCGGCGTGCTCCTGACTCTGGTGGCGGTCGGCCGGTCCGGGATCACGCCGAAGGCGCCGCCGGCCGAGCCGCCGCCGGCCGAGCCACCGGACGAGGAGGGGGCCGAGGCACGGCGCTCACGTCTGGCCCTGGCCGGCTTCGGCGCCCTCATCGGCCTTCTCGGACTGGGTTTCGGGCTCCTGAGCGAGGCTCGACTTCCGAACTCGATCGATGCCGCCGCTACCGCCGCCTACCCGAGCCTGGAGGAGCTGCGGCTGAACTGGCCCCGCTTCCGCGGCGCGGACGGGAACGGCGTGGCGGCGTCCCCAGGGGCCCCCGCCGCCTGGGACGTGACCAGCGGCGAGAACGTGCTGTGGCAGGCCGAGGTCCCCCGTCCCGGACGCGGCTCGCCGCTTGTGTGGGGCGAGCGGGTGTTCCTGACCGGAGCCGACGAGGGGGGGCGCGAGGTCTTCGCGTTCGACGCCCGCTCCGGAGATCTCGTCTGGCGGGGCACCATCCGGACCGCGGGCGGGGCGGTGGAGATGCCCGAGGTGTCGGAGGACACCGGCCTGGCGGCCTCCACCGGCGCCACCGACGGGCGGCGGGTGTACGTGATCTTCGCCACCGGAGAGGTGGGGGCCTTCGACCTCGACGGCACCCAGGTCTGGGCCCGCACCTTCGGGCCCTTCCAGAACAACTACGGCCACGCCTCGTCGCTGGTGGCCTACGGGGGCCGCCTCTTCGTCCAGCTCGACCAGGGGATGGAGGACGACGGCCTGTCGCGGCTCGTCGCGCTCGACGCCGCGACCGGCGAGACGGCGTGGGAGGTCCCGAGGCCGGTCGACGCCTCCTGGGCCACCCCGCTCCTGATCCCCGGTGACGACCAGGACGAGGTCGTGCTCTCCGCCGCTCCCTGGGTCATCTCCTACGACGCGGCCTCCGGTGCCGAGCGGTGGCGTTTCCGATGCCTGTCCGGCGAGGTGGTCCCCTCGCCGGTGGCGGCCGACGATCTGGTGCTGGCCATGCACGCGGATGCCGGGGTCTTCGCGATCCGCCGCGGCGGCCAGGGGGACGTCACCGAGAGCCACCTGGCGTGGACGCTGGACATGGGCGCGCCGAGCATCCCCAGCCCGCTGGTGAGCGACTCCCTCCTCTACGTGCAGGAGGACGACGGCTACCTGACCTGCTACCAGACCAGCGACGGGACGAGGGTCTGGGAGCACGAGCTGGTCGGGAGCTTCAACGCCTCGCCGTCGCTGTCGGGGGACCACCTCTACGTCACCGACACCGAGGGTGTGACCTACACGCTCAGGGCCGGTCGAGAGGTCGAGGAGCTGGGCCGGAGCGAGCTGGGCGAGCCGGTCTTCGCCAGCTTCGCTTTCGGCTTGGACCGCATCTTCATTAGAGGGGAGCAGCACCTGTTCGCGATCGGGGAGGCGGAAAGGTGAGCCCGCTCGATCTGTCGGTCGTGGAGCGCTTGGTGGAGCAGCACGGCCGGAGCCGCGAGGCGGCGATCCCGATCCTTCAGGGGCTCCAGGCGCACTTTCGCTACCTTCCGGAGGAGGCGCTCGAGCGTGTCTGTGAGCTGAGCGCGATCCGACCCGCCGACCTGGTCGGCGTGGCGACGTTCTTCGACCACTTCCGGCACCGCCCGGCCGGGCTGGGAGCGATCCGGGTCTGCCACGGCACCGCCTGCCACGTGAAGGGAGCGGAGCGGATCCAGGACGCCCTCGAGGACCACCTGGGCGTCCCCCGGGGCGAGGACACCGACCCACAGCGACGTTACACGATCGAGAAGGTGGCCTGCCTCGGCTGCTGCACGATCGCGCCGGTGGTCCAGGTGGGCGCGCACACCTACGGGCACGTCACGCCGGACGGTGTCGCTCGTACCCTGCTGGACGCCGAGGCGCGAACCCGCGCTCACGTCGCCAGGCGACCGGCCAAGTCCAGGGCGATCGTTGCCGGCCAGAACGGGGCCGGCGAGATCCGGGTCGGCCTCGGCTCGTGCTGCATGGTGAAGGGGAGCGACGAGGTCTTCGCCAGCCTCCAGCAGGCCATCGCCGAGCTGGGCGCGCCGGTCTCGCTCAAGCGGGTGGGCTGCGTCGGGATGTGCCACCAGACGCCGCTGGTGGAGGTGGTGGTGCCGGGGAGGACGGCCGAGCTGTACGCCAAGGTGGACCCGCGGCAGGCGGCGGAGATCCCGGCCCGGCACTTCCGACCGCGGGGTGTCATCTGGCGATTCCGGAACACCCTGAACCGTGCCCTCGAGGGCCTGGCCGTGGGCGATGGCCACGGCAGCGTGGCCGAGGCGCTGCTGGATCCCCGCGAGGCGCTGGTGGCCGACTTCCTGGGTCGCCAGCGGCACATCGCCACCGAGCACTTCGGGGCGCTCGACCCGCTCGACGTCGACCAGCACCTGCGTTACGGCGGCCACCTGGCGCTGCGGCGAGCCCTCACCGAGTCCTCCCCCGAGACGGTGATCGACACCATCGCCAGGAGCGGCCTCCGAGGCCGCGGCGGGGCCGGCTTTCCCACCGGGGAGAAGTGGCGGCGGGTGCGTCAGGCGGAGGGGACCCCGAGGCACGTCATCGGCAACGGAGACGAGGGCGACCCCGGGGCGTTCATGGATCGCATGCTGCTGGAGTCGTTCCCGTTCCGCACCATCGAGGGGCTGACGCTGGCCGCCTTCGCCGTCGGGGCCGACCAGGGGATCTTCTACATCCGCGAGGAGTACCCGCTGGCGGTCGAGCGGGTGGGGGAGGCGATCCTCTCCTGCCGCGAGCGCGGGCTGCTCGGAGAGCGGATCCTGGGCAGCGACCTCTCGTTCGACGTCCGGGTGGTGAAGGGGGCAGGGGCATTCGTCTGTGGCGAGGAGACGGCGCTGATCGCCTCCCTCGAGGGGAAGCGCGGCATGCCCACGCTGCGCCCGCCCTACCCCTCGGAGCGCGGATTCCGTGGCGGGCCCACGCTGGTCAACAACGTCGAGACGCTGACTGTCGTCCCCTGGATCCTGCGCCACGGGGCGGAGGCGTTCGCCGCCCTCGGCACGCCGCGAAGCCGGGGGACCAAGGTGTTCGCGCTGGCCGGCAAGGTGGTGCGGGGGGGACTCATCGAGGTCCCGATGGGGATCACGCTGCGGCAGATCGTCGAGGAGATCGGCGGCGGCATCCCGGACGGGAAGCGTTTCAAGGCGGTCCAGGTGGGCGGGCCCTCCGGCGGCTGCGTGCCGGAGCGGCTGGCCGACACGGCGGTGGACTTCGAGGCGCTGTCCGAGGTGGGCGCGATGATGGGGTCGGGTGGGCTGGTGGTGATGGACGAGTCCGACTGCATGGTGGACATGGCCCGCTACTTCCTGGACTTCACCCAGAAGCAGTCGTGCGGGCGCTGCTCCTTCTGCCGGGTCGGGACCCGCCGCATGTTGGAGATCCTGGAGCGGATCTGCGCCGGCCGGGGCCGCGCCTCGGACCTCGGCGAGCTCGAGCACCTCGCCGCCCAGGTCGGCGCGGGCAGCATCTGCGGCCTGGGGCGGACCGCGCCCAACCCGGTGCTCACCACCCTCCGCCACTTCCGCGAGGAGTATGAGGCCCACCTCGAAGGGCGCTGTCCGGCCGGCCGCTGCCGGGAGCTTCTGACCTACTCGATCTCCGAGGCCTGCACCGGCTGCACGCTGTGCGCGCAGCGCTGCCCGGCCGACGCCATCCCGTTCGCCCCCTACCAGCGGCACCAGATCGACATGCAGAAGTGCACGCGGTGCGATAGCTGCCGTCTGGTCTGTCCCGAGGACGCGGTGGTGGTGAGGTAGCGGCGGTGCCACGGCTCACCATCGACGGCCGCCCGGTCGATGTCCCGGAGGGCGCCACCCTGCTCGATGCCGCGCGCCTTCTGGGGATCGAGATCCCGGCCCTGTGCGCCCACCCGGGGCTCGAGCCATCCACCTCCTGCCTGGTGTGTGTGGTGCGTCTTCAGGGCGAGGAGCGGATGCGCCCCTCGTGCGCCACCCGGGCCGAGGAGGGGATGCGGGTCGAGAGCGAGATCGAGGCCGTCCATGAAGCGCGGCGCACCGCCCTGGAGCTGCTCTTCTCCGAGCACCTCGGCGAGTGCCGCTCGCCCTGCCAGCGGATCTGCCCGCTGGACCTGAACGTCCCGCTCTTGATGCGACAGGTGCAGGCCGGTGACATGCGGCGTGCCGTGGTGGAGCTGCGCGAGGCGCTGCCGATGCCGTGGGTGCTGGGCCACGTCTGCCCAGCCCACTGCGAGCAGGGCTGCCGTCGCTCGGGCCACGACGACGGCGCCGCGATCCGCGCCCTCGAGAGCGCGGTGGCCGAGGCCGATCATGCCGACGGCCATCCGTTGGTCCCACCATGCGCGACTAGGAGCGGCCGACGGGTCGCCATCGTCGGAGCTGGGCCCTGCGGGCTCTCCGCCGCCTACTTCCTGCTGCGTGAGGGCCACGCGGTGACGGTACTCGAGGCCCGGGAGCGATCCGGAGGGAGGCTCCGCGAGGTCGGGCAAGATCAGCTTCCGGCGTCGGTGCTCGATGCCGAGATCGGGGTCCTGCAGGAGATGGGCCTGGACCTCCGGACCTCGACCGGCGTGGGCCACGGACCGACGCTCGAGGCGCTCCTCGAGCAACATGACTCCGTTCTCGTTGCCGCCGGCGTCGACGGCGGCGCGCTCCTGCAAGGACACCACGTCGACCCGAAGACGGGCGCCACGTCGCGGCCGGGCCTGTTCGCGGCCGGCGGCGCGACACGGCCGTCCCGCGGGCCCGCTCACGCGATGGCCGATGGACGGCGTGCCGCCATCGCGATCGGCCAGCACCTCTCGGGCGAGCCGATCGTCGGCCGAGCCGCCGACTACGGCTGCTCCTTCGGAAGGCTCCGGGACGGCGAGGTCGACGAGTACCTGGGCCTGCTGGCCCCGGCGGCCCGGGAGCCCCGCTCGGGCGTCCATCCGCTGCGGCTCACCGAAGACACTGCGATCCACGAAGCCGAGCGCTGCCTGCGCTGCGACTGCGCGAAAGTGGAGAGCTGCACCCTGCGGCAGTGGGGGGAGCGCTACGGCGCGGCCCCCTCGAGGCACAAGACCGAGCGCAAGCGCTTCGAGCGCCGGGCGGACTCGCGGGTGGTGTTCGAGGCGGGGAAGTGCATCCTGTGCGGAATCTGCATCCAGCTCGCCGAGCAGGAGCGCGAGCCGCTCGGCCTCACCTTCATCGGCCGCGGCTTCGACGTCCAGGTCGGGGTCCCCTTCGGCCGCGCCTTCGACGAGGGTCTGATCCGTGCCGCCGCCCGTTGCGTCGAGGCCTGCCCGACGGGGGCGCTCTCGCTGCGCGACCCGAGCGGGCGGTAGCAGACCCAGCGCGGCTGAGAGAGGTCCCTCGAGAGCCCACCGCGCTCCCTGCCTGATGCTGGAACCCGGCCGTCGCTCACGCGTGCCCGCGCCCCGAGGGCCCGTGACGACTCCGGCCCAGACCCCCACGCCGGCGGCGGGGCGCGTGGAAGTGCCTATGGGTCAGCTTGCTGAAGACGCCAGGCGGACGAGACCGGGTAGGCCCAGCGACGGACGCGGTTGATACCTCC
>CAZNNH010000069.1:0-27861 GCA_964574335.1 uncultured Acidobacteriota bacterium | reverse complement strand
GGTGGACCAGGTGCTCTGCGGCGAGCTTGGTGACGCCGTAGGGTGAGACGGTGCGACAGGCCGCGTCCTCGCGCAGGGGGAGCGACCGGCACTCTCCGTAGACCGAGGAGGAAGAGGCGTAGACGATCCGGGGCGCCCCCGAGACCAGGGCCGTCTCGAGCAGGCGCTGGGTGGCCAGCACGTTGTGGCTGGTGTAGGTCTCGAACTCTCGGCCCCAGGAGGCCCTCACCCCAGCCTGGGCGGCCAGGTGGTAGACCACGGCCGCCCCCTCCAGGTGGGGGCGCAGGTCGAGGTCCTCCAGCTTTCCCTCGATCAGGCGGAAGCCGGCGTGGCTGCGGGCGGGCTCGAGGTTTCGGTCCTTGAGGGCCCTCGGGTAGTAGTCCACGAAGGCATCGATGCCCACCACCTCGTGTCCGTCGGCCAGCAATCCCTCGGTGAGGTGAGAGCCGATGAAGCCGGCCGCGCCGGTGACGACGACCTTCATGTCAGGAACCTCCTTGGGCTTCGGAGAGCGGCGTTCGCCGAGCGGCCTCGATCAGACGCCGCGCCCGCTCCTCGGGGCCGCCCTGGCCGCCGAAGACCGCCGAGCCCACCACCACGATCTCGGCGCCGGCAGCGGTGACCTCTCGGATGTTGCCCTCGTCGATTCCGCCGTCGACCTCGATCTGGGCGGTGAGCCGGCGCTCGGCGAGGATCTCCCGCAGGCGTCGGATCTTGCCCAGGCTCGGGGCCAGGAAGCGCTGTCCGCCGAAGCCGGGATTCACCGTCATCAGCAGGACGTAGTCCACCTCGGGCAGGATCTCGTCGATGCTACACAGCGGCGTGGCCGGGTTCAGGACCACGCCGGGTCGCACCCCCCGATCCCGCAGGTGGGCGACGGCCCGCTGCAGATGGCGGACGGCCTCCACGTGCAGGCTGATCCATGAAGCCCCCGCGTCGGCGAAGGCGTCGAGCTGCCGGTCCGCCTCTTCGATCATCAGGTGCACGTCGAGCGGCAGCTCGGTGGCGCGGCGGACGGCCCGGACCACCAGCGGGCCCACCGTGATGTTCGGCACGAAACGACCGTCCATGACGTCGACGTGAATGGCACCGGCGCCGCCGCGCGCGACGCTGTCGATCTCGGCGGCGAGTCTCCCGAAGTCGGCGGAGAGGATCGACGGGGCCAGGATCATGGCGTGTTGATCTCGAGGGCGATGGGCTGGCGGCGGTCGATCGGGTGCCCCGCCGGAGGCTGCTGGCGGAGCACGATGCCGGGGGCCACGCCGGGGTAGCTCCGTTGGCGGACCTCGGGCTTCCAGCCGGCCTGCTCGAGCGAGTCGAGCACACGGGGTCCGTTGCGACCGATCAGGTCGGGCATCAGGTAGACCAGGCGCTCGGGTCCGCGGCTGACCAGCACCGACACGCCGTCGGCCAGGGCGCCCGTCTCTCCCGCCTTGGGCCGCTGGAGAAGCACCGTCCCCTCCGGGGCCAGCGAGCCCACCTCGGCCACCCGGCTCAGGGGGATCTGGGCCTGGTTCAGCATCAGACGAGCGCCCCTCAGGCTCTGGCCCTCCAATGCCGGGACCTCGAGCCGTTCAGGGCCCAGGCTCAGCCACACCCGGACGCTCCGGTTCTCCTTGAGGGTCGCACCCGGGCGTGGTTCCTGGGCGGCGATGTGGCCCCGCGGCGCCCGCGGGTCGTGGCGCTGGCCCTCGACCTTGATCTGCAGATCCGCCTGGCGGAGCAACGTCGTCGCCTCCCCGATGCGCTGCCCCAGCAGGCTGGGCACGGTCACCTCGCGTGTGGACAGCACCATCCGCATGGTGGCCACGGTACTCAAGCCCGCGCTGGCCACAAGGGCCAGGGCCAGCAGACCGTTCTTGAGAAGGGAGACGCCCAGGCGGCGGAGACGCACCACGTTCAAGAGCCACGCGCCGGAGAGCCCGCCCCTCCAGGCGTGAGACGCGAGCTTACCATCAATGCCCCCCGGCGTCGAAGCCGCTTGCGACGCCGCCCCGGTGCCGCAGCCGCGCAACGAAGAAGCCCTCCCCTCCGTGGCGCTCGGGCAGGCAGCGGAGGAAGGGGCCGTCTTCGAAGTCGCCGGCCCAGGCGGGCGGCTGCTGGACGGCGAAGTCGGGACGGCGCTCCAGGAAGGCCCCCACCGCGGCGTCGTTCTCCTCCGGCTCCAGCGAGCAGGTGGAGTAGACGAGCTGCCCGCCGGCACGGACCAGCTCCGCGGCCGCCGCGAGCAGCGCTGACTGCCGCGGCGGGTGGCGCGCCAGGGCACGGGGAGTCAGGCGCCAGCGGATGTCGGGGCAGCGCGCGAGAGTGCCCGTGCCACTGCAGGGCGCGTCGAGGAGGACGCTGTCGAAGGCGCAGCCGAACGGCGGCCGGGTGCCGTCGCCGCCGACGCAGTCGAGGTTCTGGGCGCCCCAGGCACGGGTCAGGCGCACCAGCGAGTCCAGGCGTCTCGGCGACGGCTCCATCGCCACCACTCTCCCGGTACCCGCGACCAGGTCGGCGATCAGTCGGGCCTTGCCTCCGGGCGCCGCACAGAGGTCGAGGACCCGCTCGCCGGCAGCGGCCAGATGGGCGACGAGCTGGGACCCCTCGGCCTGCTGTGCCACCAGGCTGGCGGCGGCGGCCGGGGCGAGGCGGCCCTCGACCAGCACGGCTGCACCGGGGACGCGCAGTGGGCGCCAGCGGAGCCCGGCCGCCTCCAGCTCGGCGGCGGCTTCGCGGTGGCGGGGGTTGAGCCGGAAGACCAGCGGCGGGGGCTGAAGCAACACCTGGGCTCGGGCCACGGCCTTCTCCGCCCCGAGCTGGGTCAGCCAACGGTGGGCCAGCCAGCGGGGAAGGGATCCCACCGTGGTCAGCCAGCCGAGCGGGTCGGTGTCGGGAGCCGGCGTGGCCGGAGGGCCTTCGCGGCAGAGCCGGCGGAGAACGGCGTTGACCAGCGATCGCGCGGGAGCACCGCGGACCAGTCCCACCGACTCCGAGACCGCCGCGTGGTCCGGGACCCGCATGGCCAGGAACTGGTGGGCCCCCAGCCGCAGGGCGGCTCGTACCGCCGGGGCGAGGCGGCGAAGCGGCCGGCGGAGAAGGGGGACGAGCGCGTGGTCGATGAAGCCCTGGTTCCGAAGGGTCCCGAGCACCAGCTCGTGAAGGAGGGCCCGCTCCCGTTCGGGCAGGGCATTGGTCTCGGGGGTGGCGAGCAGCTCCGCCAGCCGGACCGGGCCCGTCTCGCTCGCGACCAGGATCCGCCAGGCGAGCCGTCGGGAAGGGGTCGTCAAGGCGCGGCGTCGTCCAGAGGACGACCGGGGACGACTCGGGCGCCGGCGGCGAAGGCGGCGCCGCTCATCGGACGACCACTTTCCGGCTGGACCTGAAGCAACACCAGGCTGCCGTCGCCGCAGCCCACGACGAGGCCGCCCTTGTCCACCTGCACGACCGTCCCTGCCGGGCCGGTCTGGGACGAGACGCGGGCGCGCAGGATCTTGAGGTCCCGCCCAGAGACGCGGCAGGTCGTCCCGGGCCACGGTTGGAAGCCTCGAACCCGACGCTCCAGGACCTCGGCCGGCTGTCTCCAGTCGATACGCCCCTCCGCCTTGCGGATCAGGGGGGCCAGGGTCGCCGCCGCGTGCTCCTGGGCTACCGGCACGAGCGCCCCTGAGCCGAGCCCGTCCAGGGTCTCGAGCAACACCTGGGCGCCCAGCGGGGCGAGGCGGGCCTCGAGCTCGGCGGCGGTCTCCTCCGGGGAGATGGGCACCGCCCGCGACAGCAGCAGCGGTCCCGTGTCCAGGCCCTGGTCGATGAGCATCGTGGTGACTCCGGTCGTGGTCTCGCCATTGACGATCGCCCACTGGATGGGCGCCGCCCCGCGGTAGCGGGGCAGCAGCGAGGCGTGGACGTTGACGGCGCCCCGGGGGGCCGCCTGGATCACGGCCGTCGGCAGGATCTGTCCGTAGGCCACCACCACCAGGATCTCGGGGGAGAGCCCCTGCAGCAGGGCCACCGCCTCGGGGTCGCGGATCTTGGGGGGCTGCAGCACCGGCACCCGGTGGCGCAGGGCGACCGGCTTCAGCGGGGGGGGCAAGAGGCGGCGCCCCCGACCGCTGTGTCGGTCGGGCTGGGTGAAGAGGGCGACCACCTCGTGCCCGGCTCCGAGGAGGGCCTCGAAGCTGGGGATGGCGAAGGCGCCGCTTCCGAGGAAGGCGATGCGCACTTGAGAGAAGGCCTCACTCGTCCCAGTCGTCGGTGCGCGACTTCTTGCGCAGCCGGCGCTTCATGAGGTCGCGCTTGAGCGGCGAGAGGCGATCCACGAAGAGCATCCCGTCGAGGTGGTCGATCTCATGGGAGAAGGCGCGGGCCAGAAGGCCGGTGCCGGAGTAGACGCGCTCGTTGCCCTCGACGTCGAGGCCCTGGACGGTGACCCGGGAAGGCCGGATCGGGACGCCGCCGAAACCCGGGACCGAGAGGCAGCCCTCCTCCTCCCGCTGCTCACCCTCGCGCTCCACGAGCTCCGGGTTGATCAGCTTGATGAGCTGCGAGGGGTCCTCGCCGACCGACAGGTCGATCACGATGACGCGGTGCGGCTGGGCGATCTGGGGGGCGGCCAGACCGATCCCGGGAGCGGCTAGCATCGTCTCGACCATGTCGTCGAGCAGGCGCAGCACCTCGTCGTCGATGCGCTCGACGGGGGCCGCCTTCGAGTGCAGCACGGGATGTCCGTATTTGACGATGGGATGGATGGACATGACGCCTCCGTGGCGGCTCGAGGCCGATTCGACCGGAAGGATAACTGCTTTGCCGCGTTCTCGCGAGGCGGGAGGCGGCGACACGACCGACAGCCGGATCGATCGATCGCCTAGGGGCCCGCCTTCGGGGGGGACGCCAACATCTCGGCGACCTCCCGGCGGGTCGCGTCCAGGTGGTCGAGCACCTCGCGCAGCGAGTCGCCACCCACCTTCTCGAGCAGGGCATCCGCCGCCACCAGGCTCACCATCGCCTCACCCACCACCCCCGCGGCCGGAACCACGCAGGTGTCGCTGCGCTCCACCGAGGCCTTGCGGGGTTCCTTGCTCTCCAGGTCGATCGATCGCAGCGGCATCAGCAGGGTGGGGATCGGCTTGATTACCGCCTGGGCACGCAGCTCCTCGCCGTTGGTCACGCCGCCCTCCAGCCCGCCCGCCCGGTTGGTCTCCCGGTGGATCCCGCGAGCCGGGTCATGGAGGATCTCGTCGTGGAAGCGGCTACCGGCCGTGCTGCCGGCCTCGAACCCGGCGCCGATGCTGACCGCCTTGACCGCCGGGATCGACATCAGCGCCTGGGCCAGCCGCCCGTCGAGACGGCGGTCCCAGTGCGCATAGCTGCCGAGGCCGGGCGGCAGCCCCCTCACCACCACCTCGAAGGTCCCGCCGACGGTGTCGCCGGCCTTCTTGGCGCGGTCGATCTCCGCCACCATGGCCTGGCTGGCGGCGGCATCCGCACAGCGCACCGGACTCTCCTCGACGCCGGAGAGACGTTCCCATGGAACCGGCCCCTGGTTGGCGACGCCCGCCGAGCCGATGGCCAGCACGTGGCTTCGGATCTCGATGCCGCAGGCGCGCAGCAGGGCGGAGGCCAGGGCGCCGGCGGCGACCCGGGCAGCCGTCTCCCGGGCGCTGGCGCGCTCGAGGACGTCGCGCAGGTCGAGGGTGAGGTGCTTGAGGGCGCCGGCCAGGTCGGCGTGGCCGGGACGCGGGTTCTCGAGGGCCCGGCGCCGCTTGGCCTCGGCCGGCTGCGGGTCGGGTGACATCACGTCGAGCCAGCTCTCGTGGTCACGGTTGGTCAGGTGGAGGGTGACCGGGCTGCCGAGGCTCCTGCCGTGCCGCACCCCGGAGAGGACGGAGACACGATCGGTTTCGATCAACATCCGTCCCCCGCGTCCGTACCCGCCCTGGCGGCGCTTCAGGTCGGCATCGATCCGCTCTCGCGAGATCGGCACGCCAGCGGGGAGGCCCTCGAGGATGACCGTGAGGCCTGGACCGTGGGACTCGCCGGCGGTGAGGAAGCGAAGCACAGACAGCGACACTAGGGCCCGTCGCCACGGCTGTCAAGGCGACCGGGTCGGCTACAGGTGGCTCGCCTTGTGACGGTGGGGGTAGTGACACACACCGGGTCTCGAGCCGCACCGGGGTCCGTTAGCCTCCGCCACACACTGAGGAGGGGGCGATGGCGAGAAGCTCGGTGAGACAGGCTCTGGGAGAGGCCGTGGCGAGGCTGGCCCGGGGGCGCTACGGTGAGGCGCTCGATCGGGTGCTCAGGATCCGGAGGGTTCGGGCGGATGGCGGCGCGCTCGCCCTGGCCGAGAGCGCCGCGCTTTTCGGGCTGCGTCGTCACCGGGAGGTGGTCCGAGTGGCCAATCGGGCGCTGCGGCGGGCGCCGGGGCACCCGGACCTCGGTACCCGCCTGCGCATCCTCAGGGCCCAGGCGCTGTGGCAGCTCGGGGAGGTGGCGGGGAGCCGCCGAGAGCTGCGGCGGCTGGAGCCGCTGTCGCTCCGACCCATCACCCGGGGGCGGCTCGAGGAGTGCTTCGCCTACGTCGAGTGGCGCGACGGCGACACCGGGCGCGCGCGGGCGCGGTTGCTTCGGGTCCGTCACGCGTACGGCTCGGCTCGCTATCGCAGCGGGCTGGCCCGGGTGCTGGCAATGGAGGCGGGGATCCTTCGTGAAGCGGCTCGGTTCCAGGAGGCGTTCGGGCTCCTAGAGCGGGGCGCGCGACTGCTGGCGAGCGGCCGGCGCCTGGGTGAGCTGGCCGAGAACGTCGTGGAGCAGGGAGACCTGCTCACCTTTCTCGGGAGCTGGCGGTCGGCGCGCCACCAGCTCGAGAGAAGCCTGGAGCTCTTCCGGAGCTTGGGGCATCCGGCCGAGTTCCTGCTGGCGGAGACACGCCGGGCGCAGCTCGATCTGGCCGAGGGCCGGTTCCGATCGGCTCGGCTTTCGCTGGCGCGGGCGCGGCACAAGGTCGACCAGGTCGAGGCGCCGCGGGAGCAGGCCGAGCTGCTGCTCCACGAGAGCGACTCGCACCTGGCGGCCGGCGAGGCCCGATCAGCGGAGCGGGTGGGCCTCGAGGCGGTGGCGGCCTTCTGCGCGGTGCGCGACGGGGCCGGCGAGTCACGGGCGCGCAACCGGGTGGCGCTGGCCTCGCTCCGGTCCGGCAACCCGGCTCGGGGCGCTCACGAGGCGCGCCTGGCGCTGCGTGCGGCCCCCGCCACCCGACAGGACCTTCGCTCCCTCTCCGAGCTGGTGCTGGGTCAGGCGTTGCTCTCGGCGTCGCCGGCCGATGCCAGCGACGCCTTCCGGCGAGCCGCGGCGATGGCCGTTGCCCGGCCGGGGCTGGCCGCCGCCGCCCGGCTGGGCCTCACCCTCGCCGGCGGGGCCGACGGCGACGCCGTGCGCCGCCATCTCGCGGACATCGAGCGCTTCGGTGATCGCAGGGTGCTCGCCCACTGCCTGGCCTCGCTGCGCTTGCTGAAGCCGGACGCCCTGCCGGCGTCCTCGGCCCCGGTGGCGCTCACCCGCACGCCCTCGGACGTGGCCGAGGCCGCCCTCTGCCTGGCGGGCGCCGGGGCGCCGGCTCGGCGCTTCGCAGGGGCGATGAGGGCGGTGCGCTCCTCGCTCTGCTGGCAGCGGTGTGCGGTCTCGGCGGCCGACGCCCCCGGCTGGTGCCTCGCGGAGCCGGATGCCGAGCCGATGCCGCTGCCGACCGACGACCCGGCCGGCTGGCTCTCGGCGGACGTGAGCTGTCCCACGTTCGTGGACCTGCGCCTGATACGCGCGCCGGAGGGAGCGGCCCGGCCCGCGGCCGGAGCCGCCGCGGCGCTGCTGGCCCCGATCGCAGCCGGCGAAACGCTGTACCTCGAGTTCGGAGCCGAAGCCCGGGTCGGAGAAGACGAGCTGGGGCTGGTGGCCCGGCTGGCGGCGCTCCTGGAGGCCCACGGCTGCTGCCCGCAGCCGGCGTCGCTGGCTGCGGCAGGCGTCGAGGGACTGATCGGCCGCTGCCGTGCCATGGAGAAGGTCCTCGAGCGCCTCCGTGCCGCGGCGCCCTCGAAGCTCTCCGTCCACATCGCGGGCGAGACGGGGACGGGCAAGGAGCGGGTGGCGCTGGCGGTGCATGCCCTGTCGCGGCGGGAGGGGCGATTCGTCCCCGTCAACGCCGCCGCGCTGGCGGACGATCTGTTCGAGGCGGAGCTGTTCGGTCACCTGAAGGGCGCGTTCACCGGAGCGGTGGCCGAGCGGGAGGGGCTGGCGGCGTCGGCCGAGGGCGGCACCCTCTTCATCGACGAGGTCACCGAGCTGAGCCCACGGGCCCAGGCCAAGCTGCTGCGCTTCCTGCAGGACCGCGAGTACCGCAAGCTCGGCGACCCGACCCTGCGCAGGGCCGACGTCCGGTTCGTCACCGCTTCCAACCAGCCTCTCGACCGGTGTGTGGCGGCGGGGACCTTCCGCGCCGACCTGCGCTTCCGCCTCTCGGGAGTCGTGATCGATCTGCCGCCGCTGCGCGAGCGCGGGGCCGACCTTCTCCTTCTGGCCCGCCACTTCGTGGCCCGCTGCGCTAGCGTCGAGCGCCGTCCGGTCCCTCGCCTGCCGGCCGAGGTGGTCGATGCCCTGGGCCGCTACCCCTGGCCCGGGAACGTCCGGGAGCTGGAGAACGAGATGCATCGCCTGGTGGTGCTGTCGCGGGGTGACCGTCCGAGCCTCTCCGATCTGACCATCCCGGTCGGGGGCGGAGGAAGGGCGGACCAGTGCCTGCGGGACGTGCTCCGGCGGCAGGAGCGCGAGCACATCCAGCGGGTACTGGCTTTCTGCAACGGGAACCGCACCCGCACCGCCGAGGCGCTCGGGATCACCCGACAGGCCCTGATCACCAAGATCAGCCGGATGGGGGTCGGGGCGTGATGCTATCCTCGGGCGCGTGGGCCAAGAACGCCTGAGGGTCAGTACCTGGAAAAGCCTGCGCGCCATGACGGGGAGCTGGCGCCTGGCCTCCGTCTCGCTGCTCTCGTTCTCCTCCGGGCTGCCGCTCGGCCTGGTCTGGATCGCCATACCCACCTGGATGAAGCAGGAGGGGGTCGACATCCGGGTGGTCGGCCTGTTCACGCTGGCCCAGGCCCCCTGGAGCTTCAAGTTCCTCTGGTCGCCGCTGGTGGATCGCTACGCCCTCCCGTTCCTGGGGCGCAAGCGGGGCTGGATGCTGCTGAGCCAGGCGGCGCTGCTGCTGCTCGGGCTGTGGCTGGCCGGGGTGTCCGACCGCCCCGACGCCGTGTGGGTGATCGGGGCCGTGGCCCTGGCCACCGCCTTGGCCTCGGCCACCCAGGACATCGCCTACGACGGCTACGCCGTCGAGGTGCTCCGGCCCGAGGAGCACGGCCTGGCGGTGGGCGCTCGTCTGGCTTTCTACCGGGCGGCGATGCTGGTGGCCGGGGGGTGGGCGATCACCCAGGCCGCCGCGACCTCATGGCGGGCCGTGAACGTGATCCTGGCCCTGCTCTACGTCCCCGCGATGCTGGTGACCGTGCTGGCGCCCGAGCCCGAGGAGCGGCAGCCCGCCCCGCAGAGCCTCCGCCAGGCGGTGTGGGAGCCGTTCGTGGGCTTCCTGGGCCAGCACCGCGCCCTCGAGATCCTGGCCTTCGTGGTCCTGTTCAAGCTCAGCGACAACCTGACCCAGGCGCTGATCCGGCCCTTCCTGGTGGAGGTGGGCTTCGGCGCCTTCGACGTCGGCGTGGCGACGGCCACCATCGGCATGGCGGCGATGCTGGTCGGGGCCTTGATCGGGGGCGCCATGACCCAGCGCCTGGGCCTGGGACGGGCGCTGTGGATCTCCGGCTTCCTGCAGATCTTCTCGAACCTCGGCTACGCGGTGGTGGCCGAGGTCGGCGTGAACCGACCCGTCATGTACGCCGCCCAGGCCTTCGAGCTCGGCACCAGCGGGGTGGGGACCGGGGCCTTCGGCGTGCTCTTGCTCCGGCTGACGGAGAAGCGTTCCTCGGCCACCCAGTACGCGCTGCTGTCGAGCCTGTTCTCGGTGCCCCGTGTGCTGGCGGGTCCGCCGGCGGGGCTGCTGGCGGACGCTCTCGGCTGGCGTGACTTCTACATCCTCACCGTCTTCCTGGGGATCCCGGGTCTGCTCATGCTGCAGCGGTTCGTCGGCTGGTCGGAAAGGGAGCCGGTCTTCCACGTGGCTGAGCCCAGACGGGGCCGCCCGGTCACGGTGGCGGGGCTTCTGGGCTTCTCGGCGCTGGCCGGGGGGGCGGCGCTGCTCGGCGGATGGCTGGCGGCCGCCGGCCTGTCGGCCGTGAAGGGGTACCGGGAGGCCGGGGTCATGCGGCTGGGCGAGGCGGCGGCGGCGCTGCTCCGGCCCGCCGGCGTGGGCGACTGGATCGGCGTGGTCGGGATCGTCCTGCTGGCGCTGCTCACGGCGATGGCCACCGCCGCCGCCCTGGTGGCACGGAAGGGGATCGCTTCTCCGCAGGAGCCGGCCGCCCCCGGCGTGGGATAATCCCGGCAACGGGCGGCCCGAATCGGCTCCGTCGCCGAGCCGCGGAACCTCGGAGGGTCAGTCGGTGTCCAAGCCAGCGAGGACCCGAGTGAGGACCACGATGGGTGCAGCGGAGCTGGCTTTCGGGGCGGGCAGCGAGCTGGTGGCTGCCGAGGACATCGAGCTCGGCCTGGTGGCGCGCTGCTGTGCCGGTGATACCGGGGCCTTTGCCGGTCTGGTGGCCCGGCACGAGAGCATGGTGTTCAACCTGGCCGCCCGCCTGCTGGGGAACCGCGAGGAGGCCCGCGACGTCTCTCAGGAGGTATTCCTCCAGGTGTACCGGCAGCTCCCACGGTTCCAGGGACGCAGCTCGCTCAAGACCTGGATCTACCGCATCGTGGTCAACCAGTGCCGGAACCGCCAGCGGTTCTGGCGCCGTCGCCGTATGGACCGCTCGTGCACCCTCGAGGACCTGAGCCCGCGCGACCAGCTTCGTCTGGTGTCGCGAAGCGAGAGCGAGGAGGACCCGTTCGAGCGTGTGCGTCGGCGGGAGCAGGAGGATCGGCTTCGAAAGGCGCTGCTCGGCGTCTCCTACGAGCACCGGGTGGTGCTGCTGCTGCGCGAGCTGGAAGGGCTCTCCTGCGAGGAGATCGCGACGGCGCTATCGGTGCCCATCGGCACCGTCAAGAGCCGCCTGGCGCGCGCGCGCGAGGCGCTCCGACAGAGGCTGGTCGCCACCAGTCAGGGAAGGGACGTGCCATGAGCTGTCGTGGGATCACACGCCGGTTGTCCGCTTTCGTCGACGAAGACCTGGGTCCGGCCGAGCGCCGCAAGGTCGAGCAGCACCTCGGGAGCTGCCGCCGCTGTGCCGAGCACCTGGAGTCGCTGCGCTCGGCGCTCTTGCTGCTCTCCGGCGCTCCCGCCCTTCGCAGCGACGAGAGCATCGCGGCGCGGGTGCTGAACCGGCTCGAGGTCGAGAGCCGGGGGCCGGGTCTGTCTCTGCTCTTTGCGTCGGATTGGGTCCGGCGGCCGCTGATGCTCCCCAGCCTGATCCCGGCCACCCTGGTGCTTCTGGTGGTGCTGAGCGGGGCGCTCGCGCTGGATCGCGTGCCCACCGCCGCTCCGGACGTCTGGCGACCGGCATCGGGCACCGAGGCGAACCCCCTGTTCCCGTCGGCCGAGGTGAGCTCGCCCAAGGTCACGCTTCGCATGTCGTTGGGCGACGACCTGCTCGACGGCCTCGGAGACCACGCGCTCTTCGTCGAGACGGTGGTGGCCCGTGACGGGACCGTGTCGCGGGTGAGGCTCCTGGATGGGGACTCGAGCCAGGCCCGTGCCCTCGTCGACGCCCTGCGAAACGAGCGCTTCGAGCCCGGTCGCTTCCGGGGCCGCCCGGTGGCGGTGAGCGTCTACCGCCTCTTCAGCCGGATGGACGTTCTCTCCGGCTGAGCGCGCCGGCGCGCAGTGCCCGGGCCGCCCCCAACACCTGGGCCGCCGCCAGCCCCTCCATCGTGTGGTCCTGGGAGCGCAGGGCCCTGACGAGAGCGCCAATCGGCGCCCACTGTCCGGGATCGGTGGGCCCGAAGAGGGCCAGGGTGGGAGCGTCCCAGGCGGCGGCGAGGTGGGAGACGCCGGAGTCGTTCCCCACGTAGAGACCGGCCCGGGAAAGGACCGTTCCCAGCACTCGAGGCGACGGCCCCTGGATGGTGAGCGCGCCGGGGGTCCGGCGGAGGATTCCACAAGTCTCGGCGTCAGCCGGTCCCTCGACCAGCAGCCACTGCCGGCCGTCGCGAAGGGCGCCGGCGATGGCTGCGAAGCGCTCTGCGGGCCAGTTCTTGAGCCGCGAGCCGCTCCCGGGGTGAACCGCCAGGAAGCCGGCCGGCAGCCGTGACCACCAGGACTCGGCGGCGTTTGTCTCGGAGGCGGAGGGGAGGAGGGGGAGCGCCGCGACACGCCGGGGGGCCAGCTCCTGGACGGCCTCGGCCAGCCAGTCGGCCACGTGAGGTCCTGCCTGCGGCGGCCGGGGCGGCCAGGCGAGGACGCGCGGCCCGATGGCCCGCAGCCCGGTCAGGATCGGCTCGGAGCGGCTGTACGCGACGATGGCGTGGTAGCGGCGAAGCTCGGGGAGCCATGGACCGCTGGGCTGGCCTGCCACCGCAAAGAGCAGGGCGGCCTCGGGGCGGTCCCAGGCCAGCAGCCGAGAGGCCTCGCCTTCGCCGGGACCGACCAGCGCCGCCCCGGCGTCCTCGGGCGCGAACAGGTCGACGAGGAACCCGGCTCCCTTGAGGGTGGCCAGGGCGCAACGCAGGAGCAGGATGTCTCCGAGGGCTCCGGCTCGCACCAACAGCGTTCGCGGCGCCCCGGCCTCGGTCGTCACCCCGGCTCAGGGAAGCTCGACCTGCGCGGTGGCCAGGTTGCCCAGACGGTCGCTCGCCCGCACCACGAAGAGGTGGGGCCCCGGCCCAGACGGTCTCTCGGGAGCGATCTCGAACTCCTCCTCGAGAGAGTCGCAGATGCCGTCCTTGGGATGGACCGCCCGCCAGGGGCTTCCGTTCACGGAGTACTCGGCATAGCGGATCAGGCTGGTGTCGTCGTGCACGCGCACCTCGACCCGGTCGCCCGAGCGGCGCGCCTCCACCACCGGCGGCGTGTTGTCGACCTCGAACGCCTCGCTCTCGCGGCTTCCGGAAAGCGCCAGGGCGGGGGGGTTGTCCGGCTCGTCCGTGGCGGTGACCCGGATCACGTAGCGGCCGTTCGGGACCGTGGAGGTGTCCCAGGCCAGCACCGAGTCGTCGAGCCCCTCGCGTAGCAGGCGGAACCGAGCGTCCCCTGCCGGGCGGTACTGCACGTCGTAGCGGAGCTGGTCGCCGTTGGGATCGGCTGCGTTCCACGAGAAGGTCTGCATCCCCCTTCGATAGAGTCGGCGGCTGAAGGTGATGGCGGGCGGCATCTGCTGTCGGGTGGCGGCCTCGATCTCGGTGGGCTTCGGCTCCTGGCCGGGTCCTAGCCCCAGGATCTGCTCCTGGGCGTTGACGCCGAGGGGCTGCTGGAAAACCACTCCCGGAGGATGCACCAGGATGCTGGTCAGCGACGGGCGCAGGTTCCGCTGAAGGTAGGAGAGGGCGACCGAGTCGAGAGTCGGCGAGCCGGCACCGCTCCCGACCAGCACCGCCCGCACCTGGGCGAAGCGGGCCGACGGGCTGGTCACCGGGCTGCCGGAGCCGCGTTCATAGACCGGCGACCAGGCCGACCAGTTGCCGTCCGGCGCCCCGGTGTTGCCGCTGCGGGTCTGGATCTCCACCCGGCCCTCGGCGGGGACCGACACCCTCCAGCGGACCTGGCCCCAGGCCGACACCGTCCCCGTGTCCTGGACCTTCGAGGTGAAGGTTCCGCTGGATCCGGGAGGGCGCTGCTGGAGGTAGACCTTGCCTGGGTTCGAGACGGCTACGATGAAGCCACCGTCTTCCCCCGGAACCATCGACGTCACCTGCTGACCGGGGTAGGTGAGGAGCATCGACCAGGTCTGGTCGTCGCGTACCAGGAACACCCGCCCCTGGTCCCCGGTGCCGACCAGGCACCCCTGTGGCGTCCAGGCGAGCGACTGCGGCATGTCCTCCCGGGACGTCCACAACGTCTCCACCTCGCCGCCCGGATGGATGCGGATCACCCCCCCCTTGCTGCCGCCCGAGGGGGCGGGAGTCGGCGTTGGGGCCGGGGCCGGGGACGGGGCGGCGGCGGGCCCGGGGGCGCTGGCGGTGACGGTGACGGTGGTCTCGGTCGCCAGCACCGGCACCGCCTGAACCGCGGGCGACGCGGCGGCCTCGGCCGGCCCCTCTCCATCGATGCCGGCGACGTACAGGCTGCCGTCGGGGCCCAGGGCGAGCGCCTTGAGCTCGCGATAGTCCGAGTCGAGGAGGACGAAGACCTGGCCGGCGCGATCGACACGGTAGACGATGCCGCCGGGAGAGCTGCCGGCGTAGACGTTGCCGCGGGAGTCGGCGACCAGGGCGGTCAGGTGCGTCTCGGCGGACTCGAGCATCAGCTTCGCGTTCCCGTCCCGGTCGACGCGGTACAGGCGCCCCTCGACGCCGGTGGCCAGGAAGAGGTTCCCTTCGCCGTCGAAGGCCAGCCCCCAGATGTACTTCTCCGGCGGGTCGTAGAAGGTGGTGGTGGCACCGTCCTCCGCGATCACGTAGACCGCCCCGTCGGGAGAGCTGCCGGCGTAGAGCCGCCCGTCAGGACCCACCGCGAGCGCGTGTACCTCGAGCTCGCCGGTCGAGTAGGGGGTCGTCTCCCCACCCTCGAGCCGCAGCACCTTGCCTTCGTTGCCGGTGCCGGCGAAGAGCGCCCCATCGCGGCCCCGCGCCAGGGCCCACACCAGAGGCAGGTCGACGTCGGCCAGAAGGCGGACCCCCGGCGAGAGCGCCAGCTTCCCCGAGGACTCGATCGAGAGTCCCTCGACCGTGCCCTCCAGGAAGTCGCGGGAGGTGTCGAGCTCCCAGAAGCGGGGCTCGGCTCCCGGCGAGGGGACGGGGGCGAAGACGAGGAGTAGAGACACGACGATCAAGGCTCGCTCGGACATGGAAGCTCCCGCGGTCAACGCTCGACCAGGATCGGCAACCGGAAGGCTCCCGAGACCACGTAGTCCAGGGGGAGGTCGTGGTCCCAGACGGAGCTGGTGCGGACTCGAATGGCAGGGGCGCCCGGATCGGCTGCGCCCAGCACGGAGAGGACGGAGGGAGGCAGAGACTGCATGTACTCACCCCCCACCACGGCGCCGTCCTCCGCCTTGAGGAGACGTGCGTAGATGTGGCTGTTGCGCCGCAGGCTGTTGATGGCGCGGACCAACTGGCCCAGGTTGCGGGGGACGAAGGGCTGCCTCATCTCGCGCTGCTCGACGGCCGTCATCGAGGCCCCGTCGGCCACCAGCAGCGTGTACCGACCGGCGGCGGTCTCGGGGACCTGGACCTGGATGCTCTCGTCGAGCGTCTCCCCACGGTAGGTGCGAAGCTGGAGGCGCAGCAGCAGGTCGGAGCCGGGCCTCACGGTGGGCCCTCTCTTCTCCACCCAGGCGCGCTCCAGGACCGCGCTCTTCACCGTCTCCTGGGACGCGATCTGGACGTCGACCGAGTCGACGCGGACCGGGGCCAGGTCGTTGGCCATCAGGTACGCCATCGGGGCCGCCACCAGGGCCGCCGCCTGCACCGCCGGCTGGTTGTTGGTGAACAGGTCGGAGACCTCCACCGTGCGGCCGTCCTCCAAGGTGAGGGTGGCGTCGATGCTCATCGTGGAGGTGCCGTAGGCCCGCTCGTTGGCCTGCAGCACGGAGAGAAGGGCCATGTAGGCGAGCACCGGGCTGAAGAGCTCGTCATCCACGATGCGGAACGAGTGGGTGAGCTCCTGACCACGGCTGGTGGTCAGCCTGGCGGTCACCGGGATCATCTTCGGCGTCGGCCCGATCCGTCCCGCGATGGCGGCGGTGCGGTCCTGCACGACGGTGCCGACCGCGTCCCTCGACGCCGCGATCTTCCACGACTGGTAGAGGCTGGGGAAGACCGAGTAGACATAGGCGGTCTTCATCGGGAACTGGGTGGGCCCGAGGTTGTAGAAGGGGTGGCCGAAGGCATAGACCCGGTCGCCGTCGATGCAGGTGATGGTGCCGGTGACCGAGACGTCGAGGTCGCCCTCGATCAGCGAGACGCCCAGCGCGCCGCCCGGCTCGAGCGGCGCCGTTGGGCCCGGCTCTCTCTCCGCCGGCGCGCCGCCCAGGATCGGAGCGAAGCCGAGAGGGGCAAAGACCCCGCGCGCCCACTCGAAGGCCGAGGGGTCGAAGCCGGAGAAGACGAGGGGCAAGGGCAGGGGCTGGAGGGAGGCCCCGCCCAGGCGGTCGGGGAGGCCGCCGAGCGCCGGCGTGACCTTGGGCAGGGAACGCGCCACGGCGGCCACGAAGGCCTCCCGATCCAGCGGCAAGGAGAGGCCGCGCTCTCGGAGCGGCAGCGGGAAACGGGCCGAGGCGGCCCGCGGCGCTTCGGTCTCGGTGACCTCGAGCATCTCACCGATCGGCGTGATCCCGGCAATCGTCTCCTTGGAGAAGGCGAAGCCGTAGGCCACCGCGCCCACCAGCTTGCCGTCGATCAGCACCGGGCTGCCGCTCATGCCCGCGATCACGCCGGTCTCGGCCAGCGGTCCGCCCTCGAGGCGGGCCAGGATCATGCTCCGCTTGGGCCCCGTGTTCTGGAGCACGCCCAGGATGTGGACCTGGAACTCATCGACGCGGGTCCCCTCGAAGACCGTCCGGCCGATCCCCGACATGCCCGGCTTGACCTGATCCAGCGGAAGCACCTCGGTGGCCGAGAGCGAGGGGACGACAACGAGGCTGGCCACGACCAGCAGGAACCTGAGCAGTGGGGATGGCATCGGTTGGGGGTCTCTTCCTCGATCGATCCATCATAGGAACAAGCTCCATCACCCGTCAATCGACGGAGCCCTTGGCTTGACGGGTCACGCCCGGCATCGCTAAGATCGCTCGTTTCCCCGCTACGGGAGCCCTCGATCGAGTCTCCCCGCGGGGTGGAGGCGAGTTGCCCGAGCCGAGACGTGCCGCGGTCGTGCCGGCCTGCCTGTTCGCCTGGCTGCTACCAGGGGCCGGCCATTTCTATCTGGGCCGGCGCTCCAAGGGGCTGATCTTCCTGGTCTGCATCGGCGGGCTGTTCCTGCTGGGCGTGGCGATGAAGGCGCGCCTCAAGATGTACCTGGGGTTCGACGACCCGCTCTCCCTGCTGCGTTCCCTCGCCCAGATGGCGCTGGGGCTGCCGTATCTGGCCGCGCGCACCCTCGGCTTCGGCGCGGGTCTGTCCCAGGACGTGACCGCGATCACCCACGAGTACGGGAACACCTTCACCGAGGTCGGGGGCCTGCTCAACGTGCTGGTGATCCTCGACGCCCACGACACAGCCCTCGGACGGAAGCCGTGAAGAGCCATCTGGTCAACCTGCTGGTCTTCTCGCTGCTGGTCTCCACGGTCTTCGCCACCCTGCTGCGCGACGAGTGGCCGGGCCGGGCCCGCTTCGCCTTGAAGGTCTTCGGCGCCTTCGTGGCGTCCGCGCTGGTGGTCGGCTGGCTGATGTACCCGTTCCCGAACTGAGCGGGCCGCGTCCGCCTAGGGTTGGGCCAGCCAGTGGGGGTAGGTGGCGGCGTGGGAGGAGTCGGTCCGGCCCACCACCCGCCGTCCAGAGCCGTCGGCCTGGACCACGACCAGCTCCGTCGAGCCGTCGGCAGCGCCCTCCTCGAACAGGATCCCGCCCGATCCCCAGTCGGGAGCGCCGCGGTATCGGTCACCCGGCAGGACCTCGCGGATCTCGTAGGTCCCATCGTCGTCGGGCAGGGTGAGCACCGTCATGATGGCCCAGCGGCCCCGGCCGTCGCCGCTCACGGCGCTCAGCCGCCGGAAGGCGATGGCCGAGTCGTCGGGCGCGAAGACCGGGTCGGCGTCGCAGCCCACCACGTAGGGGGTCCCCGGAAGCGGGTCGGAGCCGGGTCCACCGAAGGTGACCTGGATCGCCTGCGGAAAGGCCCAGAGCGTCCCTTTGCCGTCCGACTCGATCCGCTCGTAGACCACGGCCTGCCCGGCGTGGCCGAAGGTCGGGCGCCGCTCCCGGGTGGGCGAGGCGGCGTCATCGGTGAGGGCGGTGCGGTTGGTGCCGTCGAAGCTCATGACGAACAGGTTTTCGCTCTGCTGTCCGGTGACGGTCGCGGAGAAGACGATCTCGGTGTCGCCGAACCAGCCCACGCCGTTGACATCCCACATCTCGCGGATCACGGGCGCCTGGACCCCACGGGTCAGGTCGGCCACGATCAGCTCCGCCGCGTCGGCGGTCGAGAGGACCCCGTCGCCGTTGGTGTCCCGGTAGATCCGTCGGAAGGCCATCCGCTGGCGATCGGAGGGGGCGGGGACCGCCTCGACCGTGTCGCACGCCGAGCCCGACTGGTTGCAGTAGGTGAGTCGGGTGGTGGTGGCGCTGTCGGGGTCGACGCTGAAGGCGTCGCGGGGCAGCCCCGGGGCCGGGTCGTAGCCGTTGGAGGTGAAGACGACCTGGTCGCCCGCGGCCGGCGGCGAGGCCCTTCCGGGGTCGGTGAACGGGTTCGGGGACTCGCTGTTGCAGGCCGCCAAGGATACGGTCGCGAGCAGCAGCAGGCACCGGTCGAAGGAGCGCATACGTGAGCTGCAAGGCTATGCCCACGCGGAGCTGAAAGTCAAGAGCGTGCTATACTTTGCCGCCTCCGCTGGCCGGCCGAAGATTGGTCGGCGGCCCCGGGCGGGACCCGAGAGGGGGCGTCCTCGGAACACCGAAAGCGAGACGGCATGCCGATCGAGAGGGTGGGCGTCGTGGGTTGCGGCCAGATGGGCTCGGGGATCGCCCAGGTCTGTGCCGAGGCCGGGCACCGGGTGACCGTCCGCGAGGTCACGGAGGAGCTGCTCCAGAAGGGGCTTGGCCGTATCGACTCGTCGCTGGCCCGCGGCGTGGCGAAGGGAAAGCTGACCGAGGAGCGAAAGCGCGAGGTCCAGGAGCGGCTGGAAGGCACCACGGACCTCTCCAGGCTCGCCGGCTGCGACCTGGTCATCGAGGCCGTGGTCGAAAGCCTCGAGGCGAAGCGTGAGCTGCTCCGGGAGCTGGATGCCGCTTGCCCGGCCCCGGTCTGGTTCGCCAGCAACACCTCCTCGCTCTCGATCACGGAGCTGGCCACGGCCACGCGGCGTGCCGGCCGGGTGGTGGGCCTCCACTTCTTCAACCCGGTGCCGCTGATGAAGCTGGTCGAGGTGGTCCGCTCGCCGCTCACCGCCCCCGAGGTCTACCAGGCGGCCGTGACCTTCGTGGGGACGCTGGGCAAGACCGCGATCAAGACCACCGACCGAACCGGCTTCGTCGTGAACCGCCTGCTGGTCCCGTTCCTGCTCGACGCGGTGCGTGCCCTGGAGGAAGGGGTGGCGTCGGTCGCCGACATCGACGACGGGATGCGCCTCGGCTGTGGTCACCCCATGGGGCCGCTGACGCTGGCCGATTTCGTCGGTCTCGACACCCTGCTGGCGATCGGCAACATCATGTTCGACGAGTTCCGGGAGCGCCGCTTCGCTCCACCGCCGCTGCTGCGGCGGATGGTGCAGGCCGGGCTGCTCGGACGCAAGTCCGGCAAGGGCTTCTACGACTACTCCCTCGACCCCCCCCAGCCCGTCGCGGGCCTCGTCTGAGGTCCCGGCGGCGAAGGGCCGGTGGGGGAGAGGAGGCGGCATGAGCTACGACAACCTGCGGCTGTCCACGCGAGACGGGATCGCGATCGTCACCGTTGACCGCCCCGCCAAGCTGAACGCCCTGGACGTTCGTACCATCGGCGAGCTGGAGGCGGCGTTTCAGGAGATCGGGGGCGATGCCGGGATCCGGGGCGTGATCCTGACCGGGGCCGGCGAGAAGGCCTTCGTGGCCGGCGCCGACATCGGTGAGCTGGCTTCGCTGAGCGCGGTGGAGGCACGGGCCTTCGCGGCCCGGGGCCAGCGGGTGCTCGGCTCGATCGAGTCGCTGGGCAAGCCGGTGGTGGCGGCCGTCAACGGCTTCGCGCTGGGGGGCGGCTGCGAGTTGGCCTTGGCCTGCCACGTCCGGGTGGCCGCCGACAGCGCCCGGCTCGGAACCCCCGAGGTCAAGCTCGGGATCATGTGTGGCTACGCGGGGACGCAGCGGCTGCCGCGCCTTCTGGGCAAGGGGCGGGCCCTGGAGCTGCTGCTGACCGGCGAGATGATCGACGCCCAGGAGGCGCTCCGCCTGGGCCTGGTCAACCGGGTGGTGCCGCTGCCCAAGCTCCTGGACGAGGCCGAGGCGCTGCTTCGCAAGATGGTCGAGAACGCCCCGATCTCCCTGCGCCTGACGCTGGAGGCGGTGAACACGGGTCTGGAGCTGCCCCTCGATGCGGCGCAGCGGCTCGAGGCGGCGCTGTTCGCCCTGACCTGCTCGACCGAGGACAAGCGCGAGGGGACCCGCGCCTTCCTCGAGAAGCGCCGAGCCGAGTTCGTGGGCCGGTGAGCGGATGAAGCAGGCTCCCGACCACCTGCCGGACGGCCGCGGCCTGCACGCCGCGGTGCTCCGGTCGAGCTTCAACTCGCGGGTCGTCGATGGCCTGCTGGAGGGCGCCCGGCTTGCCTTGACGGAGATGGGGCTGGGGCCGGACCGGATCACGGTGGTGGAGGTCCCCGGCGCCTTCGAGCTGCCGCTGGCGGCGCGGGTCGCCGCCCTCTCGGGGCGGTTCGATGCGATCGTGGCCCTCGGCGCGGTGATCCGGGGAGAGACCGACCACTACGAGCACATCGCTCGCGAGGCCGCCTCCGGTCTGGCCGCGGTGGCGCGCGAGACCGGGGTGCCGGTCGGGTTCGGCGTGCTGACCGTCACCGACGAGGCCCATGCCCTGGCCCGCTCTTCGCCCGGCCCCGGGAACAAGGGGCGGGAGGCCGCGCTGGCCGCCGTCGCCATGGTCGAGGCGCTGCGCCGGCTGCGTTCGGTGAACCCCGGGGCGGGCGAGTAGCGGATGGGGCGGCGCACCAAGGCGCGCGAGTGCGCCTTTCAGATGCTCTACCAGTGGGACCTCACCCGGGATCCCCTCTCGGCGGTGATCGAGGCCTTCTGGCGGCTGCGCTCCACCGCCGAGCGGACCATGGACCGGGTCCGCGAGCTGGTCGAGGGGACCCAACGGGAGCTGGAACCGATCGACCGGGCGATCGCCGAGGCCGCCACCCACTGGCGGCTCGATCGCATCGCCACCGTGGACCGGAACATACTCCGGCTGGCCACCTACGAGCTGCTCTCTGAGCCCGAGACGCCGGCCTCCGTGGTGATCGACGAGGCGGTGGAAATGGCCAAACGCTTCGGTGAGGCCGGTTCTCCGAGCTTCGTCAACGGGGTCCTGGATGCGATCAGGAAGCGGGTCCGGGGAGAGGCCCCGATCGAGGCACGGGGGGGTAGAAGACGATGAGCGAGGAGCGACGGGCGCCGATCGAGGGCTGGCCCGACGAGTCGGCACAGCGGCTGTCGAAGGCGAAGCAGCTCGAGGCGGCCGGGATCGCTCCCTACCCGAGCCGGTTCGAGCGCACCCACAGCCTGGCCGAGGTGGGGGCCGAGCACGGCCAGCGGAGCCTCCAGGAGCTCGAGGAGCTGGGGGCCGAGGTCCGGGTGTCCGGGCGGGTGATGACGCTGCGGATCATGGGCAAGGCCTCCTTCGCGACGCTCTCGGACGGCAGCGCCACGCTGCAGCTCTACGTGCGGGTCAACGACGTGGGTGCCGAAGGCTACCGTCTGCTGGAGCTGGTCGACCGCGGGGACTACCTCGGGGTGGCGGGGAAGGTGATGCGCACCCGCAAAGGGGAGCTCTCGGTCCAGGCCACCCGGCTCTTCTTCCTCTCCAAAGCCCTCTTGCCGCCGCCCGAGAAGTGGCACGGCCTGTCCGACACCGAGCAGCGTTACAGGCGGCGCTACGTCGACCTGATGGTCAACCCCGAGGTGCGACGGACCTTCGTGGCCCGCAGCGCCATGGTCTCCGAGATCCGGCGCTTTCTGGATGAGCGCGGCTACGTCGAGGTGGAGACCCCGATGATGCAGCCGATCGCCGGAGGGGCGCTGGCGCGACCGTTCACCACCCACCACAACGCCCTGGGGATCGACCTCTACCTGCGGATCGCGCCCGAGCTGTACCTCAAACGGCTGGTGGTCGGGGGGCTCGAGAAGGTCTACGAGATCAACCGGAACTTCCGCAACGAGGGGGTCTCGTCGATGCACAACCCGGAGTTCACCATGCTCGAGTTCTACACCGCCTGCTTCGACTGTCGCGACGTGATGGCGATCACCGAGGAGCTGGTGGCGAAGGCGGCGACCCGGGTCGGCGGCGACCAGATCACGTATCGAGGTCGGGCCGTGAGCCTCCGGGTGCCGTTCCGGCGGGTGAGGATGGTGGATGCGGTGGCAGCGGTCTTCGCCGAGCGCCCCTCGGTGGGGCTCGACCTCGAGGCGCTCGGCGACCCGGAGCGGCTGTCGAGCCTGACCTCCTCGACCCGCTTCCTCGAGGAGTGCCGGAGAAGCGGCGTCGACTGGGGTCGGGAGGCTCCCAGCTCGCACGGAAAGCGGGTGGCCCGCCTGTTCGAGGAGTTCGTGGAGGGGACGCTGTGGGAGCCCACCTTCGTGATCGACTACCCGCTCGAGGTCTCTCCGCTGTCGAAGGCGCGCACCGACGCCCCCGACGTGGCCGACCGGTTCGAGCTGTACCTGGCCGGCATGGAGGTGGCCAACGGCTTCTCCGAGCTGAACGACCCTCTCGAGCAACGGCGGCGATTCGAGGAGCAGATCGCGGCCCGCGCGCTCGGCGACGTCGAGGCCCACCTGATGGACGACGACTACGTCCGGGCCCTGGGGTACGGCCTGCCTCCCACCGGCGGCTGCGGCGTGGGGATCGACCGGCTGGCCATGGTGCTCACCGACTCTCCCTCGATCCGGGACGTGATCCTGTTCCCGCACCTGCGTCCCGAGACCGGCCGCGCCGGGGCGGAGGCCTAGGTGGTCTCTCCAATCGGGGGACGCGATCCCGAATCCATGGGCTGCCGAAGGATTCGGGTCATCCGGCCAGGGGGACACGATCCCGAATCCATGGGCTGCCGAAGGATTCGGGTCATGTCCCCAAGCCGGAAGGACGGGGCGCGCGCAAACGTGGCCGAAGGGAGAGGGCGCTAGCGTGCCGTTCGAGCTTCGGGTGGCGTTTCGCTATCTCACCGCCGGCCGGCGCCAGGCCTTCATCTCGCTGATCTCGGCCATCTCCGTGCTGGGAGTCGGGGTGGGGGTGATGGCGCTCTTGATCGCTCTGGGGCTGATGACCGGCCTGCAAGGAGAGATCCGCACCCGGATCCTGGGCGCCACCGCCCACCTGAGCATCTTCCGCGGCCAGCAGACCGCCTTCCCAGAGTACCGGGAGGTGGTCGAGCGGGTGCGCAAGGTCCCGCGGGTGCTGGGCGCGGCACCGGCCCTCTACTCGAAGGGGCTGATCACCAGCAGCGTCGCCTCGGCGGTGGCCACCCTCAAGGGCGTGGTGCCGGCGCAGGAGCGCACCGTCACCGAGCTGGCCGAGCAGGTCGAGGGGTGCGATCTGGACGTCCTCTCGGAGGCGTCCGGCCCGGGCGGGCTGCCCCCGGTCCTGCTGGGACACGACCTGGCCATCTCGCTGGGGGTCCGGGCCGGGGACGTGGTCACGGCCACCTCGCCGAACGGACGGCTCTCGCCGATGGGGGTGCTGCCACGGGTGGCCAAGCTACGGGTGGCGGGAACGGTCCGCAGCGGGCTCTACGAGTTCGACTCGCAGTGGGCCTACCTGCCGCTGGCTGCGGCGCAGCGCCTGTTCGACACCGGAGACCAGGCCTCGCTGGTCGAGGTCCGGGTCGACGACATGTATGCGGTGCGGGCGATCGCTACCGACATCGTCTCGGCCATCGGCGACTCGTACCTGACCACCGACTGGATCGAGATGAACCAGAGCCTCTTCTCGGCGCTCTGGCTGGAGAAGACCGCGATCGGTATCACCATCGGCCTGATCGTGATGGTGGCCGCGCTCAACATCATCGCCACCCTGATCCTGATGGTGATGGAGAAGCACAAGGACATCGCGGTCCTGGTGTCGATGGGGGCCAGCCGGGGCGCGATCGCCCGCATCTTCATGTTTCAGGGCTCGGTGATCGGTGTGGTGGGCACCTCGATCGGGGCGCTGCTGGGGTTTCTGGCTTGCCGGCTGCTCGACCAGTACAAGCTGATCCGGGTCCCTTCCGACGTGTACCAGATCTCCTACGTCCCCTTCACCCTGCTCGCCTCCGACGCCACCCTGGTGATCGCCGGGGCGCTCCTGGTCTGCTTCCTGGCCACCCTGTATCCGGCCCTGGGCGCCGCCCGCCTCGACCCGGCGGAGGCGCTGCGCTACGAGTGAGGGCGAGATGACGAAGCCGCTGATCCTCGCCCGCCAGGTGGTGAAGGGGTACGAGACCGCCGCCGGCTACGTCCCGGTGCTGCGCGGGGTCGACCTGGAGGTACCCGAGGGGGCGATGCTGGCGGTGGTGGGGGCGTCGGGGGTGGGCAAGTCCACCCTGCTCCACGTGCTCGGCGCCCTGGATCGGCCCGAGTCGGGCGGGCTCCAGGTCGCGGGTGCCGATCTCCTGGCGATGCCGCGGAGCCGGCTTCCCGGGTTCCGAAACCGGAACCTCGGGTTCGTGTTCCAGGCCCACCACCTGCTTCCGGAGTTCTCGGCCCTCGAGAATGTGATGTTTCCGCTGCTGATCGCCCGGGTCGAGGCGCGCCGGGCCCGCGCCGGCGCGCTGGGCCTGCTGGAGGAGCTGGGGCTGGCCGAGCGTGTCCACCACCGGCCCGGCGCGCTCTCGGGTGGGGAGCAACAAAGGGTGGCGGTGGCCCGGGCGCTGGCGGGCTCGCCGCCGCTGCTGCTGGCCGACGAGCCTTCCGGGAACCTGGATCGCGAAACCGGGGGACGGCTGCATGAGCTGCTCCGGCGTCTCAACCACCAACGTGGAACGACGATCGTGGTGGTCACCCACAACGAGGAGCTGGCCCGGACCTGCGACCTCACCCTGCGGCTCGAAGGGGGACGGCTGGGTCCCTGGGGCGGGTGAGACGGCGGCGGCCTCGAAAGCCGCTGAGCGGCCTGGGTTTGCGGAGCCGGCCCCGGCCTTTGCTAGAATCGACTCGAGGCTCCCGTCGTGCGGAGTCAGGGGAGAGATGTTCGAACGATACACAGAGCGCGCTCGGCGCGTCATCTTCTTCGCGCGCTACGAGGCCAGCCAGCTCGGGAGCAGCTCGATCGAGACCGAGCATCTGTTGCTGGGCCTGATCCGGGAGGGCAAGGGCTTGACCTCACGGATCTTCAGCAAGGCAGGGGTGTCGATGGACCTGATCCGCAAGGAGATCGAGGGACGGTCCGTGTATCGGGACCGGGTCTCCACCTCGATCGACATCCCCCTCTCGGGGGAGTCTCGGAGGGCGCTCGGATACGCCTCCGAGGAGGCCGAACGGATGCTCCACAACCACATCGGCACCGAGCACATCCTGCTCGGTCTGCTCCGGGCTGAGGGCTGCCTGGCCGCCGGCATCCTGTCCGAGAAGGGAATGCGCCTGCCGGCGGTCCGGGAGGACGTGCTGGAGCTGCTCAACGAGAAGGCCAGCGTGGGCCGGGCCAAGGAGACGCCGCTGCTGGCCGAGTTCTCGCGTGACCTGACCGAGGCCGCCGGCCGCGGCGCACTGGATCCGCTGGTGGGGCGCGAGCCGGAGCTGCAGCGCATCATCCAGGTGCTCTGTCGCCGGACTCGCAACAACCCGGTATTGATCGGAGAGCCGGGGGTCGGCAAGACCGCGCTGGTGGAGGGGCTGGCCAGCCGCATCGTCGACGGCGACGTCCCGCCGTTCCTGGCCGACAAGCGGGTGCTGGCCCTCGACATCTCGCTGGTGGTGGCGGGGACGAAGTACCGGGGCCAGTTCGAGGAGCGCCTGAAGACGATCATGCGCGAGCTGGCCGACAGCCACAGCGTCATCATCTTCATCGACGAGCTCCACACCCTGGTGGGGGCGGGGTCGGCGGAAGGCAGCCTGGACGCCGCCAACATCCTGAAGCCGGCGCTCTCGCGCGGGGAGATCCAGTGTATCGGGGCCACCACTCCCGCCGAGTATCGGAAGCACATCGAGCGGGACCGCTCCCTGGAGCGGCGCTTCCAGGCGGTGAAGGTCTGCTCGCCGAGCGAGGACGAGACGATCGAGATCCTGCGCGGCGTCAAGGAGCGTTACGAGAGGTTCCACCGCGTCAGCTACGGCGAGGAGGCGCTCCGAGCCGCGGTCTTCCAGTCGAGCCGCTACATCTCGGACCGTTTCCTTCCGGACAAGGCCATCGATCTGCTCGACGAGGCGGGTAGCTGTGTCAAGCTCCGCGAGGCGGCGGCGCCGCGGCTTCTGCCGGAGCTGACCCAGAGGGTCCGGGTGATGGTGGGTCGGACCGAGCCCGGCCGCCACTTCCCAGAGGAGGAGGCCGGCGTCCCGGTGGGGGCTCACGTCCTGAGGGGCAGATTCGAGATCGGCGGAAAGGACCCCCTCCCGGTGGGCAAGCCCGACATCGACGAGGTGGTCTCCCGCTGGACGGGGATCCCGATCTCGGAGGTCGTGGAGGAGGAGTCAGCCAAGCTGCTGCGCATGGAGCAGGAGCTGCACGTTCGGATCGTCTCCCAGGACAGCGCGATCAGCGCGCTGGCGCGGGCCATCCGGCGCACCCGGGCCGGTCTCAAGAGCCCCCAGCGACCGGTCGGCTCCTTCCTCTTCCTCGGTCCGACCGGGGTGGGCAAGACCGAGGTGGCTCGGGGGCTGGCCGACTTCCTCTTCGGAAGCGAGCGCTCGTTGGTCCGCTTCGACATGTCCGAGTTCATGGAGAAGCACTCGGTCTCGAAGCTGATCGGCTCGCCGCCGGGCTACGTCGGCCACGACGAGGGCGGGCAGCTCACCGAGCGGGTCAAGCGCAGCCCCTACTCGGTGGTCCTGCTCGACGAGATCGAGAAGGCGCACCCCGACGTCTTCAACATTCTGCTCCAGGTGTTCGAGGACGGTCAGCTCAGCGACGGCCTCGGCAACACCGTGGACTTCAAGAACTGTATCTTGATCATGACCTCGAACATCGGGGCCCGCTTCATCGAGAAGCGGGGTCGGGTTGGATTCGCCTCGGGCCGGGCCGATGAGACCACCGAGGCGACAAACGAGATGGTGATGGGGGAGGTCAAGCGCCTCTTCAACCCCGAGTTCCTGAACCGCATCGACGAGATCATCATCTTCGACGCCCTGACCGACGCCGACCTGTTCGCGATCACCCGACTGCTGGTGGAGCGGCTCAACGCCAACCTCAAGGAGAAGGGGATCGTGGTCGGGATCCGCGACGACGGCATCGGCTGGATCCTGGAGCGAACCCTCAAGGACCGCTCCTACGGAGCCCGGCCGCTGCGGCGGGCCATCCAGAGGCACATCGAGGATGCGCTGTCCGAGGCCTTCATCCGGGGGCAGATCCTGACCCACACCCCGATCGAGATCGGCGTCCACCGAGGCGCGCTCTGGTATTGGCAGGACGAGAGGGGAGGGGAGCTGTCGGCATGATCGGAGGACGGCGTGCGGTCGCGTGGGCGCTCGTGGTGACGTTCGGCCTCGGGCCAGGGGTGGCGGCTCCCCAGGAGCCGGAGACGCTGGTCGAGCGGGTGGAGGTAGAGGGCAGCCGCTACCTGCGCACCGACACCCTGGCCTACTACATCTCTACCAAGGCCG
>CAZNNH010000068.1:0-28185 GCA_964574335.1 uncultured Acidobacteriota bacterium | reverse complement strand
CCCGGCGGGGTCACCCGCGGACGCCAGGCGATCCAGGAGCGCTATCAGGCCCGCTATCCCGACCAGGGCGCCATGGGCCGGCTGCGGCTCGACCGGCTGGAGATCCGCACCCTGTGGGGGCCCGAGGTCAGCCTGCTGGGCGACGCGCTCCCCGGGGCCGTGCACGCCATGACCGTCACCGCACGCTGGACCCTCGAGAAGGCCGACGGCTCGACGGCCGAGGGCTCGACGCTGCTGGTCCTGAAACGGTCATCGGACACCTGGACCATCACCAGCGATGCGTCGATGTAGGCGGCACCCCGGGTCGGCTCCGCCCGACTGCTATCCTCCCCAGGAGGCTAGAAGATGCTCGTTCACCTGACGTCGCTGATCCTTCTGAGTGCCGCCGGGCCTGGAGCGGGGGTGACGCTGCACTTGGGAGCCATCAACGACAGGATCCTGGTAGGTGAGCCGCTGAGGCTGGACCTCCGCTGGCATACGCTCAGCCGTCAGATCCTCCCCCCGACGCCATACTGGTACAGCAGCTACTCGGGGATCACGATCGTCATCAAGCATGACGGCAAGGCACGGGAGTTTCGGGAGGCTTTCCTGGCGATTGCGGAGGAGATGACATCCGCGACGTCCGTGCCGGCCGGTGCGGACGTCCATTGGAGCCTGCTCCTGCATCACGGTTACTATGCGCCGTTCAATCCGTCGGCTGAACCACAGCTGGCGTTCGCAGAGCCAGGCAAGTGGAGAGTGCAGGTCCGCTATGGTCCTGCCTCTTCCAACTGGGTGTCGGTCGCCGTCACTGCTCCGGCGGGGGACGACGAGGCCGTCTTGGAGACACTCAGCAAGGACCTGTTTGCGCTGAAGCATGGAGGACCGTCTGCCGAAGCCTTGCTGGCGAGACACCCGAAGAGCCGCTACCTATTGCCTGCTCGAGTCTCGCGTGCCGAGCGCGAACTGCGGCAGCTCCAGAGCGGCCAGGATGCCTCTAGTGGGCGGCAGCTCCCCGCAAGGAGCTTCGAGGAGACAAGACGCGAGTGTCGGCAGCTCAGCGCAGAGCTCCAGCAGGGTTCGTGGGGCGTGTACGAAGAGGAACGTCTGACGTTCCTGGTCCTGAGTGCGCAGGCTGCCGGCGACAACGAGCTGGCGAGACAAGCGCTCAAGCAGCTCCAAGGCTCCTATCCGCACTCGCCTTCTGCCCAAGCCCTGGGCCGCAAGCTCGGCCCCGAGCGGAAGTAGGCAGCGGGGGTCAATCGAGCTGGAGCCACCGGCGCAGGCCGTCGTCGAGGCTGTCCAGCTCTCCGGCGTTGCACTCGCCGATCTCCTCGGTGATCGACGGCCTGGGCACGCTGACGACCTTGTCGACCATGATCTGGGAGACGCGCTTGAGGCCGGTCCGCGACCCTGGCGGCAGGTTCAGCCGGAACAGGGGGGCATCGACGCAGTCGGACGTGATCGGGCAGATCGTGATGCTGGCATGCGTCTGGTTGAACAGGTCCGACTGGACGACCACCGCTGGACGTGGCTTGCCCGGGTACGCTCCACGCGCCGCCACGACGACGATCGCGCCTCGTTTCACCGCCAGCCCCGGTCGTCGGCGGACCGTTCGATGAGCTCGAGCGTTTCCGCCTCGGATGCCCGTCCGCTGACCAGCAGGGACTGACGACGGGCCTCCCGTGCCGGGTCATCCGGTGCGGGCCCCTCGCCGAAGGCGCTCTGCAGCGCCTCGCGCAGGACGGCGCTCTTGGACTTGCGCCTCCGGCGCGCCGCACGCGCGATGCGTCGCTCGAGTATCCACGGTAATCGCACCGTCAGCACGGAGGATCGCTCTGAGCCGGCCATCGGAGCCTCCTGCAGTCACAGCTACACTACGGTATACGCCCCCTCCAGGTTCCCCGCCCCCCCCGGACCCAGGCTGGACCCCGGCTGAGCTAGGCTTGCCTCCGGGTCGGCCGGAGCGCCCTCCCGGGAGGTGACGGTGACGGTTGCCGTGGTGGCCGAGAAGCCTGCCGTGGCCCGCGACATCGCCAAGGTGCTGCGGGCCTCCAAGCGTGGGGAGGGTTATCTCCACGGCAACGGCTACGTGGTCACCTGGGCAATCGGCCACCTGGTGGCTCTGGCCGAGCCCCACGAGATGCGCCCCGAGTGGCGCCGCTGGAGCCGCGAGGGGCTGCCGATGCTCCCGTCGGAGTGGCCGCTGGTGGTCCAGAAGGACCGGGGCGAGCAGTTCGAGGTGGTCCGCCGGATCCTCTGCTCGAGCCGGGTCACCCGCGTGATCTGCGCCACCGACGCCGGTCGCGAAGGCGAGCTGATCTTCCGCTACATCTACGAGGCGGCGGGATGCGACAAGCCGGTGCAGCGGCTGTGGATCTCCTCGCTGACACCCGAGGCGATCCGGGACGGCTTCGAGCGGCTGCGCGACGGGACCGAGCTGGACCCCCTGGCCGATGCCGCCCGAGGGCGGAGCCGGGCCGACTGGCTGGTGGGAATGAACCTGTCGCGCGCCTGCACTCTGGCCCACGGCGAGATGCTCTCGGTGGGCCGCGTCCAGACGCCCACGCTGGCGATGCTGGTGGAGCGGGAGCTCCAGATCCGGGCCTTCGTCCCCGAGGACTACCTGGAGGTCCAAGCGACGTTCCGGGTAGCCGGCGCCGAAGGCGGCACCTACACGGGGACCTGGTTCCGCGGGGCGTCCCCGACGCCGGAGGCCAAGCGGCTCCCCAAGGACGGCCAGGAGGCCGGGCGGATCATCGAGCGGGTCCAGAACGGGTCGGCCGAGATCGACCAGGTCCGGGCCGAGTCGCGGCGGCTGCCACCCCCCCTCCTCTACGACCTCACCGAGCTGCAGCGGCACGCCAACCGCCTCTACGGCTTCTCCGCGCAGAAGACGCTGTCGCTGGCCCAGTCCCTCTACGAGCAGCACAAGCTGATCAGCTACCCCCGGACCGACAGCCGGCACCTCTCCGCCGACGTGGCCGCCACCCTCGCCGACGTGGTCCGCGCCATCGAGGCGCCGTATCGGGAGCTGCTCGCGCCGGGGACCGGCCAGCGGCCGCTCGGCCGTCGCTTCGTGGACGATGCCCGGGTCAGCGATCACCACGCCATCCTCCCCACCACCACCCCGGCCGACGGGGTGTCGCTCCGCGCCGACGAGGGCCGGATCTACGACCTCGTCTGCCGCCGCCTGCTCGCCGCCTGGCACGACGACCACGTCTCTGCCTCCACCTCGGTGATCACCCGGGTGGGCTCGGGCGCGAGCGCCGATCGATTCCACTCCTCGGGCAGCACGGTCGAGCAGGTGGGGTGGAAGGTGCTGGACGTGCCGTTGCCACGGCGCCAGACGAGGAGGTCGACGGATGGCCCGGCGGAGGAGGAGACGCCGCCGCTCCCGCCGGGCCTGGCCCGGGGCCAGATCCCCCAGGTGACGGGTGCGAAGGCGATCCCCAAGAAGACGCGCCCGCCCAAGCGGCTCACCGACGCCACCCTGCTCACCGCCATGGAGACAGCCGGAAGGCTGCTGGACGACAAGGAGCTGTCCGAAGCCATGCGCGAGTGCGGTCTGGGGACGCCGGCCACCCGGGCCGAGATCATCGAGACGCTGCTGCGGCGCGAGTACGTCGAGCGATCCGGCAAGGCCCTCCAGGCCACCGACAAGGGGATCCGGCTGATCGAGGTGGTGCACCCCCACGTCAAGAGCCCGGCCATGACCGGTCAGTGGGAGGCGCGGCTCGACCGGATCCAGCGGGGCCAGGCAGCCCTCCTCCCCTTCCTGAAGGAGATCGAGGCCTTCGTGGCCGAGGTGGTGGCCGGGGTCCTCTCCGAGCCGGCCTCGGCCAAGACCCCTCGGAAGGGAGAGGCCACGCCGCCGAGGTCCGAGGCCGGCACCGCCGGCGTCCCGCGCGCCGACCCGGCTCCGGCAGCCCCGATCGAGCCGCCCGCGTCTCGTGAGGTGTCTCCGGCCGACCTCGGCGACCTGCTCCTCTCCCGGTTCCGCCACCCCTCCTTCCGCCCCTACCAGGAGGACGTCTGTCGGGCCGTCGCCGCCGGCAGCGACGTGCTGCTGGTCATGCCCACCGGCGCCGGCAAGTCGCTCTGCTATCAGCTCCCCGGCCTCTTCCGCGGCGGCACCACGCTGGTCATCTCCCCGCTGATCGCGCTGATGGAAGACCAGGTGGAGAAGCTCCGCGCCCTCGGCCTGCGGGCCGAGCGCATCCACTCGGGACGGGAGCGCGAGGCCTCGCGCCGGGTGCTGGAAGAGCACCTGGCCGGGTCTCTCGACTACCTGTTCGTGGCCCCCGAGCGGCTCGGCGTTCGGGGCTTCGTGGAGCAGCTCACGAAGCGCAAGCCGGTGCTGGTGGCCGTCGACGAGGCCCACTGCATCTCCCATTGGGGCCACGACTTCCGCCCCGACTACCGGCTGCTGGGCGAGCGCCTGCCGCTGCTCCAGCCGGCCCCCATCATCGCCCTCACCGCCACCGCCACGCCGCGGGTCCAGGACGACATCACTCGGCTGCTCGGGGTGGAGAAGGCGTGTCGTTTCATCCACGGCTTCCGTCGCACCAACCTCGCGATCGAGATGGCCGAGGTGAAGGTGAACGAGCGCCACGACGTGGTGCGGGAGGTCCTGTCGGACCCGGGCCGCCGGCCGGCCATCGTGTACACGCCCAGCCGCAAGGAGGCCGACCTCCTGGGCGCCGAGCTGAACCAGGGCTTCCCCACCGTCAGCTACCACGCCGGCCTGTCGGCGGCCGCCCGCGATCGCGCCCAGGCCGCCTTCCTCGGGGGGAAGAGCGAGGTGGTGGTGGCCACCATCGCCTTCGGGATGGGCGTCGACAAGGCCGATGTCCGGACGGTTTTCCACACGGCGCTGCCGGGCAGCATCGAGGCCTACTACCAGGAGATCGGGCGGGCCGGGCGCGACGGACAGCCGGCCCGGGCCGTCCTGCTCCACTCCTACGCTGACCGCCGGACCCACGAGTACTTCCACGGCCGAGACTACCCGGAGCCCGCGATCCTGGAGCGGATCTTCTCGGCCCTCACCGACGCCCCTCAGGCACCTCCCGCGCTGGAGCGCAAGCTCGGCCTGGCCGCGGACACCTTCGCCGCCGCCCTCGACAAGCTCTGGGTCCACGGCGGCGTTCACGTGGCGCCCGACGAGACGCTCCGGCGGGCCGGCGAGGCCTGGCGGGTGACCTATCCGCAGAGGCGGGACCACAAGCTGGCCCAGCTCGAGGAGATGGCCCGCTGTGCCCAGTCCCATGGCTGCCGCATGCTGACCCTGGTGCGCCACTTCGGCGACCAGGAGGACTCGGGCCAGAGCTGCGGCCAGTGCGATGTCTGCGCCCCCGGCTCGAGCCTGGTGCACCAGTACCGGCTGCCGACGCCCGAGGAGTCGCAGGTGATCCAGCGGATGGTCGAGGCGCTCCGCCGGCGCCCCCGGCTCACCACTGGCCAGCTCCACCTGGAGGCGGGGGGGGAGGCCCGGCTCTCACGAGGCGAGCTCGAGGAGCTGGTGGGCGGCCTGGCGCGAGCGGGTCAGGTCGAGGTGGCCGAGGACTCCTTCGAGAAGGACGGCCGGACCATCCGCTTCTCGCGTGTCACGCTGACCCGCGCCGGGGCCAGGGCCGACGCCGACCTGGAGGTCCCGCTGCTCGGCCGGCAGCGCTCGGCAGGCACCGGCCGGAAGGCCCGGCCCGGCCGGTCGTCTCGGCGAGCCGACGGCAAGAAGGCCGAGGTCCCCGCGCCTCCGGCGCCGCCCGGCCTGGTGGCGGCGCTCAAGGCGTGGCGACTGGCCGAGGCGCGGCGCCGCCGGGTGCCGGCGTTTCGTATCCTGACCGACCGCACGCTGCTGGGCATCGCCGCCGCCGCTCCGCGGACCGAGGAGGCGCTGCTGGCCGTCTCGGGAATGGGGCCCACCCTGGTCCGAAAGCACGGGGCCCGGATCCTGGCCCTCGTCGAGGGCGCCGGCCAGTGAGCCGCAGGCTCCCGGCTAGCTACCCGGCTGGGGGCGCGAGGGAGAGAAGCCCGAGAGGACCTGCCGGGCTCGCGCCGACCACGTGTGCCCCGCCTCGAACCGTTGGAGGGCGGCGCGCCCGAGCCGGCTGCGCAGGTCGCCGTCGTCACGCAGGCGCTCGAGGGCGAGCCCCCACGCCTCGAGGTCGTCCGGGTCGCACAGGAGGGCGGTCTGCTCCTCCGAGAGGACCTCACGAAGGACCGGGTGGTTCGAGGCCACGATCGGCTTGCCCGCCGCCATGTACTCGAACAGCTTCAGCGGGGACATCCACCGGCTGGTGTCGGACTCCCCTCCGTGCACCGAAACAGAGCGCTCGTAGGGCGCGATCAGCACGTCGACGGCGGCACGATAGCCATCGAGCCTGGCGGGCGGCTGGTGGCCGTGGAAGTGGACGTTCGGGAGCCCGGCGGCCCGCGACCGCCAGAGTTCGAGATCGGCTTCCAGCCCCCCGACCAGGTGGAACTCGGCGAAGCGACAACGCTCGGCCAGGGCCAGGATCAGACCGATCCCGCGACCCGGGTAGAGCTGGCCCACGTAGCCGACCTTGAGCTGCCCGGCGCCCGCCAGCTCCGGGAGCGGCGCGGAGACGGCCGGATCGGCGGCGTCGTGGGCCACCATCAGGAGCTCGGGCCGCAGCCTCGGCACCTCGAGGAACCGCTCGCTCAGGGCCGACGAGATCACCACCACCCGCCTCAGGGCGGCCCCTCCGGCCAGGCGGGACAGCATGCCTCGGGCCATCCGGCTCGGGGGCGGCTCGTGGGCCTCGTAGACGACGGGGAGGCCGAGCAGACCGGCGAACCACCCGCCGGAGAGCAGGCGGCTATAGACCAGGTCGACGCGAGCCCCCTGCGCCGAGAGCGCCGCCAGGAGGTTGTAGAGGAGCCCGCGACCGGGGAACGGCAACCACAGGAGCTTGCGGATCTCGAACCTACCGGCGACACCGTAGTATCTGAACCACTCGTCGGCCGATCCGGCCGCGCCGGGCGCGCGGGGAGCGAAGAGCACCACCTGGTGGCCGGACCGGGCCAGGGCGCCGCACATCTTCATCACGTGGACGCTGTTGGCGGTTCGTGACGGGATGAAGGCGCGGGAGATGTAGGCGATCTTCACGGCTCCTCAGGAAAAGGGCCGCATCGCGCGGCGCCTCCGGATCGGGCCCTCGCCGGATCGGGTCGAGGCCGCCGGCTAGGGTATCCTAGCGACGAGCCGAAGCGGTACCTGCGGCTCTGCTCGAGGAGCGCACACCTCTCACTATGGCCTTGGGAATCTCGGGGATCCGCTCGAAGACGGCCGCGCTGCTCGGCGTGGCCACCCTGCTGCGCCGGCTGGCCGGCCCTCACCGGGCGATCCTCTATTGGGCCTCCGCCCTCTCGCTGGTCGTCGCCGTCATGGAGGCGGCCATCGGCGTGCTGGTGGTCCCGCTGCTCTCCCACCTGGTGGGGGGAGGGGGCTCCCTGCCCCCGCTCTTCGAACAGGCGCGCCAGCTCTTCGCGTCGGCCTCCTCCCAGCAGACCGTGGTGACGGGGATCTTCTGGGTCGCCCTGAGCTTCCTTCTCCGGCAGCTCTTTGCCGCCGGCACCCAGACGATGGCCTTCCTGGCTGCGGCCCGGATCGTCACCTACATCCGCTCCGAGCTGACCAGCAACCTGCTGGAGGCCCGCTTCTCCTTCCTGGACCGCCTCAAGACCGGGACCCCGCGCCAGATCGTGGTCCAGGAGGCGGGGGCCGTCAACAAGGCCTCGCGCACCCTGGTCAGCCTGGCGGGCAACGTGGTCGCCGGCGTGCTGATGGTGGTGCTCCTGGTGACCCTCTCCCCGCTCCTGACCGGGCTGCTGCTCCTGCTGCTGGTCCTGGCCGCGCCCCTCAAGCTGCTCTACTCGCTGCAGGTCCACCGCACCGCGAACGCCCACATGGACGCCAAGCTGCGTCTGATGGACAAGCTGAACGAGACCCTGCTCGGGATCCGGCAGATCAAGCTGCTCAACGCTCAGCGCTTCTTCCGCCGGGATCTCGAGGAAAGCTCCGTCGAGACCGAGCGCCTGTTCCGCCGCGCCAACATCCTCCAAGCCTGGGACCCGGTGCTGGTACAGGTCGCGACGCTTCTCACGGTGCTGCTGACGCTGCTGTTCAACCAGGTGGTGTCGATCGCCCCGATCAGCCTGCTGATCGCGTATTTCATCCTGCTCTATCGGCTGCTGCCGATCGTCGACAGCGCCAACACTTCCTTCAACCTGCTGCTCACCCTTCGCCCCTCTCTGGTCCAGGTGGCCCGCTTCTTCCCGCTCCCCCCGGGGGCCCTCGAAGAGCCGGGGCCCCAGGGCGCGCCGGCCGAGCACGTCGATCGGCTGGAGCTGGACGACGTCTGCTTCAGCTACGGCCCGGACGGCGAGGTGCTCTCGCACGTCTCGCTGGAGGCGCGGGCCGGCGAGCTGGTGGCGATCGTCGGCGAGTCGGGATCGGGCAAGACCACCATCTCGCACCTGCTGCTCGGCATGTATCACCCCGCCACCGGCAGCATCCGCCTGGACGGCCGGGGCCTCCAGGAGATCAACCTGACCGCGCTCCGGAGCACCGTCGCACTGATGACCCAAGACGTTCACCTCTTCAACACCTCGATCCGCGAGGTGATTCGGGGATGCGACCCGCGCATCGGCGTGGACGAGATCGAGCGAGCCGCCCGGGACGCCGAAGCGGAAGCCTTCATCCGTGGGTTCAGGAAGGGCTATGACACCATCGTTGGCGAGCGGGGGGTCCGTCTGTCAGGCGGCCAGCGGCAACGCCTTCAACTGGCCCAGACCTACGCTCGGAGGGCCCCGGTGATCGTCCTCGACGAGGCCACCAGCGCCCTCGACGTCGTCACCGAGCGGAGGATCATGGAGACCCTGGCCCGCCATCGCCAGGGTCGGATCCTCCTGATCATCACCCACCGCCTGGCCAACGTCGAGGCCGCCGACCGAGTGTACGTGCTGGAGCAGGGCCGGGTGGTCGAGTGCGGCCGCTTCGGCGAGCTTGTGGAGCGCCGCGGCGCGCTGTGGCGGATGGCTGAGCGGCAGCGCGAGCGCGGCGCCGACAGTGGGGAGTGGGTCGCCCCTTGAGCCGTTTCGCGAAGCCCTCCGGCGTCCCCGGGCGCCGGACCCGCGTGCTGGTGGTGGTGAACGACCTCAGCCGGGCCGGAGCGGAGGGCCAGTTGGTGAAGCTGGCCTGCGGCCTCCCCGCAGATCGGTACCGGGTCCAGATCGCCCTGCTGAAGCACCGCAACGACTTCGAAAGCGCCCTCGAGGAGTGCGGCGTCAAGGTGGCACCTCTCCATCGGCGGGGCTACTGGGACCTGGGGCTCGATCTCCGACTGCTGCGTCTGGTGCGGGAGTCTCGGCCCGATGTCCTCCACTCGTTCCTCTTCCTGTCCAACCTCCACGGGGCCCTGGTCGGCCGGCTAACACGAGTTCACGCGGTGATCGTCTCCCAACGATCCTCGAACACCCTGAACCTGTCGCCCTTCTGGTGCCGGTTGGCGCGGCTCAGCCAGCGGCTGGCGGACCGGCTGATCGTCAACTCGGAGGCGCTGCGCGCGGAGGAGATCGCCGCCGGCTTCCCGCCCGAGCGGATCGTGGTGGTGCCCAACGGCGTGGCTCGGCGCGAGGCACGGGGCCGGGACCGCGCCGCGCTCGGCCTTCCAGCCGGCCCGCTGCTGCTCTCAGTCGGCCGGCTCGAGGAACGCAAGGGCCAGCGCTACCTGGTCGAGGCGTGGGCCGCCGTCCGAATGCGCTGCCCCTCCGCCCGCCTGGTGTTCCTGGGCGAGGGCCCCGCCCGCCCGCAGCTCGAGCAACAGGCCAGAGGGCTGGGCCTCGAGGGTTCCCTCTCGTTTCGAGGCTTTCAGGACCGGGTCGCCGACTACCTGGACCTCGCCGACGCCCTGGTCCACCCTTCGCTCACCGAGGGGATGCCGAACGTGGTGCTGGAGGCCATGGCCGCGGGCAGGCCGGTGGTGGCCACCCGGGTCGGAGGCATCCCGGAGCTGCTGGCCGACGAGGAGAGCGGGCTCCTGGTCCCTCCGCGGGACCCGGCCGCCCTGGCCCAGGCCGTGATCCGCCTGCTCCAAGAGCCGGGGCTGGCCGCCGCCCTGGGTCAGAGCGCCGAGCGCCGGGCCCGCGAGCGCTTCTCGGTCGAGGCCATGGTCGAGGCGACCGAGGCCGTGTACCGCAGCCTGCTCGAGGCCCGGACCGCCGTCTGATGTCAGGGCGCTGGCTTGCGGGCCAGGATCAGCGTCTTCTCCTTGCCCCGGACGGCAGGTAGGGGCACGCCCAGCCAGCGGCGGCGCAGGAGCGGACCCTCGAAGCGGCCGATCGCCCGGGCGGAGAGGTAGCGCAGGGCGTGTGGCGGGCGGAGCGACGTCACGAAGGGGAAGAACCGCTTCACCACGGTGACGAAGCCCGCCGCCTCGAAGAAGCCCCTCCACTCCCCGACCCGGTACTCGTGCTCACCCCACTCCCGGCGCGTGATCGAGCGGGACGGCGCGAACCCGTAGCGGCGCTTCTGCTTGTCGGTGAGCTGTCGGTCGAGGAAGGCCCGAATCTCCGCCGGACGGGTCCGGTCGGGGTGCGCGCGCTCCAGCCCGACGAAGCACCCGCCCGGCTTCAGCACCCGGTGGGCCTCGGCGACGGTCCTCTGGATCGACTCGGAGTGGTGATACGCCTCGAGCTCGAAGACGAAGTCCAGGGATGCGTCGGCCAGGCGCAGCTCGTTGAAGTCGCCGACCACCCGGACGATCTTCTCGGGGCGGGCACCCACCCGGCGGAACACTAGCGGCATGATGTTGACGACGTAGTTGCGGGAGTACTCGACCGCGTGGACCCGCCGGACCGCCTCACGGCGCGACAGCACCGCCGCCATCAACCCGATCCCCGATCCCAGGTCGGCCACCTCCCCGGCCAGGGAGGTCCCGAGGATCCGCTCGGCCTTCTCCAGGTAGGCCTCGACCACCGGCCGCTTCTTTGCCGCGCTGTCCAGGGCGAAGTCCGAGGACCCGGTCTGCTCCATCCCCTGCCAGTTGGTGGCCTCGAACGCGCGAGGACCGAGCCAGTCCTCGACCGCCGCGCCCGATCGTGACGTCTCTGCCCCTGGCACGGGACCCAGCATCGGCCAGGCCTGGGGCGGCGTCAAGGGCGTGCCGGGCCACCTTCGGCGCCTCGCTTGTCGGGCCGGCGGTTGTCGCTATGATGGGGCATGTATCCGTCACTGCGCAGGTTCTTCCGGAGGGTCCGGTTCGGGACCCCGATCGTGGTGGTCTCGGGCCTGCCTCGCTCGGGCACCTCCATGCTGATGAAGATGCTCGAAGCCGGCGGCGTGGCCGTGGTCAGCGACGGCCAGCGGGTGGCCGACGAGGACAACCCCCGCGGCTACTACGAGGACGAGCGGGTCAAGCGGCTGGCCAGGACCCCGGACAAGTCGTGGCTGGCCACGGCCCGGGGACGGGCGATGAAGATCATCTCCTTCCTGCTCAAGGAGCTGCCCGCCACCAACAACTACCGGGTGCTGCTGCTGCGGCGGGAGCTCAAGGAGGTGCTCGCCTCGCAGGCCAAGATGCTGGAGCGCCGCGGCGAGCGCAACGACGTGGACGACCAGCGGATGCTCTCCCTGCTCGAGAAGGACCTGCAGCAGGCCCTCGAGCTACTCCGAAGCGGACCCCAGTTCGAGCTCCTCGAGCTCCACTATCGCGACGTCGTCGAACGCCCTGAGGAGGCGGCCGGTCGGATCAACGCGTTCCTGGGCGGTCGGCTCGATCCACGGGCGATGGCCAGCGTGGTCGACCAGAGCCTGTATCGCAACCGCGGCTGACCGGCTAGGTTTGGTCCTGGGACTGGTGCCGGAAACGCTCGTAGTCAGCAGGGCTGCCGATGTCGGCCCAGTCCTCGTGTACCAGGAACGCGTAGCTCACCTCGCCCGCCTGGCGGGCGTCGGCCAGGAGCTGGGGCAGCGGATAGGCATCCCGGTCGGGCAGCAGGCGCAACAAGCGGGGCTCGAGGACGTACATGCCGGCGTTGATCAGCGTCCGCTGCACCGGCTTCTCCTGGAAGCCGCAGACGCGGTCCCCGTCGCACTCCACCACACCGTAGGGGATCTCGTGCACCACCTCACGAACGCACAGGGTCGCCGCACCCTGGTGCTGGGCGTGGTAGTCCAGCAAGGCCGAGAAGCTGACGTCGGTGAGGAGGTCGCCGTTGATCACCAGCAGCGGGTGCTGGGGCAGCTCGGGGAGCAGACGCAGAGCGCCTCCGGTGCCGAGCGGCTGGCTCTCGCGCAGATAGTCGATCCGGCATCCGAACCGGCCGCCGTCCCCGAAGTGCTCCTCGATCTGCTCGCGGCGGTAGTGAACGGCCAGGAAGAGCCGGCGGAAGCCGTGGCTGACGAGGCGACCGACCGCAATCTCGAGCAACGGTTGACCGCCGACGGGGAGCATTGGCTTCGGCAGCTTCTCGGTCAGCGGGCGTAGGCGCCGGCCCTCCCCGCCGGCCATGATCAGCGCCCAGTTCGGTCTCGGGGCCTGGGCCAGCAGGTCGGGGAGGACCCAGAGGCCCACCACCCGCCGCTCGGGGTCGAGGAGCGGAAGCTGCTTGACCAGCCTGACCTGCATCAGCTCCAGGGCCACGGCCTCCCGGGTTCCGTCGGGGAGCCAGGTGTAGTCGCGGCACATCACCTGGCCCACCGGCGTCTTCAGCGACAGCTCGCGGAGGATGGCGCGGCGCACGTCGCCGTCGGTGAGGGTCCCGAGGAGGTGGTGCTCCTGGTCCACCACCAGGGCGATCCCGTGCCGGCCGCGCTCGATCACCTCCATCGCCTCGCGCAGGGACTGCTCAGGTTTCACCGCACAGCCGCGCCAGTCCCGGAGGATCACTGGCGGATGGTCCAGCCCCCGTCGACGACCAGGTTGTGCCCGGTCATGTACGAGGAGGCGTGCGAAGCCAGGAAGACGATGGGGCCGCGCAGCTCCTCGCTGCACGCCATCCGGCCGATGGGCGAGCGCTCGGCGTAGCGCTCCAGGACGCTCGGGTGGTATTGGACTCGCCGGCCGTAGTGCCACGTGGATGGGAACATGACATTGGTCAGGACCTGCTCGCCGCGCTGCCGTCTCTCGTCCGGGGACAGCGCCTCCTCGACCGTCGCCGCCGGCTCCCAGGCGCGCCTGACGCTTGTCTGGAAGCGTGAGAAGAGGAATTCCTCCGAGTCAATCAGGAGCATTCCCGCCTCGCTCGTCGAGCTCGCGGTGATCGTCGGCTCCGCACCCGACGGAATCGGGGTTCGCGGGCCACGGCAGGCCCCACCCTGGCTCTGGACGGCAACATCACCTGTACTATAATCCCGCTCGGGCGACATGCTTGGCACCCCGGCTGTCGCAAGGGACACCTCTAGCGTATGGACCGCCCGGATCAGACTTGGGTTGCGTGACGCCGCGTCGAAAGACGCGATCTGCCCACGGGAGGTCTCTTCCGACGCGATCCCGCTGTGGCGCGCCTGTGGGGGGCAAGCCGGTGATCCGCCGTTGGCTTTGCGTGGATTCTAGCCGCCCATGACCCCCGCCTCGGGCCGGCGCGGCTTCGCCGCCAGCGGTGGCCTGGTAGCCATCAGCGGTCTGGCGGTCACCATCCTGGCGTGGAAGACCTACGTCGTCCCCGAGCGCATCCCTACCTACACGTTCCAGCGGGCGAGTTGGATCGCCGCACCGGATTGTGGGCCGGTTGCCTACTTCCGCAAGGAGCTGTCGCTGGCCGAGCCGGTCCGAAGCGCCTGGATCGTCTTCGCCGCGATCGACACGGAGCATACCCTCTACGTCAACAACCACCTGATCGATCGGCAGACAACGCCCCTCCCCCACGATGCGGAGGTATTCGAGATTTCGCACTTCCTGCAGCAGGGCAGGAACGTCGTCGCCCTGAGGCTGGTCCGAAGTACCCACCTCGGGCCGGCGCAGGTGCTCATCGAGGGTGCGATTCGGGGTTGGTCTGGACATCAGCAGGACTTCCAGTCCGACTCGACTTGGACCGCTGCGGCCCGAGAAGAGACCCAAGGTCAAGGCACCATCAGTTGGCACTCGGTTTCGCTAGTGAGCACCACCCCGCCGAAGCTACTGAGTGGGCCGACGCGGTTCGAGACGACGCTGGCGGTATTCCCCAACGCCGTCCTCGAGCCTGCTCCCGCCGGTGCGATGGCAGCTGCAGGCGGTGGCGCTACCGCCAGCTTCCGAACGATGTTCGATGTCGGCGCCGACCCAGTGGGAGCCTTCGTGCGCATCGCCGCTGATGAGGGCTACTTGGTAACGGTCAACGGCACCGTTGTTGCCGAGGGGCCACGAAGCGAAGACACCCTTGAGATCCAGGACGTCAGCCCGTACGTCTCGCGAGGCGCCAACTCGATCGTCGTCAGGGTGACGAGCCGATCCTCGCCGCCAAGGCTGACAGCCGACGTGCTGCTCGACCACGGAGACCGCATCGATGTGATCGCCAACCCCGAGCGGGGCTGGACGGTAGAGGAACCGAGCGGTCACGAGACAGAACCTCTCCGCCTGCTGGGCAGCCCGCTTGCGCCGGCAACCCGCCCGCTCGGGAGCCCGGCGGCCCTGCCCCAGAGGATGATCCCCCCGCGGCCGCCTCCAGAGTGGGCCGCGGCCGAAGCCGGACGCCTCCTCCTACTCGGGCTCGTGATCTTGACCCTGGCGGTCGCCGATTGGCTGATCATCTCCCGCATCATCCAGTTTCTTCGTCCCGCCTGGGAGCTGGCCGAGGCCCGGCGCCTCGACGCGATCCTGCACCTCCCCAGCCTCCTGATAGTGGTGGGCCTCCTCCTGATGCGGCTCGATACGCGCCTGATCTTCCAGACGAGAACCCTGGTCGCGACGGTGGCCGTGCTGTACGCGCTGAGGGGGGTGCTGGTGGTCGAGCTGACACTGTGGGGACGTCCCTTCCCGGACCGGCCACCCGGCTCGCCCCGGCGTGGGCACCGAGGGCTCGCGCTGGTGGCGGCACTGGTGCTGGGCGCGACCAGCGCAACTCTGAGGGCACGGCAGGTGGGGCTGAGGTCCCTGCAGCACGACGAGGTCTCGATGGCAGTCGGGGCAGAAGAGGTGCTGGCGCGAGGTGTGCCGGTCCGTGTGATCGGTGCCTTCGACAAGCCTCTGACCACCTACGAGCTGGTGCCCTACCCCATCGCGCTTGCCATGTACCTGTTCGGCGAGAGCGACTCGGCAGTTCGATCGCCGGCGGTGTTGTTCGGGACCCTGACCACCGTCCTGATCCTGCTGGCCGGACGGCGTCTGTGGGGGATCTGGACCGGGATCCTGGCGGCAACCATCCACGCCTTCTCACCGATGGCGATTGCATGGGGAACCAACGCCTTCCACCCTCAGCAGGCGCAGCTCCTGGCGCTCGCGACCTGCCTCCTCTTCTTCGAGGCTGCGCCGGCACCGGGACCGGTGACCAGGCCCGCGTTGCTCTATGTCGCGGCGGCGGCCATGGTTGCCACCTACCTGACCTGGGAGGGAGCGGGGATCGTGCTGGTCGCCCTGCTGGCAGCCAAGCTTGTGGCCAGCTACGGTGACCAGCGCTGGATCACCAGCCGGCACGTCTGGCAGGCAACGGGCCTGGTCGCGATCGCGGTGGCACTGCAGTTGGGCCGGCGGATTCTCGTCAACGTCCCCTACATAGTGGTGGGGTCGGGGCTTTCCGACGCGGTTGTCCACCTTTCTCTCCTGGACCCCTCCTACGACCCGTGGTTCTACGTCTCGAACTACCTTCTCGACGATAACCAGCGTGGGCTGACTGTCGCACTGCTGGTCGGGCTCCCGCTGACCTGGCGCGATCGGGCTGTGCGGTACTGGGTGGTGTTGCTCGCGGCGCTCGTCATCCTGCTCACCAACATCCTACCGAACGTGTCGACCCGGTACGCCTACTTCACCCAGCCGTTCTTGATCCTTCCCGCCTCGGCGGTCACGTCGCTCGCCCTAGCTCGCCTGACCTCCGGCCGGGCGCAGCCCTGGGTGGTGGTCGCGACCCGTCGGCTTGTCATCGCTGGCCTATCGCTGACCCTCTTCTTCTCGTCGAACTCCATCCTGCAGGGGCAGCGCAACCGCGGCCCGGGCGGCGAGGTCACTCAGCCCGAGCCGGACATCTACGGCATCGACTATCGGGGGGCCGCCCGACTCGTGGCGGGCAATCGGCGCCCCTCCGACATTGTCATTGCCCTGCGGCCGCACGCCTTCGCCTTCTACGCTCGGCAGGAGGCCGACTACTGCCTGCAGACCTACACCAACCGTGCGGTCTACTACGACGTGAGCCGAGCCTGGCCCGGCTATCTGGACAAGTTCGCCGGCAGACCCGTGCTCAGGAGCCTGAGCGAGCTGCACGACGTTCTCTACCGGCATCCGCGGACCTGGATACTGGCGCTCCCGGAGCGTGCGTTCGAGCGCAGCGTCGACCCGGCCACCTTGGACTTCCTGGAGACGCGGGCCAGGCTGGTGTTCGAGCGCCCCAATGCCCGCGTCTATCTGTGGGACCGGCACGGACCGTGAGAGTCTGGCCTCCGCGAAACGACCGATGTATCCTCAGAGCTTCGCCGCCTAGAGTTCTCGATCGTCCACCGGCGCCTTCCGGCGCTTCCGAGTGGGAAGGAGCGCACCATGCACATCCCGGACATGGCCTCGTTGCTGCCAACCAAGACCGACTACCCCGCGACACTGTTCGACGCCGGATTGCCAAGGGGCTGTCGGGTCGGATGCGGGCGAGCCTACTTCCGCCGGGGGGGGGTGGGAGGATTCTTCGTGAAACGGGTCGCCGAGGCGTTTCGGCTGCTACCGGAGCGCCGCTACCAGGCGGCGCTGGACCTGGGGACGGGTGCCGGGTTCTGCCTTCCGCTCTTGTCCAGGGTGGCGCAGCGCGTGTGCGGTGTGGACGTCAACCCCGTGATCGGCTTCACCCGCGAGATGATCCACACAAGGGGCGTCAAGAGCGTCTCTTTGTGCCGGTCGGACGTGACGCGGCTCCCGTTCCGACCCGACGGCTTCGACCTGCTGTTCTGCCTGAGCCTGATAGAGCACATCCAGGACCAGCCGGCAGCGCTCTCCGAGTTCGCCCGGGTGCTAGGCCGGGAGGGCGTCCTGATCCTGGGCTACCCCTTGCAGAACCTGGCGCAGGGGAGTCTCGAGTGGCTGAACGGCGTTTGGCAACGGGCCCGGTTGTTCGTCAGGCTCTCTCCGGACCGGGCCTTGCGGAGCCTTCGCGAGGCAAGGGGCTTCGCTCACAATCACGTCTCAGACTTCGGCGCCATCAGACACAAGGCCGCCCGGGAGTTCGACGTGAAGGAGGCGACGGTGATGCGGCTGTTGGGTTTTCCCGTCTACGAGATCCTGTTGGCCGTCAAGCGCAGCGCGTGAGCCGGGGGAGAATCCGTGAACCAAACGTGGGGACCTTCGGCTGAGGCGTGAGATGAGAGTCAGGATGGTCGTGGTCGGCACGGCAGGTCTAGTGGCGGTCGGCGCCTTCGGGCTGGTGGTGGCCCGCCACGTGCTGCGGACCAGTCCGCAGCTGGCCCGAAGGCTGGACCAGCCGATTCCGGTGATGGTCGCCCGGGCGACCCGGCAGGACCTCACCGAGCAGACCGGCGCCGTTGCCGAGTCGATCTGCAGCTCGGTCGTCCTGCTGACCACCCGTGTCAGCGCTCGTATTTCGGACGTTGCCGTGGAGGCCGGCGATGCGGTTGGCTCCGGCCAGCCCCTGGTGCGGCTGCAGACGGACCAGCTCGAGGCAGCGGTGGCACGGGCGCAAGCAGAGCTCGAGCAGAGCGTGGGCGATCTGACCCGCGCGGAGCAGCGTCTGGGCCGGTTGCGCCGGGTCTTCGAGCAAGAGATGGTCACCGTCACGGAGATCGAGCAGGCCGAGGCAGCCCTGGCCGCAGCGCGCGCTGACCAGGAAGAGGCCAGAGAGCGGCTGATCCAGGCACAGAGCGACCTGTCCCAAGCGGTCGTCAAGTCCCCGGTGGCGGGGCTGGTGATCGAGCGTCGCGCCAATCCCGGAGAGACACCCAAGGTCGGCGGCCAGTTGCTCGAGATCGGCCGGATCGATCCGATCCTTGTGGGAGCGCGGGTCTCCGAGGAAGACATCGGCAAGCTCAGCCTCGGCCAGCCGGCCGACGTCACGTTCCCGGCCTTCCCCGGCCTGACTCTTCGTGGATCCCTGCTGCGGCTCGATCCGGCGGCCGACACCAAGACCCAGACTCTGCGTGCCATCGTGCAGCTCGCCAACCCCGACCTCCGACTGAGGCCTGGCCTGACGGCCTTCGTGCGCTTCGAGCGCTCCTTTCTTTCCACGCTGGTGATCCCGAGCGTTGCCCTGATCGGCCCGACCGGTCCGTCGGCGGTCGGCGTCTTCGTGGTCGCCCCGAGCGGGGAGGCGCGCTTCCGGAAGGTGAGAGTCGGCGCCTCCGCCTCGGGGTTGACCCAGATACTCGATGGTCTGAAGGATGGCGAGCAAGTAGTCACGGTGGGCCAGAGCAATCTCCACGATGGGAGCCATGTGAGGATCGGTGACGATTTCAGCAAGCAGCAGGTCGGGCCGGGAGAGGGACGACCGTGAGGGCCATCCGTGTGTCGCTGGTAGCCTCGGTCTCGCTGGCCCTGGCTTCCGCCGCCAACGGCGGCACCGATGAGATTGCCGCCCGCTGCCAGCTTTCGGAATGCGTCGCACAGGCATGGGTGACCCACCCGCTGCTCCGGGCGAGTGCCGCAAGGGTGGCCGGCGCCCAGGCGCTGGTCGCGGAACGTAGGGCGGAGCTCGGCCCTCAACTGGACGTGGTCGGCGGCCTCGGGTACCTCGCCGGCGAGCCAATCACCCCGTTTGGCGCATTCAGGGGCGAGGGGAACCTGCGACGGCTGAACGGCGGCTTCTATGACGCTCAGGTCCGGCTGACGGTGCCGGTGCTGACCGAGGGTCGCCTGCTGGGCACACCCAGCTACTCGCAGCGGCAGGCCGAGCTGCTGGCGACCGAGAAGGAGCTGGGCCAGCAGGTGGCCCGTCGGGAGGTGGCGGAGGGGGTGGCGCAGGCCTATTTCGAGATGATCCGGCTGGAGCGTGCCGCCCCGCTCTACGAAGCCATCGTGGGGGCACGGGAGCTGGCCGCCCGGGAGGCTCGCGCTCGGGTGGCGGAGAAGCTGGTGAACCGGGACGACGCCCTGCTGGCGGAGGTCGAGCTGGCCACGGCGCGCCGCGACCTCCAGATGGCCAGTGTGTTGCTCGAGGCCGCAGGCGAGCGATTGGCGCGGGCGATGGGCTTCTCCTCGGGCCGAGTCGAGGCCCTCGCGGAAGAGCCCGAAGATGGGGCAGCCTCCGGGCCGGCCGCTGTCAACCCGGAGGACCTTCCCAACCTCAAGGCAGGGCTGCGTCAGCTCGAGGCCAAGGACCAAGAGATCCTCCGGCTCCACAAGGAGCGATTCCCCCGTGCCGAGCTGCTGGCCCGCTACGGCGTGGCGGACAACTTCGACCCTCCGGTCGGCGACCAGCTCTACGTTGGGCTGCGCGTGACGGTGCCGCTGTTCGACTCCGGTTTGGCGGATCGCAAGGTAGCCCGAGCGACTGCGGAGCGCGCCGAGCAGAAGGCGCGCCTCGACAACCTCAGGCTCTCCCTGACCTCCAAGCTCGAGGAGATCGAAGCGCGTATCCGCATCCTGGACTCCGACGTCGCCGTGCTCGAGCAGCAGATCGCACAGGCGGAGAAGGTCGTCGAGACCAAGCGGGCGCTGGAGTCCGAGGGCCTGGCGCCGCCTTCCCAGGCGGCCGATGCTACGGTAGCGCTGTTGCGCCTCGAGCTGGAGCGCTGCGGCTCGACCCAGGAGCGAGCGTACCTCGGCGTCCAGTTGCGGATCGCCGCCGGCGAATGGGACCTCCCCGCGGCAAACCCCTCAGCCGCGCCCGCTCCCGCGCCGAGCCAGACACCCCCGTGAGCTGGGTCCAGGCTGTCGGCGGTCTCCTGCTGGCCCTGGGCGGATGGCTGGCCTGGATAGAAGCGCCCCTGAGCGGCAGGATCCCGACCCCGTGCTCGCGCCTCGTCTTCCTGCTGGCGGTGTTGGCGCTCGTCGCGGCGGTTCGGCGCTCCCACGTGCTGGCCGCCATGAGCGGGGCGGCCACCCTGGCGGTCTGCGCCTACGCCCTCGGCCACCTGGCTTCGGCGGACCCGAGGCTGTGGACGTTGGCCGATGAGAACGCCCAGTACCGTCACATCGCTCGCTTCTCGCTGACGCAGCTCCCGGGCAACCTCGGCTCGGACCCGGAGCTCCGGGGCCCGGTCTTCGTGCGGACGCCTCAGGGGCAGGTGCGCGCAGCCGCTCGGTTCACCGGACCCGGCTTCTGGATCAGCGTGATGGCGGGTCTGCTTTTGATCCTGAGTGCCCTCGCAGCCGTCCCGCATCGGGCGGCGCTCTGGGCAGGAGCGACGGGGGTAGTAGCGGCGAGTGTCTGGCTGGCGTTGCTGGCCGGGCCTATCCTTGGCCTGATCCGGGAAGAGCAGGCCCGCCGCAGCATCGCTCTCGGGCAGTATCCCCAAGCGATTCAGCTCTGCCTGCGAGCGCTCCAGCTCTCGCCCCAGCTGCGAGCCAGTGTCCGCCTGCGGCTGCGTATCGGCCAAGCCCTCCTGGCGCAGGGCATCCCGAACGATCCATGCGCGCGCCTCTACCTCGCCGAGCAGCAGCAGCAGGCCGGACGTCTGGAGGCGGCTCGCGCTGAGCTGCAGTTGCTCGCTACCGCCGCGCCATCGCCGATCGATACGATCACCTCACGTCGTTTGGCATGGCTGGACGTGGATGCCGGCCTGAAGCACTACAGGCGACACCATCTGGTCAGCGCGGTCGCGGACTGGGAGGCGGCGTTGCGGCACGACCCTGCCCAGGCTCAGGCCGCGTTCTACTTGGGCCGGGCCTACTTCGACCTTGGCCGCTACCGGGACAGCATTACCACGTGTCACCTGGTCCTGGGCAACGTCCACCACCCGATCGTCCGATCCGACACCGAGGCCAACCTGGGCGATAGCCTCACGAGACTCGGCAAGTACTCGCAAGCTCGCCGCGCGTACGAGATGGCCAGCCGCCTGGATTCAAAGGACAATTTCCGCGTCATCAAGAGCCTCGGCGGAACGTGAGGAGATGTCCTGTGGCGTCTTCTCCGGCGGTTCGGGTGCGCGGTCTGTCGGCGGACTGACCGTCCCTGCTCGCTCGTGAAACGGAGAGGCGGTGCACCCTGGTCGTCGTGCTCTCAGAGCGGCAGAGAAGAGGCATCCTCCAGCACGTAGCCTCAGCTCAACGCTGGCCCGCGCGACTTGCCCACACCCTGGAAGGAGGAAAACAACGCCGAAGCCAGACTCGAATCCAAGATGACATCGAGGCCCGACTCAGGGGTCGCCAGCACCTGAGACAGACCTGTGGCTACCCCCACGGAATGGAACGGCTCCTCGACGAGCTCGACACCGTGCGTCGCTCCACGCTCCTCCGCCCACCCACGCGCGGCAAGGGGCGAGGCGTAGTCGGTTTGTACATACACACCCCACCACGCAAGCCCTGACCCGCCAAGACGTTAGGTGAGGAATCGGCCCCAGGCCGGCAAACTCACGCTAGCGGCTGGTCCAGCCTCCGTCGACGATCAGGTTGTGTCCGGTCACGTACGAGGAGGCGTCCGACGCCAGGAAGATGATGGGACCGCGCAGCTCCTCGCGGCGCGCCATCCGGCCGATGGGCGAGCGCTCGGCGTAGCGCTCCAGGAAGGTCGGATTCTGGCCGCTCTCGACGCCGCCGGGGGAGACCGTGTTGGCCCGGATACCGTGGACCGCCAGGGTGGTGGCCAGGTAGCGGGTGAAGCCGATCACGCCGGCCTTGGTAGCGGCGTAGATGGGGGGGGTGTTGATCTCCTGGTCGAGGTACCAGGAGCCGATGTAGAGGGACGGGTCGGGGCCTACCACGCCGTACATCGAGGCGATGTTGATGACGCTCCCCCACTTCCTCTCGATCATGTGGGGGACGACGTGCTTGGTGACCAGGAACATCCCGGTGAGGTTGGCGGCCATCACCTGCTCCCAGTCGCCTCTGTCGTACTCCGGGAGCGGGCGGAAGTAGCCAGGCGACTTGGAGGCGGCAGCGTTGATCAGGATCCCGATCTCGCCAAGCACGCCGAGGACCTCGGCCACCACCCGCGCCACCGCAGCCTCGTCGGCCACGTCGAGCGGCAGGGCGAGCACCTCGGCACCAGTCTCCTCCCGCACCGCCTGGGCCGCGCGCCGGCACGCCTCCCCGTCCCGATCGGTCATCGCCAGTCGCGCCCCGTGGGCGCCGAGCCCGGCGGCGAACTGCGGGCCCAGGATGCCGGCCGAGCCGGTGATCAGGGCGACACGCCCGGTGAGGTCGAAGAGGTCCCGACGGGTCTCTGCCATGACGACGTCTCTCCCCCAAGGGAATCAAGCCAACCGCCCTGGACGACCCATTGTGCCACCGAAAGCGGGACGGGCCTCATGCTCAGGCCCGCCGAGCTCGGGCCTGGGCCCCACCCGGCCTGAGGCTCCGCAAGAAGCCGAGAAGCGACCCTACGTCGGCTCGCGACACCACCCCCAGCACCCACAGCATGAGGGTGTAGACGACGAGGGACAGCCCGACCCCGACCACCAGCCAGAGGAACCCCCGGTCCCGGACCGCCAACAGGATCAGGCCCGGTCCGGCACAGGCCAGGAGGATCCGCGCTGGGACGGTCAGGGTGGGCCACCCGGCCCCCAGTCGCATGAGGGCCACCGCCCCGGAAAGGAAGAACGCCAACTCGGAGGCCAGCCGAGCCACGGAGGCCCCCATGAATCCATGGCTCGGGATCAGGACAACGTCGATAGCGGCGTTGACGACCAGCGCCAGGCCGGCGCAGCGGGTGTAGGTCCGCTGACGGCCGAGGGCCGTGAACAGGTAGGCGTTGAGGGTGGCCGGCAGCAGCAGCACCGCTGCCGGCGCCATCAGCGCCAGAGCCGGCGCCGCGCGTAGGTACGAGGCCCCGAACACCAGGCCCACGATCGGCTGCGAGAGGACGCCCAGCACCAGGGCGCCCGGCGCCGACAGCACGTACAGCACCTTGAGGCCCCGGTGATAGACGCCGAAGGCCTCGGCGGGAGCGGTCCGCGCCTGCCGAGCCAGGAGCGGATACAGCGGGAGTGTCAGGTTCTGCGCCAGCGGCTTGGCGGCCTCCACGAACTTGTAGGCGCTGCTGAAGAGGCCTACCGCGGCTGAGCCGGAGATGGCCTTGAGCAGGAGACGGTCGATCTGCCAGGAGAGACGCCGCAGCAGCTCGGCCATCCCCAGGGGGAACGAGTCCGCCAGCAGCCTGTAGGTCGCCCGCACGTCCAGGCACAGCCGGGTGGGACCGTGGAAGTGGGTGACCACCAGCCGGTAGAAGAGGTAGAGCGCGGAGTTCGCCACCAGCAACACCACGAAGACCCCGCGCAGCCCCCAGTGGGTGAAGCCCAGACCGAAGACCAGCAACAGGAGAAGAACCTTGTGGGCCACGAAGCCCAGGATGTCCAGGTCCATGCGCTCGAAGGCCCGTAGTACCGCGCTGTAGCCGAGCGCCTGGATGGTGGTGACCACCGCCAGCCCGGCCAGGCACATGGCCTGCCGGACCTCGCCCGAGAGGGGGAGAACCACGGCGACCAGCACGGTCCCCAGGAAGCTGATGGTCGACAGGATCAGCAACAGGCCCTGGGCGACTCCGAGTCGTCTCGGCAGGGACTCGGGGTCCACGGCCAGATCGCGGATCAGGACGTTTCGGACCCCCATGTCGGCGACCAACTGCAGCAGCCCGGCCACGGCTACGATGAAGGAGTAATCACCGAAGTCGGCGACGCCCAGGTAGCGGGCGATGAGCACGACGGAGAAGAAGAAGAGGACGGCGCCGGCGAGGTAGCCGATGCCTCGGATCAGCGAGTTCTTGGCTGCTCGGTGCGTCCCCGCGTCGCTGACCGGGGGGCCTTCTCGCGCCATCACCGATACGCGGGCGGGCTACTCGAGGTACCCGAGGCCCTGGAGTCGCCGGCGAACCTCGTCCTTCTCGTCCTCCGTGTAGCCGCCTCCGCCCTCGTCGGCGGGCGGCTCGGGAGTGGGGGGCGGACAGCGACGCACCGGATGGCTTCGACGGTGCTCGTCGCTCAGGAGCTGCTCGAGAACCCGGCCGTCCATGTCCTCGGGCACCGGCAGACCCAGGTAGTGCAGGATGGTCGGTGCCAGGTCCAGCAGGCGGCTCCCCTCGACCCGGCCCGGGTTGATGCCCGGCCCCGCCACGATGACGAGGCCGTCGTCCCGGTGGTCCCCCGACTTGGCCTTGGCCCGTTCCGGCCCCTCGAGACGGGCGACCGGCGACCGGGTCTCTCCCGGACGGGTGGTGCGGAAGGCGTAGGAGTAGTCGCCGTCGAGGTTCCAGTCGATCACGATGTCAGGTGCCCGGCTCACCTGGTCGCCCGAGTAGAGCTCCTCGCGCCGGTAGGCGTCCTTGACCAGACGCTGGCCCGAGAGGGGATCCAGCCACGCCTTCAGGTCGCGCACCACCTGGTCCCGCACCTGCTCGTACTCCTCTCCCGGCTTCACCACGCCGGCCGGCTCCCTCCCCTGGAGGTTGATCCAGATGCTCGGATAGTAGGGGGTCTCCTCGGAGTAGGCGCGGGTGCGCGCCCAGTCGAGCCGGGCGAAACGCAGGTAAGACTCGACCTTGCCAGCCAACGGCGTCTTGCGGAAGAGCCGCTTGCGGTACTTGATCGGGATCACGTTCCGGGTGGCGAGCTTCTTGGCGAGGGAGAGCAGCCAGCTCAGCAGCCGCTGCCCTGGACGCCGGTCGAAGCTCAGCCATCCCTTCTCGGCCAGCCAGCGGTTGAGGTACACCGCCTTGTCGGAGTTGCCGGCGTGGCCGTGATCGGAGAGCACCAGCACCGCCACCTCGGGCGGGGCGAGTGCCAGCAGCTTGCCGATGTGATCGTCGATACGGGCGTAGATCTGGGCCAGCGGGTCGTCACCTCGATGGGCCCGCGAGGCCTCGTCTCCCATCGGGCACTGCTTGTCGTGGTAGTGCCAGAGCCGGTGCGAGATGCCGTCGGTCTCGCCGATCGTGATCATGAAGCAGTCCCACGGCTCCTTGGCGAAGAGGTAGTGGGCGGTGGACATCTTGCGGTCGATGGTGCGAAACGCCGCCTCCACGAAGGCCTCCACCGGCTGACCGTCGAGCCCCTTGAGGTTGGGCGAGATCAGGTAGCCGCCCATCTTCTCGGCGAGCTCGGCGTGAAGGCCCGGCGGATGGATGGCGTTCGGCTCGGCCAGCCCGCCGGTGACGCCCGGGGTGTCGATGCCGCTGATCTGGATGCCGTTCAGCCTCTCGGGCGGGAACGTGATCGGCACCGAGAGCACGCAGATTCGCTTGCCGGCATCGCTGATGATCCGCCACATCGTCACCGCCCGCCGGAAGCGGGCGTTGACGAACTCGACCTCGTAGCTGCTGGGCTTGCGGACGGTGAAGTCGAAGACCCCGTGTTTGCCGGGGTTCTTGCCGGTCATGAAGGTGGTCCAGGCGGCGGGTGACATCGGAGGACAGGTCGAGCGCAGCGGTCCGCGTGCCCCCCTCTCGAGCAGCCGGGCGATGTTCGGCAGCCGACCGGCGGCGGCGAGCGGCTCCACCACGTCGAGGTCGGCCCCGTCGAGGCCAATGATCAGCAGTCGTCTTGTCGTCAACCGAGGTACCCGAGTGCGCGCAGGCGTTCTGCCACTTGTTCGGTCTCCTCCTGAGTGTAGGTGTCGCCGCCACCGGGGCCATCGCCGTCGGCGGGGCCGCGACGAGTGCGTACCGGGTGGGCAGCGGCAAACTCCTCGGTGAAGGCCTCGAGGAGCACGCGGCCGTCCATGTCGTCTGGAACCGGCTGGCCCAGCAGATGAAGCAGGGTCGGCGCCAGGTCCAGGATGCTCGCCTCCGAAAGCCGCCCGCCCGAGCGGAAGGCCGGGCCGTGAAGGGCGCAGATGCCCTGGAGCGCGTGCCCCCCTCCCCAGTCGCCTCCGAGGAGCGGCTGGTCCGCCAAGTACTCGACCACGTCGCCTTCGCCGAAACCAGGCTTGCTGAGGAACGTGATCCCTTCCCACCAGTCCACCGTCAGGTCGGGGGCGTGAGCCAACTGGGGCCCGGCGTAGATCTCCTCCCTGCGGTAGACACGCTCGATCAGCGATCGGCCGGTCCCCGGGTCGCGCAGATCGAGGAGCCTCTGGGTGACCTCGGCGAGCAGGGTCTCGTACTCGTCGCCGGGCGAGACGATGCCTTGGGGGCGCTGGCCCTTGACGTTGATCCAGATCCCGGGTGGAAAGGTCAGCACCTCGTAGCAGTACACCTTGGTGCGGGCCCAGTCGATGTCGGCAAAGCCGGCATAGCGAGCCTCCCACTTGTGGCGCAGGGCCGGCAGCAGGTCGGCGAGCCACGCCTTCTGCCGTGGCGAGAGGCTGCTGCGGAGCAGCCCATCCAGTCGCTTCATGACGGGACGAGTGATGCGGCGAAGCGGCCCCGGACGGGTGCGCGCGAGCCAACCTTGCTCTTCGAAGAACCGGTTGAAGTGAACCACTCGGCCGCTGGTGGCCCGGAAGCCGTGATCGGACATCAGCAGGAGGCTGGCGTCCTGCGGGAGCTCTGAGAGCAGCTCACCCAGGGTCCGGTCGAGTCGTTGGTAGACGCCCAGAATCGCGTCCTCGAAGCGCTCTGCTCCCTTGGCGTCGTACTGGGGGTGGGACGGGTCCGAGTACTGGAAGAAGAAGTGCTGCACGGTGTCGGTCGAGGTGAACACCAGCATCGCGGCGTCGACCGGATGGGCCTCCAGCAGGTAGCGGACCAGCTTCAGGTAGTGCTCGTCCATGTCCGCCATGTCACGCAGCAGCGCCTCACGACGCTCGTCCGAGTTGAGGTAGCCCAGGTACCGGATCTGCTTGCTGACAGCCCCGAACCGCGACATGAGCTCCTGGTACAGGTCGGGTGGATGGGTGATCTCCCGGCTGTTCTCGGGAGCGTCCATGCCGGCGACCACGAAGCCCTCCACCGCCTCCGGCGGGTAGGTCATGGGAACGTTGACCACGCCCACCCGCAAGCCTGCCTCGGAGAGCAGCCTCCACAGGGTCGGGGCGCGCCGTGAGCGGGCGTTGGTGTAGCGCGGCCCGTACCCGTTCGGCTGGGGCTCGATGAAGTGATAGAGGCCGTGCTTGCCGGGGTTCTTCCCGGTCATGAAGGAGGTCCAGGCCGGCGCCGTCACGGGCGGCAGTGTCGAGCGGAGCCTGCCATGGGTGCTCCGGGCCAGCAGCGAGGCCAGGTTCGGCAGCCGACCCTGCTCGATCCAGGGACCCAGATTGTCGAAGGTGGCCCCGTCGAAGCCCACGATCAGCAGCTTCAAACGTCGTGTATCGTTGGTCATAGAGCTGAAACGAGCGGCATATGAACAGAAACGTCATTCTAGCTGCGGGTCTGGAGGCCCCGCAAGCCCCTTGGGACCGGTACACGAGTGTGAGGCGCTGATTCTGGTCCGGCTGCTTCGCGCCAGCGTCTGGAGGAAGCCTGGCTGCTGACGGAGAGCTGCAGCAGCGCCGTTCGCTCGGCCTGGGTGAGTTGGCCCAACGTTTCGGTCGCAGGGCGAGCTGGGTCGGCCGGCGGTTGGGTCTGGTCTTCCGCTCGCTTCCGCTGAAGGTCCAGGAGCTGGTGCACCAGGGGCGGGTCGTGCCCCGGCAGGCCATCTTGCGCGCGCCGGCTGGCCAGGCTAGACTCAAGATCCTACACGTCAGAATGGGGCCGAGAGGTCACCAGACGGGCTGGACGCGGGCTCCGACACGACTCCGCTCGGGGGCTGTGCGGCGCCGGCAGGAGAGGCCAAACGGGGCGATCCATGCCGCACAAGATCACGCTGATCAACCCTCCTCAGATCTTCACGAAGAGCCAGGTTGCGTTCGGGCTCACCCCGCCGCTGGGCATCGCCTACCTGGCCGCCTACCTGGAGAGCTACGACCATCCGGTCCAGGTCATCGATGCGCTGGGAGAGGCACCGCAGAACACCTATCCCTTCAAGCGGCAGACCTTTCTGCGTGGCTTGACCCTCGACGGGATTGTCGATCGTATCGACGCGGACTCAGC
>CAZNNH010000067.1:11696-29779 GCA_964574335.1 uncultured Acidobacteriota bacterium | reverse complement strand
CGCTTCTTCGACCACCTGGGCCGGACCATCGGCCCGCCCGCCGCCGAGGCGCCGATGCGCAGCCCGTTCGAGGTGCTGGCCGGCTCTCGCGAGGTGCGGACGCTGGGCGGCGGGATCGAGCGGGTGCAGGAGATGGCGGAGGGGGTGGTGTCGGGGATCGAGAACACCGCCGCCACCACCGTGCAGAAGATGGAGTCGCTGTTCGGCTTCGACAACCAGGCCGAGGCCGGCGGCGCGAAGCTGCCGGCGGAGGCCGGAGGCGCCGCCGCATTCGCCGGCTACGACGCCTGCCACTCGGCCTGTCATTCCGCCTGTCACAGCGCCTGCCACTCGGCCTGCCACAGCGCGTGTCACGACGCCTGCGCCTGCCACTCCGCCTGTCACAGCGCCTGCGTGTCGTCGTGCGCCGGGAGCTTCTGATGGAGACCACCCTGGCCGGGACGTTCTCGTACATCGACTCCTTCGTGGCCGGAACGCGCAACGCCGTCTTCGTCCGGCGCGCCGATCGGCTGCTGCTGATCCGGCCGGAGAAGACGCTGGGCATCAACCAGTCGGGCGCCGACATCATCGAGGCCCTCTACGCCCGCGACCGTCCCCCGGCCGCCTCGGTGCTGCCCGAGCTGGCGCGACGGCTGAGGGTCGACACCGAGCGGCTGGCCCGGGACGCCGTCCAGCTCCTGGAGACGGTAGGCTGCCTGATGCGGGGCGACTTCTCGGCCCGGCCCAACATCCGCTTCACCAAGTTCAATCGGGGCCTGGTGCGCTTCCCGATCCTGGCCGAGATCGCCCTGACCTACGCCTGCCAGAACCGCTGCCTCTTCTGCTACGCCGGCAGCCCCTACCGCTCCGGCGAGCACCGCCTGATGAGCACCGAAGAGGTGCAGCAGGTGATGGACAAGATCTACCACCAGGCCCACGTCCCCTCGCTCAGCTTCACCGGCGGCGAGTCCTCGCTGCGCCGCGACCTGGCCGATCTGGTGGGCTACGGGGCGCGGCTGGGCTTCCGCATGAACCTGATCACCAACGGCGTGCGGGCCGCCACGCCCGGCTTCGCCCGAGGGCTGGCCGACGCCGGGCTGGCCTCGGCCCAGGTCTCGCTGGAAGCGGCCGACCCTTCGCTGCACGACCGGATCGTGGGGCGCGCCGGGGCCCACGCCCGGACCGTGGCCGGAGTCCGGGCCTTCAAGGAGCTCGGCCTCCACGTCCACACCAACACCACCCTGTGCGAGCCCAACCTGGACCACGCCCCGGAGATCGTGCGCTTCGTCCGCCGGGAGCTGGGGCTCGAGACGCTGTCGATGAACATGGTGATCCGGACCGGCATGGCCGAGACCGGGGGCTCGGTGGGGGTCCGCTACGCGGAGGTGGCGGCCCGGCTGCCCCATCTGATCGAGACCGCGGCCACCGAGGGGGTGCGCCTGGTCTGGTACTCGCCCCTCCCCTACTGCCTGTTCAACCCGGTGCAACACGGCCTGGGGGCCAAGGCCTGCGCCTGCGTCGACGGCCTGCTGTCGGTGGACCCGTCGGGCCGGGTGCTCCCCTGCTCGTCGTTCGCCTCGGGGCTCGGCTCGCTGCTGACCGAGTCGTTCGACCGCATCTACCAGAGCCCGGCGGCCCGCTACTGGCGGGAGAAGCGGTTCGCCCCACCGGTGTGCCGGAGCTGCCCCGACGTCGACGTGTGCGGGGGCGCCTGCCCCCTCTACTGGGATGCGGCCCGAAGCTTCGCCGAGCTGCCGCGGCCGGGGGCCGACGACGCGGAGGCGCGGCGGGCGTGGGAGCGGGAGCGCCAGGCCGGGGCGAGCTTCGGCGTGGCGGCACCAGGGGAGGCGACTCGATGGGCTCGCTGAACGGCTTCCTCGACTACCTGCTCGATCGCCAGAAGGTGCTGAAGGCGACCGAGGCCCGCCTGTGCGCGCTGGCCTCGAAGTACGAGACGTTCTTCGCCGAGGTGGCCCGGGTCCGCGAGGCCGAGCTGATCCAGCTCCGCGACGCGCTGCGGACGGGAGAGGGGGTCCCGCCGGAGCTTCTGGAGGGGCTGGAGAAGGCCCGGGCCGAGCAGGCACGGCTTTTCGACGACAAGCTGGAGGGCCTGCGGCAGCAGCTCCGGGAGGTGGAGGAGAAAGCGGAGACCCTGCGCCGCGAGTCGCTCGAACACGAGGCCCGGGTGCGGCGGGCCAACCTGCGCCTGGACCACGACGAGGAGCAGCTCAAGGCGCGTGGCGCCCGGCTGCTTCGCGAGATCGAGGGCCACAACGCGAGGATTCAGGAGCTGGGGCGGGGGTTCGGATTCTTCTGGAACCTGTTCCGGATGCGCTCGATCCAGGCCGAGCGGGTGCGCCTGGAGCGCGAGCAGGCGGACCTGCTGGCCCGCATCGACGCGCTGCGCCGGCTCTGGCACGGGGCCGAGGGGAGCTTCGCGACCCGTGAGGAGAAGCGCAAGGCCGAGTGGATCGAGCACCGCACCCGGGCCGCCGAGCTCGCCACCCGGATCGAGCACCTGGCCGGCTCGCGGGAGCGGGTGGTGGAGCGCGGCGCCCTGGAGAAGGTCCTCTACGAGCGCTCCCCTGCGCTCCCCGATCCGTCGCCGACCGACCCGGCCTGCCCGCGCTGCGGCCAGCGTAACCCGGCCACCAGCCACTTCTGCCGCATCTGCGCACAGCGTCTGGTCCCGGATCGGCCCGACCTCTTGGGCAGCCTGGACGAGATCGCCGAGGTCAACCGACACCACGAGCGGTTCGCCGCCGGCATGCGCGCCGGCCAGGAGATCATCGGCCTGGTCCGGGGGCTGAAGTCGGGGCTTCAGAACTTCATGCAGAGCGTCAGCGACATGTGCGAGTCGGAGCGCCGGTACAAGCTGGCCCGGCTCAAGATCGACGTGCCGACGCCCTCCGTCGAGTACGGGCGTCACTTCGACGCGCTGTTGGCCAGGGTCGAGAAGACGGAGGCGTCGCTCCACCCCGTGGAGCTCGCCGGGGAGGTCCACGACATGATCGAGGGGACGTTCACCGAGGCCCGGATCCAGACGTTCTTCGAGACCATGGGCCAGGAGCTGTCCAAGCAGGCCGGGGCGCAGTGGTGATGCGGCGCCTGGTGGCGGCGGCGGCGGTGGCGGGCGGGGTGCTGCTGCTCGGGCTCGGACTGCTGTTCCTGGTGGGCTCGGCGGGACAGGCGCGCCGGCTGGGGGTGGCGGTGGTGGCGCTGGGCGTGGGCGGCGCGGCCGTGGGGCTCGGGCTGCGAGCCTGGCGGGCGCTTCAGCGATCGCGGCCCGAGGTGGTGCGGGGCGAGATCCTGGAGGCCGCGCGCCGGCGCAGCGGGGTGGTCTCCGAGGCCGACCTGATCGCCGTGCTGGGCCCGCGCTGGGCGGTGGGCCGCCGGGTGCTGGAGACGCTGGGCACCGAAGGCGAGTGCCAGACCCGCTCCGAGCAGGGCCGGCTGCTCTACGTCTTCCCCGCCCTGCAGCCGCGGCTGATGGTGCGCCGCTGCGAGTACTGCGGCGCCGAGCTGCCGCTGGAGGGCGAGGTGACGAGCTGCCCGAGCTGCGGCGGGACCCTCAAGCTCGGGGTGGAGCGGGTCGGGCTCCGCGACGGCGACGCGTACTCCATGGATGAAGAGGGGACATGACCGGATTCGCGCCGGTCGTCGGCGAATCCGGATCGTGTCCCCGTTGGTGCGGAGGGGACATGACCGGATTACCGGCTCTTTCGGGGGACACGATCCGGATTCACCTGGCGGGACGGGGTGAATCCGGTCATGTCCCCCGAAAGCGGCGCGAAACCCGGATCATGTCCCCCGAAAGCGGCGCGAAACCCGGATCATGTCCCCCGGGGAGATCGGTACCGACCGGAACCCCGGAGGCATAGCGAGGAGAGGAACAACGAATGAGAAGCGCGGCGGTGGCGGCCCTCTTGCTGGTGACGTTGGTGGTCGGCTCGATGCTCGCGGTCGGCGAGGACGCCGACCTTCGGGTGGTGTCGCTCGGCGACGACCTCGAGGTGCGCGAGCTAGCCGACGGCCTGTGGCAGCACGTGTGCCGGGTGACCTCGAACGGCGTGACCTTCACCTGCAACGGGATGGTGGCGGCCCGGGGCGGCGAGGTCCTGATCGCGGACACTCCCTGGAACGACGACCAGACGGCCCGGCTGCTGGACTGGGCGACGGAGAAGGTGGGAGAGGTCCGTTGCCTGATCGCCACCCATTCCCACCCGGACAACATGGGGGGCATCGACGTCGTGCACGCCCGCGGCATCGCCACCTACGGCCTGGAGCTGACCGCCGAGCTGGCCCGGAAGGACGGACACGCGCCGCCGCGGAACACGTTCCGTGATCGACTGGACCTCGAGCTGGGCGGTGAGAAGGTGGAGGTGCACTTCCTGGGCGGCGGGCACACGCGGGACAACATCGTGGTGTGGCTGCCCGAGCGGAAGGTGCTTTTCGGCGGCTGCCTGGTCAAGAGCAGAGACGCGCGCACGCTGGGCTTCACCGGGGATGCGGACCTCGAGGCCTGGCCGGGGACGCTCGAGAAGCTGAAGGCGCAGTTCCCCGAAGCCCGGCTGATCATCCCCGGGCACGGAGAGCCGGGGGGCATGGAGCTGGTGGAGAACTCGCTGCGCCTGCTCCGCGAGCGCCCGCCGGCCCGCTGAGCGCTGACGGTTCGGCCGCGGCCGGGCTGTGACCCAGGTTCTTCGGGCGCGGCCAGACGGGCGCCCTCAGAAGATCCGGGGGGCCCGCCGCGCCAGCCGTGGGTGCCAAACCGTAGAATGGAATCAGGTATCCGAGATCGCCACCCACTCGAAGGAAGTGACACATGAATGGTGAGCAGCACGTCATCTTCGGGGCCGGGCAGGTGGGCCCCCACCTGGCCGAGCGGCTGCTGTCCGCGGGCCACCGGGTGCGGATCGCCAAGCGGAGCCCGGCGGCGGTTCCCGAGGGCGCCGAGCTGGTGACGGGTGACGCCACCGACCCCGCCTTCTGCGAGCAGGCGGCCCGCGGCGCGGCCACCGTCTACCACTGCATGAACCCACCCTACTTCGCGAAGGTCTGGGCGGAGCAGCTCCCGCGCCTGCTCGAGAACCTGATCGCGGCCGCCGGACGGGCCGGCGCGCGCCTGGTGGTCCTCGACAACGTCTACATGCTGGGGCGGCCGGCCGACGGCCGGCTGGACGAGGACACGCCGTTCCACCCCCGCAGCCGGAAGGGAGAGGTCCGGGCCCGTGTCGCCGAACGGCTGCTCGAGGCCCACCGCCGCGGTGAGGTGCGGGCGGCCACCGGGCGCGCCTCCGACTTCTACGGGCCGCGCGGGACTCAGACCATGGTCGGGGACCCGTTCTGGCCCTCGGTGCTGGCCGGCAAGAAGGCGCGGCTGGTCGTCGACCCGGACGCAGTCCACACCTACCACTACATCCCCGACGTGGCCGCCGGCCTGGCCGCGCTGGGCACCGCCCCCGACGACTGCTACGGCCGACCCTGGATGCTCCCGTGCGCGCCGGCCGAGACGCTGCGGCGGTTGATCGAACGGTTCGGCACCCACCTCGGCCGGCGGATCGAGATCGGGGTGCTGCCTCGCTGGCTGCTGAAGGCGGCCGGCCTGGTGGTGCCCATCGTGCGAGAGCTGAACGAGATGGCCTACCAGTGGGAGGGGCCGTTCGTGGTCGATGACAGCCGTTTCCGCGAGCGGTTCGGGGTGCTGCCGATCGACGCCGACCCGGCCGCCCAGGCCACGGTCGCCTGGGCCCGCCAGCACTACGGTCGGCGGTCGTAGCGCTGGGTCGGCTTGGCTCGATGAAGCTCCCCGCCTTCCTGGACAACGCCTTGATGCGGGAGGTGGTGGCAATCCGCATCGACAGCGTCTTCCGCCTGCTGCACCTGCTCTCCGAGGACCAGCTCCCGCCGGCGGACGCGGAGGGGGCCCCTCGCCCCGCATCGACTCGGAGCAGATCAGCCACAGCCACTGCCCCGGCTACATGACGCCGCCCTTCGGCGCCCGCACCCGGATCTCGTCGTGCCTGGCGGTCTGCCTGATCGAGGCCCGCCTCTACTTCATCTCCTGCCGCAAGGAGCTCGGCCTGCGCGGCTCCGAGGAGCAGACAATGTGGGACGGCCTCCGCGAGGCCCGGCACGCCATCCTCGGCAGCCACAAGACGCCCCTCTCCCCGCCCGCGATCGTCGTCTGCCACACCACTCGATACCGGGACCGCAACCTGGGCGGAATCACCCGGATCCTCGGCTACGGGCGGTTCGGGGAGTTCGCCTGCCTGAGCATGGAGCGGGTGACCTCGGGCCTGCTGGCCGAGTGCCGGGTCGAGGCCAAGGAGGTGCCGAGGCGATACGTGGTGGCGGAACGGGACGGCGTGCGGGTGGCCGCGGTCCTGCGCTGCTACCCGGCCACCAAGCCGGGCCGCCGGCAGCACGGCGCCACCGCCCGGCTCATCGCCCCCGAGGAAGATCTGGGCCTGGACCTCGCCGCCCTCGAGCGGGCGGCCCGTGAGCGGTACCGGCTCTGACCGGGCGGTGTGATACTCTCGCCGCCTCCGCGTACTAGGGGACGATGGAGGCCACCACGTTTCGCCAGATCGTTCCCGCGGCGGCCGCGACGGTCGTGGACTGGGACGAGGTCTACGAGCAGGAGCTGCCCCGCGTCTTCAACTACTTCCGCTACCGCCTGGCCGATCGAGCCGCCGCCGAGGACCTGACCTCGGAGACCTTCGAGAAGGCCTGGCGGGCTCGAGGCCGATACCGGGCCGACCGCGGCAGCGTCTCGGGCTGGCTGTTCGCCATCGCCCGCAACGTGGCCATCGACCACTATAGGCGGCGCCGCCCGGTAGTCCCCCTCGACGCGGCGCCGCTCCTGTCCGATATCCCGGACCCCGAGGACGCCGCGCTGCGGGAGGCCGAGCGCCGCCGGCTGGCGGCGCTGCTCGGCGCCCTGCCAACCCGCGAGCGGGACCTGATCGCCCTCAAGTACGGGGCGCAGCTCACCAACCGCGAGATCGCGCGGCAGACCCGGCTCAGCGAGACGAACGTGGGGACCATCCTCCATCGCACGGTGTCGTCGTTGCGTGCCCGCTGGCACGCGGAGGGAGGTGAGCCGTGAGCGACGAGTTCCTGGACCGACTCCGGGAGGAGCCCCCCGCCGGGCTGAGGGAGAGAGTGCGCCGGCGTCTCAGACGGATCGAGGAGGAGCCGTTGCCGGTGCCCCTCTGGCGGCGGCTGACCCCGCTGCTGGCCACCGCCTTGCTGGTGGCGCTGGCGGTGGGCTCGTTCTCCATCCCGTCGGTGCGTGCGGCCGCCCGCAGCTTCCTGGACAGCTTCCGGGTGCGCCGCTTCGCGGCCGTCCCCGTGGACCCGGCCCGCTTCGACAAGCTGGAGGCGCGCGGCCTCGACCTCAAGACCCTGTTCGGCAAGAACGTGGAGGTCCTGGAGGAACCGGGTCAGCCGGAGCCGGTCGACAGCCTGGAGACGGCGGCGGACCTGGCCGGGATCCCGGTGAGTCTCCCGCGCGACCTGCCCCACGACGCGCGGCTCGACCAGATCCGGGTCGGCGGCCACGGTCACCTGCTGGCCACCTTCAGCGCCGCCCAGCTCCAGGAGCTGCTCGACGCCCTGGAGATCCAGGACGTCGAGGTCCCCCTCGAGCTGGACGGGACGACGGTGGAGATCGAGACGCCGCGGCCGGTGTTCGTCCTGTTCCGACGCGGGACCGACACCATCCGCCTGGTCCAGTCGCGGGCCCCCGAGGTGGCGCTTCCCGAGGCGATCGACCTCGAGCGGCTGGGCGAGATCGGCCTGCGCCTGGCCGGGATGTCCCCCGAGGAGGCACGGATGTTCGCGGGACAGGTGGACTGGGGCAGCACGCTGCTGGTCCCGGTGCCGGTGGGCGGATCGACCTTCCGCCAGGTCGACGTTGGGGAGACGAAGGGGCTGCTGATCACCTTCCTCGACCGGAAGGAAGAGGGTCGGTCGCGCGGCCAGTGGCGGTCGCTGCTGCTCTGGTCGGCCGGCGAGCGGGTCTTCGGGCTGGAGGCGCGCGGCCAGGGGATCGAGGTGCTGAAGATGGCCGAGTCGATGGGCTGAGGCCGATGGAGCTGGCCATCGAGGCCCGGGCGCTGTGCAAGCGCTTCGCCGGCACCCGGGCCGTCTCCGACCTGAGCCTGAGCGTCCGGAGCGGCGAGGTGTTCGGCTTCCTGGGGCCGAACGGCGCCGGCAAGACCACCTCGCTCAAGCTGCTGCTCGGCCTGGCACGCCCCAGCGGCGGCGAGGGTTTCCTGCTCGGCGCGCCCATCGGTGACGTGAAGACCCGGGCCCGGATCGGCTATCTCCCCGAGCACTTCCGCTTCCACGACTGGCTCTCCGGCCGCCAGCTCCTCCACTTCCACGGCCGCCTGTGCGGGATGCCCCGGCAGCGACGGAGGCAGCGCATCGAGGCGCTGCTTTCGCGGCTGGGGCTGGAGGACACCGCCGGCCGCCGGGTGCGCGAGTACAGCAAGGGGATGCGCCAGCGGCTGGGCCTGGCCCAGGCCCTGATCAACGAGCCGGACCTGGTGCTGCTCGACGAGCCGACCTCGGGGCTCGACCCGCTGGGCCGGCTGCTGGTGCGGGACGTGATCCGGGAGCAGCGGGAGCGGGGCACCACCGTCTTCCTGAACTCGCACCTCCTGGGAGAGGTGGAGGTCACCTGCGACCGGGTGGCCTTCATCAAGCGGGGACGCATCGTCGAGGAGCGGGACCTCCACGCCGATGCCGGCGGCATCGAGGTGATGCTGCGGTTGGACCAGTCGCCGGGCGGGATGCTCGAGGGCCTCCGCCGCTTCGGCGAAGTGTGCTCCAGCGACGACGAACGGGTGGTGCTGAAGGTCGACTCCGAAGCGGCGCTGCCCGAGCTGACCCGCTGGCTGGCGGCGCAGGGGGCCGGGCTCTTCGAGCTGCGCCGGTGCTCGCGCTCGCTGGAGGAGCTGTTCCTTCAGATCGTGGGCGCGGAGGAGGGCGAGGGACCGTGGCCGGCATCCTGATCGTCGCCCACCTCACCCTCGAGGAGGCCCGCCGCAAGCGGCTGCTGCTGGCGGCGCTGCTGCTGGGCACCGCCTTCCTGGTGCTGTTCGGGACGGGTCTCCACTTCATCCACCAGGACATGCTCGAGCACGACCTTCCCCAAGGGGCACGCCAGCTCCCCCTGAACGCGATCGTGCTGGCGGCCCTGTACGTCTCCCACTTCCTGGTGACGATGGTGGCGATCCTGCTGGCCGGGGACTGCCTGGCCGCAGAGATCGGCTCGGGCGCCATCGACACCCTCTGCGCCCGGCCGGTGCGGCGCTCGGCGGTGGTGCTCGGCAAGTGGCTGGGGTCGGCGGTGCTGGTGGCCGGCTTCACCGCCTGGCTGTGCGGCGGCGTGCTGGCGGTGGCCCGCCTGCTGGTCGGCTTCACCCCGCCCGGCATCGAACGCGGCCTGCCCCTCATCCTGCTGAGCGGCCTGATCATGCTCACCCTCGGCCTGGCGGCGGGGACACGGCTGTCGGCGGTGGCCGGCGGCGTCACCTGCCTCGGGCTCTACGGTCTGGCCTTCCTGGGCGGCTGGACCGAGCAGATCGGCGCCATGGTCGGCAACAGCACCGCCCGCTACATCGGCATCGGGGCCAGCCTGCTGGTGCCCAATGAGTCGTTGTGGCAGCTCGCCGCCCATCACATGCAGCCGTCGTGGATGCAGCAGGTCAGCGTGACGCCGTTCACGCCGGTCTCGGTGCCGAGCCCGGCCATGGTCGTCTGGTCGGCCGGCTACCTGCTGGCGACGCTGCTGCTGGCGGCACGCCTGTTCGCCCGTCGCGACCTGTGAGCCCCCGCCCCGGCGGCGGGCTCAGGAGCGGCCCGGCGGCAGCACCTTGCGCAGGACCTCGCTCAGCTCGGCCATCGTGTAGGGCTTGGTGAGGCCACCCTGGAAGCCGTGGGCCGGCGGGTCCCTCATCACCGCGTCGACGGAGTAGCCGCTCGAGGCCACCGCCCGCAGGTCGGGCTGGACGGCGCGCAGCTTGAAGAGCGCCTCCACCCCGCCCGAGCCGCCGGGAATGGTGAGGTCCAGGATGGCGAGGTCGAAGGGGGTCGACGCGGCGAGAGCAGCGGTGACCGCTTCGAAAGTCGCATCGGCGGTGGCCACCGCCACGACCGCGTAGCCGAGCCCCTCGAGCATCTCCTGGGCCACCTCGCGCACGTACTCCTCGTCGTCCAGGACCAGGATCCGCCCCTGCCCCTGGACCGCCTCGACCTCGTCGTCCGGAGGCGGTAGCTGCTGCGGGTCGGCCGCGGGCAGGTAGACGGCGAGGGTGGCTCCGCGGTCGCGTGGTGACGGCTCCACCTCGATGTGCCCACCGTGCTTGCGGAGGATGGAGTAGCTGGTCGCCAGACCCAGCCCGCTCCCCGACGCCTTGGTGGTGAAGAAGGGCTCGAAGACCCGGGAGCGGAGCTCGGGGGCGATCCCGGGCCCCTGGTCGCGGATCTGCAGCCGAACGTATCGCCCCGGGGCCAGGGGTCCCTCGGCCTGGGGAGGGACCTCCAGGTTCTCGGCGTGGATCGTGATCTTGCCGCCGCCGAGCGTGGCCTGCCGCGCGTTGAGCAGCAGGTTGTCGATGACCTGGTCGATCTGCCGCGGGTCGCCCTCGCACAGCCACAGGTCGGACGGCACCTCGAGGCGGCAGGTCACGTTGGACCCGCTGAGCGCGAACTGGCAGCCTCGGTCGAGGACGGCGCCCAGCGACAGCGGCTGCTTGGCGGGCTGGCCGGCCTGAGAGAAGGTCAGGAGCTGGCTGGTCAGCCCGCGAGCCGTCTCCAGCACGGACAGGGCCTTCGCCAGGCTGCCCTCGACGCCGGGATCGGCGGGTGCGCGCCGCAGGGCCAGGTCGACGTGGCCGAAGATGCCGGTCAGCAGGTTGTTGAAGTCGTGGGCGATCCCGCCGGCCAGAATCCCGAGCGCCTCCAGCTTCTGGACGTTCTGGATCTGCTCCTCCATGCGGAGCCTCTCTCCCACGTCCCTGAAGACCACTACCACGCCGATGGTGTGGCTCTCGGGGTCACGGATGGGCGCGACGCTGTCGGCGATCTCGACCGGCTGGCCGTCGCGGCGTTGCAGCCGGCTCCGGGCCGGCAGCTCCAGGATCTCGTCGTCCGAGACCACGCGCTCGACCAGGTCGGCCAGGGGAGTCCCGGTCTCCCGATCGACGACCGAAAAGACCTCCGACAGGGGTCGGCCGATGGCCTCGGCCGGGGTCCACCCGGTGAGCCGCTCGGCGATGCGGTTCATCAGCACCACCCGGCCGTCGACGTCGGCCGCGATCACGCCGTCGCCGATGCTCCGCAGGGTGACCGCCAGGCGCTCCTTCTCACCCTCCAGCTCGGCGGTGCGGAAGCTCACCCGCTGCTCGAGCTCCGCGTTGAGCCGGAAGAGGTCGGCGGTCCGCTCCTCGACCCGACGGCTGAGCTCGCGCTCGCGCAGGGTGAGCCGTCGCACCCGGAAGCGGTGGCCCGCGTAGACCAGGGCCGAGAGAGCCAGCAGCAAGAGCAGGCGGGTGCCGGTCCGCTCGTACCAGCGCGGTAGCACGATCACCTCCAGGCGGGCCCCGTCCTGGTTCCAGATGCCGTCGCTGTTGGCGGCACGTACCCGGAAGGTGAAGCGGCCGTGGGGGAGGTTGGTGTAGGTGGCGGTGCGCTGTGGGCCGACGTCGCTCCAGCGGTCGTCGAAGCCCTCCAGCCGGTAGGCGAACCGGCTCTTCTCCGGCAGCAGCAGGTTCAGGGCGGTGAACTCGAAGGTGACGTTGGAGTCCGAAGGCAAGAGCGTGATCTGGGTCGCCTCCGTGATGGCCCGCTCGAGGGGCGAGCCCGGCTCGCCGGGCACCACGGGTCGGTCGAAGATACGGACCCCGGTGAGCCTCACCGGAGGGGGCTCGAGGTTGCGCTCGATCTTCTGAGGGTCGAAGACGTTCAGCCCACCCGGCCCGCCAAAGTAGAGACGGCCGTCCCGGCCCCGGGTCGACGCGTCGCGGCCAAACTCCGGGCCTTGCAGGCCGTCTTTCTCATCGAAGCTGAGGATGGGGATCGGATCGGGCAGATCGACGGCGCCCACCAGCTTGGACAGGCCCCGATGGGTGGTGACCCACAGGTTGCCGGAGCCGTCCTCGAGGATGTTGGTGACCGTGTCGTGGGGCAGGCCGTCCGCGGTTGTGAAGCGACGCAGGCTCGACGCGCCGCGGGGGAGGCAGCTCAGGCCGCCCTCGGTGCCCAGCCAGACGTTGCCCTCGCTGTCGGCGTGGATCGCGGCCACCACCCCGCGCCCCAGGCTGGTCGGGTCGTCGACGGCGTAGCGGAAGACCTGGACCGTCCCGGACCGGGGGTCCAGCCGCTGTGCCTGGTCGGCCCCCCCGAGCCAGATCTCGCCTGCCGGGGTCTCGATCGCCGAGAACGCGAAGCCAGTCAGCGCGTCCGGATAGCGGGCGGAGAGACGGGTGAAGCGCCCGGTGTCGCGGTCGAAGAGGTCGACTCCGCCCTGGGTACCGACGAGCAGCTCGCCGCCCTGCAGGACGACGATCGCCCAGACGCTGTCCGAGACGATCGTCTCTGGGTCACGCGGGTCATGCCGGTAGCGGGCCACCCGACCCGACCCGGGATCCAGACGGGAGAGGCCGCTCTCCCAGCCGCCGAGCCAGATCGCGCCCCGCTCGTCCTCGGCGATGGCGAAGACGGAGTCGGAGCCGATGGTGGCGGGATCGGTCCGGTGGTGGCGGAAGTAGCGGAACCGGTCCGTGCGGCCATCCCGAAGATCGAGGCCACCGCCGTCGGTCCCCACCCACAGGTTGCCTCGATGGTCCTCGAGGACCGCCTCGACGTGGGGATCGCTCAGCCGGTCGGGTCCCCGGCCGATCAGCTCGAACCTCTGGGCAAGCGGCGAGAGCTCGTTGAGCCCGCCGTTGTAGGTGCCGATCCAGACGATCCCTTGCCGGTCGACGTGGAGCGCCCAGACGGAGGCCGAGTTGAGGCTCTCCGGGTCGTCGAGATCGGGCCGGTGGGTCCAGCACCTCCCGGTGGCCGGGTCGAACAGGCTCAGCCCACCGTTCTCGGTCCCGATCCAGATCCTCCCGTCGGTGGCGGGGGCCAGGCACCGCAGTCGGTTGGTTGGGAGGCGGGTCGGGTCGGCGGGCTCGGCCAGGTAATGTTCGGCGGCGCCGGTGGCGGTGTCGAGGCGGTAGAGGCCGTCGCCCAGCGTGGCCGCCCACAGCACGTCGCCCTGCAACAGCAGGGTCACGGGCATGTGGTCCAGCCCCGACAGCTCCGGCTCCGCCGGGCTCCAGGGGACGCAGTCCTCCGACCGGCGCGGGTCGAGCCGGTACATCCCCTGGAATGTCCCGATCCAGAGCGTGCCGTCGGGCGCCAGCGCCAGGTCGCTGACCGGAGCCACCGGACCGCTCCCCTGTCGGGGCCGGAAGGGGTAGCTGTGGAAGCGACCGGTGTCGGGGTCGAAGGCGTCCACGCCGCCGTCCCCGCCGATCCAGAGCCGGCCCTGCTCGTCCTCGACGATGGCCTCGACCCGAGCGCTGCCGAGCCCGCCCGACCCGGGCGGGAAGGGAACGAAGGTATCGGTCTCCCAGTCGTAGCGGGCCATGCCGCTGGCGCTCCAGGAACTGCCCAACCAGAGCCGTCCGTGGCGGTCCTCGTGGAGGACCCCGATCACCGGGAACGGCAGGCCGCCAGCCTGGCCCGGCACGTAGTCGTAGTTCTTGAACGAGACGCCGTCGTAGCGGCTCAGCCCGTCCTGGGTCCCCACCCAGAGGAAGCCTCGGCGATCTCGCAGGATGGAGCGGACCCAGTTGCTGGCCAGGCCGTCTCTGGCGGTGACGTGGCGGAATCGCGGCGGCGGCTCGGCTCCGCTCGACAGGATAGGCGACCACGTCAGCAGCAGCACGGTGGGCGCAGCCAGCAGCCGAGGGCTCACGCTCGCCCCCTTCTCGGAAGGTCTCGGGCTCAAACGGGACGGCGGCGTTCTCTGCCGCCGAGTATACCAGGCGCGTCCGGGACCGTTCGGAGCGGCAGCGACGGCGGTCCGTCGGCTCAGCGAGCCCGGCCCGCCACCCGCGAGAGGGCCTGCTCCACCCGCCGGCGGCCCTGGGCGCTGACGCTCTTGACGAGCTCACCGAGCATCTGCCGGGACGGCTCGGTTCCCACGAAGCCGAGGGCGTCGCAGATCGCCAGCACTCCCTCCTCGTCGACGGTGTGCTGCACCCGCTGCAGCAACGCCCGTAGGCCGTGGGCCTGGCCCTGCCTGAGCCGCTCGACCAGGTACCGCTCGGCGTCGCCCCCGCGGGCGTGGGAGACCTCGGCCAGCTCTTTGAGCGACGCGATCAGGTGCGGCGCCAGCGGGCGCAGCGGCGGCTGCTGCTCGGCCCGGGCCAGGAGCGCCACCACCCGCTCGAAGGCGCGTCGGCTCTTGACGGTCCGCAGGCAGCGCAGGGCGCGCTTCTTGACCCCGAGGTCGGGGTCCTCCAGGAGCAGGAGGAAGGCCTCCTCCTCGGCCACCCCCAGCAGCCGACAGAGCGACCAGGCCGCCTCCTCTCGCACGTGCGGCTCGGCGTGGCGCAGGTAGGCGCGCAACGTCTGGACGATCTCGGGAGAGTCGTCGCCGACCTCGCCGAACACCATCAGCAGCTCGGCGAGCGACTTGGCAGAGAAGGTCCCGCGCGCCAGCTCGGCCAGGATCGCGTTCTTGGTCTTCGGCCCCTGATGGAGCAGCTCCTCGCAGGCGTTCTTGCGGACCCAGGGATCCGCGGCCTCGCGCAGGATCTCCAGGAGCTGGGCTTCCATCGCCTCTCCCAGCAGCCGGTAGATGGGCCCCAGCGCCACCCGGTCCTCCTTGTGACCGGTCAGGAACCGTTGCTTGAGCTGGCCGGCCACCGGGCCCCGGGTCACCTCGTCCAGCAGGCGCGACGCCACCTCGGCCCGCGGGCCGCCCAGCGCCGAGTGGCCCCGGAGCAGGGTCAGCAGCACCAGCACCTCGTCGAGCAGGCTGCGGCGCAGCAGCTCGGGGAAGAGGTCGAGGACGAAGCGCGCCTTCCTCTCGTAGGCGAGGGGCTCGGACTCGATCTCGAGCGCCCCGCGGAACGCGGCGCCCTTGGCGAGGTAGCGGTCGGTGGCCTGCTCCCGCTCGATCTGGGTGCGCAGCTCGGGAGGGAGTCGCTCCAGGGTCACGAAACCCTTGTCGAACAGCTCCCGAAACAGCCCCAGCGCTTGCGGTACCTGGCTGTCGCGGGCGCGCAGCGCCAGGCGCACCAGCGCCCGCTTCCGGCGATCGGATCCCGCGGCGTCGGCCGATTCGGCGTGACCCTCGAGTGCCGCCCGGGCGGTGGGTATCAGAAGCGGCGCCGGCACGAAGTCCACGATCTCGTGCTCGATGTCCTGAGCCGACACCTCGGCGCTCTCGGCCAGGTCGCTGTTCACCAGGATCGCCGCCAGCAGGTCGGCGCGCGTGATCGGCCGCAGCACGTCGTGCAGCACCTGCTGGCGGACCTTCTTGAGGCCGGCCGCGTCCATGCGCTGGAACATCGGTATGCCGTGGAGGTCCTTCTGCAGCCGGGCGATGGCGAGCTGCACCCGCCACGGGAGGCGCCGGTCCTCGCGAAGCAGGTCCTCCCGGAAAACCAGCGAGAAGTGGGAGATGCCGCGGTCCTTCAGGTGCTTCAGGAACTGGTCCTTGGCGGCGCCGTCGAGGACCGCGGCGGCGGGCTCGCTCAACGCGTCGACGAAGTGCGAGAACTCGGCCTCGGCCATCCGCTCCTTGAGGGTGAGCGAGACGAGCTGCTTGCGCTCCAGGAACTGGGCCAGCCGGGTGGCGTACACCTCGGCCATCCCTGCCGCCATCAGGGCGCTCAGCCGCTGCGGCTCCGGAAGCGCCCCCTCCACCAGGACGCCGCCGGCGCCGCCCGAGTCCTGGAGCATGAAGGTCAGCTCGTGGCGACCCTGGAACAGGCTGCGGAAGCGCTGGTAGAGACCAACCTTGGCCTTCTGCGCCTCGGGGTGGTCGGAGAGGTAGTAGCCGGTGCGCAGCAGCGCCTGGACGAAGGAGAGGATGAAGTCCGCCAGCGCCTCGTGCGAGGCTGATCGGAGGTGACCCGCGGTGCCGCCGCTCGCCTGGCCCACCAAGAAGCCTCCCGGCACGCTCGAGCATCTCGAGCCTTTGTGATGATACCAGAGGCTCCTCCCGCCGTGCCTGGGGCGAGCCGCTGCGCCGTCGCGCCTTGCGCCGCGGCCGGCCGAGCACCTATCGGAAGGAGTGGCGGGCCCAGTTCGGATTGGCGCTGCGGCTCAGAGAAAGTCGGTGAGGTTGGCGCGGTTGACAATGTGAGGACGGCCGAGGCGGACCTCGTCGCCGCGGATCATGATGGTGCCCAGGCGGCCCGCCCGGAGCGAGTGGCTCTCGGCGGTCAGCGAGCCGGCAGCCAGTGCAGCGGCGGCCTGGACGGTCAGGTAGCCGAGGTCGACGGTGCTCCAGGTGACGACGCTCTCGATCGAGCCGTCGGTGATCCCGTCGCGACAGGTGCCGGGCATGGAGAGGCCGATCGCGCGGGCGCCGCTGCCGGAGGCCTTGATGGCCCGGGCGACGCCGGGGACGCCGGGAGCGAAGAGGCAGACGATGGCCCCCACCTGGGGCTGGCTCCGGAGCAGCTCGGCGATCGCCTCGCGCGCGCTCTCTTCCTCGTCGGGCGTCTGCAGGATCGCACCGACGCGCAGGTCCGGATAGGTCTCACGGAGGCGAGCCTGCATCCGCTCGAGCCACAGGCGCTGGTTCGAGGACTCCTGGGAGGTGGTGAGGATCGCCAGCTCGCCCCGTCCGAGCAGGACCCGCGCGGCCTCGAAGGCGAGGGCCTGGGCGATGCCGTCGGGGGTGGCCTGGGTGACGAAGAAGTCGCGGGCCGCCGGCTCGACGTCGGCGTCCCAGGTGAGCACCTTGACGCCCCGCCGCCGGAGCGTCTTCAAGCTCGGCGAGAGGCTCTTGGCGATCGCGCTCACGGCGATCACCGCGGCGCCCCGGGCAGCCAGCGCCTCGACCACCCGCGCCTGACGGGACGCGTCGTCCGTCTCCGGCCCGTCCCACAGCAGGTCGACGCCCAGCTCGGCGGCCGCCTCCTCCGCTCCTTGCCGGCAGCTCACGAAGTAGGGGTTGGCCGTGCTCTTGGGAACCATGCCGACGCGCAGGGGCTCGGCCATCACCTCCTCCTCTCGGTGGTGTCTCCTCCCCGGATCGCGGCCCGAAAACCCGTATTGTGTCCCCGGGTTTCTACGGCTCGCGGATCGAGAGGTTGCGGAACTGGACCAGGCTGGAGGCGCTGTCGTAGTGGCCGTCTTCGAAACCGCCGTGGTGCTGGAGGCCGATCGGGCCCCGCTCGGGCACACCGGGAAGCTGGGCGTCCTCGATCACCAGCTCGTCGTTGAGCCTCACGGTGAGCCGGTCGCCCTTCATGGTGATCTCGTAGTGGTTCCACTCCCCCACCGGGTTGTCGGCGTGCACCTTGGGGACCACCGCGGCACGCACCGCTGGCGGCAGACTCCCGTCGGTGCGGTAGCCCCAGACCTCTCCCGACCCGACCGGCCAGCACCAGATGTTGACCTGGGCCTTGGACGAGCCGCGCAGGAAGATCCCGGAGTCGGCGTTGGGCCGCTCGATGACGATCTCCTTGCCGTCTTTGTCCTTCTTGTTGGTGCCGTCCGGCAGGATCTCGCTCATCGGGTAGGCGCCGTGGGTCTGCTTGATCCGCCAGTCGATGCGCAGCACGAAGTCGGAGAACGACTTCTCGGTCCAGAGGTCCTTGTCCCCGGGGGCCTCGCTGCGGGCGTCGTAGTCGATGACGCCGTCCTTCACCTTCCAGTGGCCGTTGTCGCCCTCGGGCACCTTCCAGCCGGTCAGGTCCTTGCCGTTGAACAGGGAGACAAAGCCCTCGTCGGCGAAGGCCAGGCCGGCGGCCAGGGCCACGAGCGCGAGACAGAGGAGCCATGTCTTCTTCATGGACGCAAATCTAGCACGTGCCCGCCCGAAGCGCGCGACTCGTTGATGAATGCCGATA
>CAZNNH010000067.1:0-11596 GCA_964574335.1 uncultured Acidobacteriota bacterium | reverse complement strand
CGCAAATCTAGCACGTGCCCGCCCGAAGCGCGCGACTCGTTGATGAATGCCGATATCCGCCGCGCCGGCTCCCAAGGCGGCGGATCAGGCCGGAGCGCGCGAAGCGGCGCCCCGGAGCGCGCCACCTTACGGCTTCAACAAGCCTTCCACTTCGTCCAGCGTCCGTCCGAACCTCGCCATCGAGGCCTCGATGGCGTCCGGTCGGGTCAGATCGACGCCGGCCTTGCGCAGCAGGTCGAGCGAGGGCTCGGCGGCGCCGGCACGGAGCATCCCGAGATAGGCCTGGGCCGCCGGCGGGCCCTGCTCCCGGATCCGGTCGGCCACGGCGATGCCGGAGGCCAGTCCGGTGGCATAGCTGTACACGTAGTACTTGTAGTAGAAGTGCGGGACGTAGCCCCACTCCAGGCCGTCGTCCGGGTCGAGGGTGTAGCCGGGTCCGTAGTACTTCTCGAGCAAGGCGCGGTAGATCCCCTCCAGCCTCGGCGCCGTGACCGGCGTGCCGGCCTCTACCAGCTCGTGGGCGGCCCGCTCGAACTCGGCGAACATGGTCTGACGGAAGATGGTGGTCCGGATGGTCTCGAGCAGCCCCACCAGCAGGTAGGCCTTCTGTGCCTTGTCCGAGGTCCGGGCCACCAGGTAGTCGCTGAGCAACGCCTCGTTGCAGGTGGAGGCGACCTCAGCCAGGAAGGTGGTGTAGCGGAAGTCGGCGTAGGGGCGCCCCTTCATGGCCAGGTAGGAGTGAAGGGCGTGGCCGTACTCGTGGGCCAGGGTGGACATGTCGTCGAGGGAGTCCTGGTAGTTGGTGAACACGTACGGGTGCGGTCCGTAGGTGGCCAGCGAGAAGGCGCCGCTGCGCTTGTCGCGATGGGGATAGAGGTCGAGCCAGCCGTTCCTCGGGTCGAGACCCTCGGCCAGCACCTTCGCGTACTCGGGGCCGAGCGGCTTCAGGGCCTCGGCGATGGTGGCCTGCGCTTCCGTGAAGGGGATACGGGTCGAGACCTCGGCGGCGAGCGGGACGTAGAGATCGTAGAGGTGGAGGTCGGGGAGCCCGAGCGCCCGCTTCCGCACCTCGACGTAGCGATGCAAGAGCGGCAGGTGGGCATCGACGGTGGCCACCAGGTTGTCGAAGACGGCCACGTCGATCCCCTCCTTGTCGAGGTAGGCCTCGAGCGCCGTGGGATAGGAGCGGGCGCGGGCGTAGGCGACGTCCAGCTCGAGCTGGCCCGCGAGGGCGGCGGCCAGGGCGTGCTGGTACTGGCGGAGCGATGAGAACAGGCCGGCCACGGCGGCGCGGCGCACCTCCCGGCGCGGCGACTCCCGGAAGCGCGAGTAGTTGGCCAGGGTGAGCTTCACCGGCTGGCCCTGCTCGTCCCGGACGGCGGGCCAGGGGATGTCGGTCAAGAGCGCCGAGAAGACGTCCTCCACCGACGAGGGCATCTCCGACAGCTCGACCTCGGCCCACAGGTTGTCGCCCAGGAGGGACAGGGCGTGCTCGGCGTCCGGCGACAGGACCCGCCCCTTCCGCCGCCGCAGGTTGTCCAGGTAGGGGCGGTACTCGACAAGCGCCGGCTGGTCGGCGTAGGCGGCCGACAGTCTCTCCTCGGACAGAGGCAGGACCTCGGTGCGGATGAAGGCGGCGGTCCGCATCAGTTCCTCCATCGCCTGAAGACCCTGCTGGAACATGGCGGTGGTGGCCGGGTCGGAGAGCGAGGTGCTGTTGCGCAGGTTGGCGTAGAGGGCGACGAGGTCGGCGGAGCGGTGCAGCTCGAAGTACCTCGAGAGGCAGGCCCGGAGCTGCTCCGGGTCGTCGAGCCGTCCCCGATACCGGGTCAAGCCCGGGATCTCGGCCAGCAGCCGGGTCCGGGCCTCGTCCCAGGCCTGGTCCGACCCGAACAGCGGCGTGAGGTCCCACTTGTAGACCTCGGGGATCGCCGAGCGTGCCTCGGTGGCGTCCGGCACGTGTGTGGGAAGCTCGTCGGCGGGAGCGTCCACGACTCCCGTCAGCAGGCACACGGACGAGAGAACGGCCGCCTCACGCCAGGCCATGTGGGTCTCCTTTCGTCGAAGCTCGCGGCAGGCGAGCGGTCTTCCGGCCTCACAGCACCTTGACCACCACCAGCGTCACGTCGTCGGGCGGCGAGCCGCGCCCGGAGAAGGCCGGGACCTCGGACAGGATGGCCTCGCCGATCTGGTCGGCGGGGCGCTCGGCGTGGAGCTCGACCTCGCGCTCCAGGCACGAGACGTCGGCGTCCAGGCCACAGCGGGTCTCCACCAGCCCGTCGCTGCAGAACAGGAAGACGTCGCCGGTCCCGAGGGGAACGCTCTTCTCCTCGTAGCGGGCGTCGGGGAACACGCCGAGCGGCAGGCCGGCGATCTCCAGCCGCCGGCAGCGGCCGCTCTCGGCACGGAAGTGCAGGGGGTAGGGGAGGCCGGAGTTGGCGATGCGCAGGATCCGGGCCTCGAAGTCGAACAGGGCATAGGCCAGCGTGCAGTAGAAGCCCTCCACCGCCCGCCGGTTCAAGGTGCGGTTGACCTTGCCCAGAAGCTCGGCCGGCGGATGGCGCTGGAAGGCGCGGCCCCGCACCGCCCCGGAGGCGAAGGCGCCGTAGAGCGCCGCCGGGACGCCCTTGCCCGAGACGTCCCCCACCGCCAGCCCCAGCAGGCGCTCGCCGAGGGGATAGAAGTCGTAGAGGTCGCCGCCGATCTCCCGCGCCGGCAGGAAGCTGGCGAAGGCCTCCCAGCCGTCCCCGCACGGGGTCTCTTCCGGGAACAACCCCTCCTGCACCCGCCGGGCGATGGCCAGCTCCTTCTCCCGCCGCGTCTCGCGGGCCCGCAGGTCCTCGACCAGGCGGGCGTTCTGGATGGCGCTGGCCACCTGGGCGGCCAGCGGCGTGAGCACCTGGACGTGCTCCTCCTTGAAGCAGCCGAGCTCGCTCGACTCCAGGTCGAACACGCCCACCACCCGGTCCTGGTGGACGAGGGGGATCACCAGCTCGGAGCGGGTCTGCGGGATCAGGCTGAGGTAGCGGGGGTCGCGGCTGACGTCGCTCACCAGCACCGCCTCCTTGCTCTGGGCGGCGATCCCGCACAGCCCCTCGCCGAGACGGATCCGGGGCTTCTTGGGGAAGTCCCCGAAGCGCACCGACTGCCGCAGCACCAGCTCCTGCCGCTCCTCGTCGAGCAGCAGGATCCCGAACATCTCGTAGTCGATCACCCGCTTGACCGACTCGGCCACCCGGTGCAGGAGCTGGTCGAGGGCCAGGATCGAGGCGGTCTCGCGGCCGATCTCGTAGAGGGTCGTCACCAGCTCGGCGTAGCGGCGGGTCTCTCCGTGAGAGGTGGCGTTGGCGATGGCGACCGCCAGGTGGTCGGCCAGGATCTGGAGCGCGCAGCGCACCTCGGCGGTGAAGGGGGCGGCATCCGGGCCCTCGATGTTCAGGACCCCCACCACCTGGGCCTGGTGGATCAGCGGGATGGCCAGCTCGGCGACCACGCCCGGCACCAGCGGCACGTGACGCGGGTCCTGCCGGACGTCGGGGAGGAAGAGGGTCCGCCTCTCGGCGGCGGCGGCCTCGACGATCCCGCCTCCGGACCGGCCCGGCTCGCCACCCTGGGTCCCGTCGTAGCCCTCCGTGTGGGCGGCTCGCAGCCGGCCGTCGGGCTCGACCAGGAAGATCCCCAGGAAGGCGAAGTCGATCAGCCGCTTGAGCTTGCGGGCGACGTCGGCGAGCAGGGTCTGGGGATCGAGGACCGCGTTGATCTCGCGCACGATCGGCAGCACCTCGCCGATCACGTCATTGGGGCAGCTCGCCCCCCCAAGGGGCTCCGGATCGCTCAAGGGCGCCATGCTAGCACGCCGTCCCGCCGGTCTCGACCAGGCCGGCCCTCGCGTTGTTCGGCCGGCCGCCCGCGTGCTAGCATCCGCCCGCTCGCGTGGGCCGGGTCGGGCCGACCCGGGCGAGGGGGGGGCATGCGCGTCGACAGCATCATCAAGTGGCTGATGCCCAAGGAGGACCTGTTCCGCGGCCTGCTGACGCAGGACGCCCAGAACCTCCTCCAAGGCGCCCGGTTGTTCGAGCAGATCGCGGCCTCCTCCAGCCTCGAGGATCGGCGGGCCAAGGGCGTCGAGCTCAAGGCCATCGAGCACGAGGGGGACCGGATCACCCGACGCATCTTCGAGGCCCTCCACTCCACCTTCATCACCCCCCTCGATCGCGAAGACATCCGCTCCCTGGCCATGGATGTCGACGATGCCCTCGACAACCTGGACCGGGCGGCCCGGCACCTGACCCTGTTCGAGCTGTCGGAGTCGCATCCGGCGCTCCGCCGGTTCGGGGAGATCCTCACCGCGATGGCGGAGCAGACCAACCGGGCGATCGGCCTGGTCTGGGACATCCGGCAGACGGACCAGATCCAGGCCTCACTGGTGAGGATCTCCGAGCTGGAAAACCAGGGGGACGACGTCTACAACTCGGTGATCGCCGAGCTGTTCCGGGGCGAGAGTCGCTCGCCGGTGGAGATCCTGAAGTGGAAGGTGGTCTACGACGGGCTCGAGGATGCCTGCGACCAGTGCAAGGACCTGGCCCACATCCTCGGCAACATCGTCATCAAGAACGCATGACGCCTGCTCTCTAAGGCGCTCCGGCTCCCCGGAATGCTCACGCTCACCGTCATCATCGTCCTCATCGCACTGGCGTTCGACTTCCTCAACGGGATGAACGACGCCGCCAACTCGGTGGCCACCATCGTCTCCACCCGGGTGCTCTCGCCGCGCCTGGCCGTGCTGTGGGCGGCCTTCTTCAACTTCGCGGCGGCCTTCGGCTTCGGCGTCCACGTGGCCGACACCATCGGGCGCGGCATCATCAGCACCGACATCGTGTCGCCCTCGCTGATCCTGGCCGCGCTCTTGGGAGCCGTGGTCTGGACCCACCTCTGCACCCACTACGGGCTCCCGATCAGCGTATCCCACGCCCTGATCGGCAGCCTGGCCGGGGCCGGCGTGACCAAGGCCGGAACCGGCGCGCTGGTGATGGGCGGCCTGGTCAAGATCGCCGTCTTCATCGTCCTCTCGCCGCTGCTGGGCCTGCTGCTGGGCGCCCTGCTGATGGTGGCGGTCTCCTGGGTCTTCCGGCGCGTGGCACCCGGCCGGGTCGATCGGTTCTTTCGGGTGGGACAGCTCCTGTCCTCGGCCGCCTTCAGCCTCGGCCACGGCACCAACGACGCCCAGAAAACGATGGGTGTCATCGCCGTCCTGCTGTTCGCCAACGGCTACCTGGGCGACCACTTCTACGTCCCCTGGTGGGTCATCGTCTGCGCCTACGCGTCGATCTCCCTCGGCACCCTTGCCGGCGGGTGGCGGGTGATCCGCACGGTGGGGATCCGCCTCACCGACCTGCGCCCGGTCGGGGGCTTCTGCGCCAGCAGCGCCGGGGCGGTGCTGCTGATCGGGACGGCGAGCTTCGGGATCCCGGTGAGCACCACCCACACCATCGCCGGCGCCATCGCCGGCGTGGGATCGACCCGCCGCCTGTCGGCGGTGCGCTGGGGGATCGCCGGCCAGATCGTGTGGGCCTGGGTCCTCACCATCCCCCTCTCCGCCCTGGGAGGCGTCCTGGCCTACGCCGTCCTCTCCCGGCTGCTCGGGGCGTGACGGCGGACCGCTCCGGCGCGGCTCCTCCCTGCGGGGCCAGCCACCGGCGTGAGATCGACCCGTAGGAAGGCCATGATCCTGAAGGTCGTCAACTGCTTCGGCCAGCCTTGCGCGCTGGCCTGCGACGCGCGGTGCGAGAAGGCGTGGGGTTTGAGCCGACGCCCCCAGATCCTGGTGAGCGAGGACCCGGTGGAGTGGGCGTTCCGCTCCGACCTGGAGCTACCGACCGCCCCGGCCCATCCGGGGACCACGGTGGGCTCCGAGGTCAAGCCCCGCGGACCCGGCGAGCGGTTGAACCGGTGGTGCGCGGAGGAGTGCGAGCGCTCGCTGATGCTGAGGGTCGGCGACGAGCTGGCACAGCTCCCGGACTTCAGTAACCGGGTCAAGAGCCGGTGTGGATCCAACCGGCCGGTCTCCGACTAGGGCCGGCCGGCGAGACGAGGGGCCATGGCCCACCACGACACCGGTCTCGGGTTGCTCTCCGCCACCGCCGCCTTCCTCCTCTGGGGCCTGATACCCCTCTACTGGAGGCTGCTGCACGGGGTGCCGGCCAGCGAGGTGCTGGCGCACCGGATCGCCTGGTCGCTGCCGTGCCTGCTGGTGCTGCTGTGGGCGCGCAGCGCCTGGCGGGACCTGAGGCGGGCCGTCACCTCGCCGCGGACGGCGGTCACGCTGCTCGTCACCACCCTCCTGATCGGGGGCAACTGGTTCACCTTCCTCTGGGCGGTGACCCACGACCACGTGCTGGACTCCAGCCTGGGCTACTACATCAACCCCCTGGTGAGCGTGCTGTTCGGCTTTCTCTTCCTGGGCGAGCGCCTGCGCCGCGCGCAGCGGCTGGCGGTGGGGCTGGCCGCGGCCGGCATCGCGATCCTGACCGCCCGACACGGGTTGCCCTGGATCTCGTTGACGCTGGCGGTCTCGTTCGGCCTCTACGGCCTGCTGCGAAAGGTCGTCGACGCCACGCCGATGGTCGGGCTCTTCGTCGAGGTGGCGCTGCTGTGGCCCCTGGCGGTGGGCTACCTCGCCTGGCTGGCGCGCCAGGGCAGCGGCGCCCTGGGGACCCACGGCACTGGCCTTTCCCTGCTGCTCGCCGCGTCGGGACCGGTCACCGTCGTCCCACTGCTGCTCTTCACCTACGGAACCCGGGCGCTCACGTTGTCGACGGTCGGCTTCGTCCAGTACCTGACCCCCACCGGCCATTTCATCCTGGCGGTGATGGCCTTCGGCGAGCCCTTCAGCCGTGCCCACCTCACGGCCTTCGTCTTCATCTGGGCGGCGCTCGCCCTGTACTCGCTCGACCTCCGTCGGGCCATGCGCAGGGTCGGCCGGGCCGAGCCGGGCCCTGTGTCTCGCCCCGACTAGAAGGCCGCGAAGCGGGCCTTGTCGATCAGGGCCTCGGCCTTCTCCTTGTATGCCGGGTGCTCGGCGGCCCTCCGAGCCAGACCGAGGCACCACTCCCGCTTGCGGGCGTTGAGGGCGGAGGCCGCAGCGTTGTAGAGGTAGCCCGCCCGACGGCGCAGCGCCTCGTCCCGCAGGCGCCGCTTCTTCGCGGCCAGCGCCGCCTCGCGTGCCGGGGGGAGCGACCATCCCCGCACTCTCTCGAGATCCTGGTCGAGCAGGGCCGCCGCGGCGCCGTTGCAGTAGGCCGCCCGCTCGAAGAGGCTGGCGGCCTGGTCCCAGCCGTCACGATCCGACTCGATCCGTCCCAGCGCGACGAGGGCGTCGCACAAGGCATCCTGGCCGGCGTAGCGACCCGGCCAGCGAGCATCGAGCTCGAGCACGGTGAGAAACGCCTGCTCGGCCGCCGCCAGATCACCCCGGTGGAGCTCCAGGCGACCGTCCAGCTCGTGCACGCGGGGATCGTCGGGAAGGCTGTGCTTGGCCAGCTCGATGTGTTCGTGGGCATCGGCTTCCATCTCCGCCCGCTGCTCGTTCCAGGCCAGCCAGTAGTGGGCCTCGCCCAGGTACCAGAAGCCGAGGTCGACCAGCCGCTCCAGCGCGCGGATCGCTTCCTCGCCCCGGCCGAGCTGGCTGAGCACGATCCCCTTCCTGAGCAGGGCCGCGCGATGGCTCGGGGCCACGGCCAGCACCCCCTCGTAGGCCTCGAGGGCGAGCTCGAGCTCCTCCAGACGGACCAGCGCGTCGGCCCACCCCATGCCGGCCGCCAACGAGGCCGGGAAGACCTCGAGGGTCTGGCGAAGCTCCTTCTCGGCCAGCGCGGGGCGATCTCCTGCCAGGGCCTGGCGTCCCAGGATCAGGTGCGCTTCGTGGAAGGTGGGCTCTCTCTCCAGCAGCGACTCGGCCAGCTCACCGTCCCCCAAGGCCCAGGCCCGGGAGAAGGCAACGAGCGGAGGCGGCTCCGGGGGGACGGGGGCGAGCGCAGCCATGTCGTCCGGCGCCATGCCCCGAGCCCGAGCGAGGGCCAGCACGAATACCGTGGTGACGGGATCCGGATCCGGTGCCCCGGATCGGGCCTCCAGCCACTCGGCCGATCGGCGCCGCCGGAGTCGCATCGCCTCGAGGGCCTCGGGATCGGCTTCACCCAACCGATCCTCGACCACGCCGTCGGTGTCCGGCGGGTAGACCTCGACAACGTTGGCAAGGGACTGAAGGTCCTCACGGTCGACGCCCTTCAACAGCTCTCCCGCGGTCCCCAGGTAGCGGTCTCCGAGGATCCCGAGCTGTCGCTCGCGGAGCGCCAACAGCAACAGGATCCGGATTCGATCCTCCCGCAGCCCTTCCGCTTCGGGCGCCAGGCGCTGGAGGTCCTCCGCCAGCGTCTCGGCCCGGCCAAGGCACACGTAGCTCCCGCAACGGACGAGATCCACGAGCTGCACGCGGCGTGCGGCCAGATCGGCGGTCGGGTGGGCACGAGGTGGACGTGCCGCGCAGCCCAGCAACGGAGCCAGGGCCAGGGCGGATGCCAGGGTTCGTCGGCTTCGGCCTTGCACCAGCCGCTTCATCTCGCTCACTGATCGAGACTCTAGCAGGCGAGGTCCAGGCCGCCAATCCACGTCGGCCCCGGCCCGGAGCGAGGAGTGCCCGGCAGGGGCTGGCCGCGGCGGAGATGCCGCCCGGCCTCGGCTTCAGCCGCATGCTATCCTGCCGGCCATCTGGGGATCGGAGGTCTCTCGAATGAAGCCCGCTCGCCTCGTCGCCCTCTCGGGCTGCGCCCTGACGTTCACGGCCGCGACCGCCCTCGCCGTCGACACCCACGACACCCGGCTGCTCTCCCAGCCCGCCGTCAGCGCCTCGCACATCGCCTTCATCTACGACGCGGACCTGTGGATCGCCGAGGCGGACGGCTCCTCCCCAAGACGCCTCACCACCGCGGAGGGGGTGGAGTCGAACCCGGCCTTCTCTCCGGACGGGAGCCAGATCGCCTTCAGCGGCGACTACGACGGCAACGTCGACGTCTACCTGATGCCGGTGGCCGGGGGCGCTCCCACCCGCCTGACCTGGCACCCGCAGGACGACATCGTCCGCGGCTTCACGCCGGACGGCAGCGCGGTGCTCTTCCAGTCGCAGCGCAGCGTCGCGACCCGCCGCCATCATCATCTTTACCTGGTCCCCATCGAGGGCGGGGCGCCGCGCCGGCTGCCGATCCCCACCGGCACCGAGGCCAGCTTCTCCCCGGACGGGAAGCGTATCGCCTACGTGCCGATCGCCGGCCGCTTCAGCCAGTGGAAGGGCTACCGCGGCGGGACCACCAGCCGGATCTGGCTGATGGACCTCGACGACCAGCAGGTGGTGCAGGTCCCCCAGCCCGAGGGGCGCTGCAACGACACCGACCCGATGTGGGTGGGCGAGAGGGTCTACTTCGCCTCCGACCGTGACGGCGAGCTCAACCTCTTCTCGTTCGACCCGGCCACCGGGGCGGTCGAGCCGCTCACCCACCATCAGGGCTTCCCGGTACTGAACGCCTCGACCGGCGCGGGCCGGATCATCTACGAGCAGGAGGGGTGGCTCCACACCTTCGACATCGACTCCCGCTCCGAGACGCGGCTGCGGGTGGGGGTGGGCGCCGACCTGCGCGAGACCCGGGGCCGCTGGGCGAAGGGCGCCAAGTGGGTGCGGAACCTGAGCCTGGCCCCGGACGGCAAGCGGGTGGCGGTCGAGTTCCGGGGCGAGATCGTCACCGTGCCGGCGGAGAAGGGCGACCCACGCAACATCACCCGCAGCCCCGGGGCCCACGACCGCAGCCCGGCCTGGTCACCGGACGGAAAGCAGATAGCGTACTTCTCGGACGCCGGGGGCGAGTACGGCCTCTTGGTGGCGGCCCAGGACGGGACCGGCGAGCCGCGACACTACCCGCTGACGGGGGCCGGCTTCTACGGGGAGCCCCGCTGGTCGCCGGACCGGAAGCACATCGCGCTGCAGGACAACTCGCTCAGCCTGTTCGTCCTCGACCTGGAGAGCGGCCGGCTGGCCAAGGTGGCCCAGGAGCCCGTCTACTCTCCGATGGTGACGCTCACCAGCCGCTTTTCGGACGACTCCCGGTGGCTGGCCTACACCCTCAACACGGCCGGGCTCTTCCAGACCGTTTACGTCTACTCGATGGAGGAGGGCCGATCCTTCGCCATCAGCGACGGGATGAGCGAGATGAGCGAGCCGGCCTTCGACCCGAACGGCAAGTACCTGTACATGCTGGGCTCGACCGACGCCGGTCCGGTCAAGGACTGGTTCGCCCAGTCGACCACGGACATGCCCATCACCCACACGATCTACGCCGCCGTGCTCGACAAGGAGGCGCCGTCGCCGATCCCGCCCCAGAGCGACGAGGTGGGGACAGAGGACGCCAAGGGGGACGACAAGAAAGCGGGCGACAAGAAGGCGACGGAGAAGAACGAGGCCGCGGCCGAGCCGACAAGGGTCCGCATCGACTTCGAGGGGCTAACCGATCGGATCGTCCCGCTGCCCGTCACTGGCGCCACCCTGCGCAACCTCCGAGTGGGCAAGAGCGGCGAGCTCTACTACCTGGAGAGCCGGGGCTTCGCGAAGTTCGAGGCGCTGCAGGCGCCCTCGGAGCTGAAGCGCTTCACGCTGGAGGAGCGCGAGCCGAAGAGCCTGGGCAAGGACGTGCTGGCCTTCGAGATCTCCCAGGACAAGACCAAGGTCCTGGTCTCCCGCAAGGAGCAGTGGGTGGTGACCGAGCTGGGCAAGGAGCTGGAAGCGGGCAAGGGCCAGCTCCGGATCGACGACGTCTCGGTGCGGGTCGAGCCGCGGGAGGAGTGGCCCCAGATCTTCGCCGAGGCCTGGCGCATCAACCGCGACTACTTCTACGCCCCCAACTACCACGGCGCCGACTGGCCGGCGGTCCGCGAGAAGTACCAGCCCTTCGTGGCCCACGCGGCCACCCGGGCCGACCTGGAGCGGATCATCCGGTGGATGGCCAGCGAGCTGTCGGTGGGACACAGCTACAGCCAGGAGGGCGAGACGATCGAGGAGCCCACGCAGGTGTCGGTGGGGCTCCTGGGCGCCGACTACGAGATCGTCGACGGGCGCTACCGCTTCGTCAAGGTGTACGGCGGTCTGAACTGGACCCCCGACCTGCGCTCGCCGCTGGTCACCCCCGGCGTCGAGGTGCAGGCCGGCGAGTACCTGCTGGCGGTGAACGGCGTCGACGTGACGCCGCCCGAGAACCTGTACCGGCGCTTCGAGAACACCGCGGACCGGCAGGTGAAGATCACCGTCGGGCCCCACGCGGACGGCCGAGACTCGCGCGAGGTGACGGTGGTCCCGGTCGGGGACGAGGCCGACCTGCGTTACCGCGACTGGGTGGAGGGGAACCAGCGCAAGGTCGACGCGGCCACCGGCGGGCGGGTGGCCTACGTCCACGTGCCCGACACTGCTGACCGCGGCTACCAGTACTTCCGCCGCTACTTCTACCCGCAGTCCTACAAGCAGGCGATCATCGTGGACGAGCGCTTCAACGGCGGCGGC
>CAZNNH010000066.1:0-30385 GCA_964574335.1 uncultured Acidobacteriota bacterium | reverse complement strand
ATCCGCACCACAACCGGACACTTCGCAAGGGAGGTAGGTCAGGAGATCTGGAATCGCTGACCCGCTACTACACCCCGCGGGTGGCCCTTCGCCTGTTCAGCCTCCGGGAGCTCTTCCGCGATCGCGAGGCGCACCTCGCTGCCACCGTCAGGTGGTCCAGCGTGGTCCACCGCAGGGTGCGCCCCACCCTCCAGGCCCGGCTGGTCGGGCAGGGCGAAGAGCTCGACGAGACCCCCAAGCGCGAGCTGCCCCCGCTTCCGCCGGAGCAGATGCTGCTCTCGATTCGACATGCGGCATCGGAGCTGCGACGGCATCCCTTCATGGACGCGGGGCCGGGTCCCCGAGCCGTCCGCCTGATGGCGACGCTCTCCTACGAGGCGGGGGCAGTTTCGGTGTGCCTGCAAGCGCCCGGGCCTCTCCTTCTACACCTTCCAGACCCTCAGCTACTCGATCGACGTCTACCGCCGACGAACCCACGCCTGTCGCAGCCTCTCGGACTTCGCGCTCTTCGTCGCCTTCTTTCCGCAGCTGATGGCCGGGCCGATCCTGCGCAGCCACGAGTTCCTTCCGCAGCTCGCCCTCGACCGCACCCCGCGTCCGCAGGAGGTCACCCAGGCGGTCGAGCTGTTTTTGCTCGGTCTCTTCAAGAAGATGGTGATCGCCGACAACCTGGGGCTGGTCGTGGACCACGTCTTCCGGGTGCCCGCTCGCTGGAGCGGCGGTACCCTGGGACTGATCGGCCTGCTCTTCTACGTCCAGCTCTACTGCGACTTCTCGGGCTACAGCACCATGGCTCGCGGCCTCGGCCGCCTGTTCGGCTTCGAGCTGCCCCGCAACTTCACCTGGCCGCTGCTCGCCAGCGACCCGCTGGCGTTCCGTCGCTCGTGGCACGTGACGCTGAGTCACTGGTTCCGGGACTATGTCTTCCATCCGCTTGGCGGGACCCGTCGTGGCCCCTGGCGGGTGGCCTTCAACGTGATCCTGGTGTGGGCGTTGTTCGGCCTGTGGCACGGTGCCGCATGGACCTTCGCGCTGTGGGGCCTGTACCACGGCGTGATCCAGGCCATCAACCGGGAGAGGCTTCGTCGCGGCTGGCGGTTCCCCGACGCCAGGCGGTACCGGGTGGCGGGTTGTGCGTTCACGCTGCTTCTTTTCATCCCCGGCGCGCTCGCCTTCCGGGCCCAGACCGCCGGCGAGGGCCTCGAGATCGCGGCTCGCTTCTTCACCCTGGCGCCGGGCGATCCGGCTCCTCTGCTGTGGTGGGTGGTCCTGCTGGTGCTGGGCGGCCTGCACCTCACCGCCCATCGCTACTACCGCGAGCACCTGCTGGAGGCGATCCCCTACCCCGCCCGGGTGGCGCTCCTGGCCCTGGTCACCTCCAGCATCCTGATCGGCGCCACCGCCCAGCGGCCGTTCGTCTACTTCCAGTTCTGAGACCGCCTTGGGGACATGACCGGGTTTCCCCGAGTCTTCAGCTCCTCGGGGACGTCGAACTGGTGCTCGGGGATGTCGTCGACGTTGATCCGGACGCTCGTGAAGTCGACGGTGAAGCCTGGGCCGCCCCGCTGCTCGATGTGGTACGGCCACTGGATCCCGCCCACCTTCCGGTAGTCGCTGTACTTGGTGACGATGGTGAAGCCCATGGAGGGCTCGCGGATCACCTCCTGGACCAACAGCCCGGTCGCCGCGTCGAAGTCGGCAGACAGCGTCTCCCCTTCGGTGGGAGTCAGCACCACCTTGTAGCAGGTCCTTCCGTCGACCTCCTCCTCGGCCGTCGTCTCCGCCCGGGCGTAGTACGTCTTCCAATCCGCGTAGGAGTTGATCGGCACGTTCCTCAGGAACTGACGCTTCTCCTCGCCCTCCTGCAGGCCGGTGGGGTTCCGCTTCCAGGCGACCCCCCCGATGGCTCCGGATTCGAAGTCGGGGGTGCCGGATGAGGTGAGGTCGATGCTGAGGTAGTGGCGATCGGGACGCACGAAGTACTCGTGGCCGGTGGTCAGGAGACGCTCGCTCGGCATGGCGAAGTCGTACTCGTTGGCCATGCTCCTGACCTCGTCGACGGCAGCCCCGCCGAGGGCCTCGGCATAGCGCTCGAACACACTCTCCGCCGGCGGCAGATCCTCCGCCTCGACCTTCCCCGCGAGGCACAGCAGCCCGACCGCCGCCAGCCCTCCGGCCGCCCACCAGAAGGCCATCCCGCCTCCAGACCTCCCGAGCTCGCTTCTGACCATCTGGCTCCCCTTCCCGCCCTACGGAGTCCTACCCGACAATCCTAGCCCCTGCCGCGTGGGGCCGAGAAGGGCACCACCTTGCCGGCGTCTCCATCGGCGGGAGCGGGCCGACGGGGCGCCTCCGCCTTGGGCTCCTCGACCGGCGAGAGGCGCAGGCCGAACTCGGCCGACGGATCCACGAACGCGGTGATCGCCTCGAAGGGAACCACCAGCCGCTCCAGCGTCCCGCCGAAACGGAGCGAAACCCCGAAAGCGGTCTCGCTGACCTCCATGTCCCAGAACTGGTTCTGCAGGACGATGGTCATCTCCTGGGGGTGCTGTCGCCTCAGCCGGTCGGAGAGCTCGACACCGGGGGCATCGGTTCTGAGGGTGATGAGGAAGTGATGCTCCCCGGGCAGGCCGTTCTCGGCCGTCCGCCCGAGAACGGAGCGCACCAGGCCGGTCAAGGCCTCGCGCACCAGCGCCGGGTAGTCGAAGCCCTCGTCCACGGTCCCTCAGCGCTTCAGGCCGAGGACCTCCTTCTTGATCCGGGCCACGTGCCCCCTTCCCAGCGCCTTGACCTCGCATCCCAGCTCGAAGTAGCGACGGATACGGGCATCGTCGAGGATGCCGAAGCAGTCCACCACCGCCAGCGGCGCCCCGGCGTCCCGCACCACCTGCTCCGGGTCCAGCTCCAGGTAGGGGGCGTGGGGCACCGCCAGGATGACCGCCGCCGCTCCCTCGAGGGCCGGCTTCAGCTCCTGTTGAACCCGGATCTCCCGCAGCGACTCCTGATTGCGGAAGAAGCGCGACCAGGAGTGGCCGGGAGCCGGGTAGGTGTCCTGCTGCTCGAGCTCGTGCCAGTGGCTGACGTAGGGGTCGTGGACCCGCATCTCGGCCCCCATCTCGGTGAGCTTGCGCACCACCATCTCCGAGCCCGAGTAGCGGGTGTCGCCCACGTCCTGGCGGTAGCTGGCGCCGCAGATCAGCAGCCGGGCGCCGGCGATCTGACGACCCATGTTGCGCAGCACGTCGCGGACCAGCTCCGCCACGTGGAGGGCCCGGGTGTCGTTGATGTCGATCGCCGTCGGGGTGAGCTTGAAGACGCTATCGGCGTCCTGGAAGCCGAGCAGGTGCTGGTAGGCCCAGTATCCCAGCCCTCCGTCCTTGGGAAGGCAGTAGCCTCCGATGCCGGGGCCGGGGAAGATGATGTTGTCGTGGGTGGGACGGACCTTGATCGCCCGGACCACCTTGATCAGGTCGACGCCGTTGCGCTCGGCGAACAGGCTCCACTCGTTCATGAAGGCCAGCATGGTGGCGCGGAAGGAGTTCTCCACGATCTTGGTGGTCTCTGACTCGATCGGCCGGTCCATGATGGTGAGCGGGAACCGCTCGGTGTTGAGCACCTGGCGCAGGAACCGCTCCACCCGTTCCCGGGCCGCCTGGTTGCAGCCGGAGCAGACCCGCCAGAAGTCGCGGATCGAGGCCACGTACTCCTTCCCCGGCATCACCCGCTCGAAGCTGTGGGCGAGCAGCGGCTCGCTGCCGATGCCGCGCTTGGCGAAGGCCTTCTTCAGGATCGGCCAGGCCACGAACTCGGTGGTGCCGGGCGCCACCGTGGTCTCGATCAGCACCAGGCACTCGGGGGGTATCTTCTCGCCAATGGTCTCGAGGGTCGCCTCCAGGGCGGCCATCTCGGCCTGGCCGCTCCTCATGTTGCCGAGCTCGTGCTTGGTGTAGTCGCACTGCACGTCCACCACCACGCAGTCGGCGAGCTGCAGGCAGTCGGGGTTGTAGGTGGCGACCAGAGACTGCTTGGCCTTGACGCAGCGCTCGATCAGCACGTCGACCTGGGGGTCCTCGGCCTTGACCGGCGACACGCCGCGGTTGAGCAGCGGGATCTTCCAGTAGCTGCGGGTGCTCGGCCGCTGGCAGCCGATCACCAGCTTGGTGGGCTGGCCCTGCTCGTTCTCGTTGTCGGCGACGATGGCGGCCATCACCGCGCCCACGAAGCCGACGCCCATCACCACCACCACCTCGCGGCCCTGGCCGCGGGCCGCTTCCGCCATCCGGGCCAGCCGCTGGTACTCGGCCGCGTACTCTTCCGGCTTCGGCAGGGGGAACCGTTCTCCACTGGGTGAGAGCGAGTGCAGGTCGTCGCTGGCCATCGGTCGAGCCCTCCTGGGTTCCGGACTTGTCGCCAAAGGCGCTTCTTACCCGTAGCCGGCCACGAAATCAACTCGGTCGGCCCGGGATGGGGTAGAGTAGGAGAGCCGGCGACGCCGGCGTGGACCTCACGGGAGAGCCAAGCCATGCCCCACCGCATCCTGGTCGTGGACGACGAGCCCGATATCCACGTCTTCGTGGGCCGTGTGCTCAGCGACGCGGGCTACGAGGTCGACTCGGCCGTCGACGGCGCCGAGGCCCTGGAGAGCATCAAGTCCAGCCGGCCCGACCTGGTTCTGCTGGACCTGATGATGCCGGTGGTCGACGGCTGGGAGGTGCTGGCCCGGCTGCGCGGCCTCGAGGACCCGCCGCCGGTGGTGGTGCTGACCGCGCGCGGCGACTTCGCGGCCTTCGCCCGTGGCGTGCGCGAAGGGGTCGCCGCCTTCATCGGCAAGCCCTTCCACTTCGGCGACCTGCTCACCACCTGCCGCAGCGTGCTCGAGGCGCCACCCAAGCCGGGGCCTGTCTCCGAGGAGCGGCGGCGGGACCAGCGGCGGAGGCTGATGGTGGGCGTACGGGTGCTGTCGAGCGACCGCCGTCCGCTGGCTCTGGGCGAGCTGGTGGACCTGAGCGCGAGCGGCGCCCAGGTGCGCCTGGTGGCACCGCTGGAGGTGGGCAGCGTGGTGCGTCTGGCCCTGCACATCTCCCTGGCCGACAGCCCGTTGCAGCTCGAGGGGCGCGTCCAGTGGCGACGCGACGAGGAGGATCGCTTTGCCCACGGTCTCTCGTTCGCGAACACCCCTCCCGAGATGGAGGTCCGCCTCCGCGACCTGTTCCGGCCCCCGGACTGATCCGGCGCGGCCTGGTCGCTCCGCGAGGCACGGGTTGAGCGTTCGATCGGCCGGGGTGGTGGCGGGCGCCCTGCTCCTCTTGGTGGCTGCGGCCGGTGCCGAGGAGGGCCCGCGCCAGGCGCTGCTCCGTCACTATCGGGAGGCGGCCGAGGCCCGCTCGCGCGGCGACCTGGCGGCCTTCCTCGAGCACGCCCAGGCGGCGTTCGAGCTGGCGCCCGAGCACCCGCACGTGCTCGACCAGCTCGCCCGTGCCTGCTCGCTCAACGGTCAGCCCGGAAGGGCGCTCTCCTCGCTCCGGCGGCTGGCCGAGCTGGGCGTGAGCTTGGATGTGGCGGCGGAGGCGGACTTCGAAGCCGTCCGGGGCCAGAAGGGGTTCGCCGAGGTCCTGCGCCTCTTCGCGGACCTCGAGGCGCCACGGGGGGACAGCGTCGTCGCCTTCTCGCTCGGGGCCCGCGACCTGGTGACCGAAGGGATCGCCCACGACCCGGCCAGCGGCGACTTCTTCGTCAGCAGCGTCCACCGCCGCAAGATCGTGCGGATCCTTTCGGGCGGACGGGAGCAGGAGTTCGTGGCCGAGGCAAGTGACGGTTTGCTGGCCGTCCTGGGGATCGCCGTCGACTCACCCCGACATCGGCTCTGGGCCTGCACCGCGGCGGTCCCCCAGATGCGCGGTTACCATCCCGACCTCGAGGGACGGACCGAGCTGGTCGCCTTCGACCTGAAGAGCGGCCGACGGGATCGAGCCTTCGCCCCCCCGCAGGACGACGCCCGCCACAGCTTCAATGACTTGACCCTCGCCAGTGACGGGACCGTCTACGTCTCGGACAGCGTCTCGGGCGCCCTCTACCGCCTCGCCCCCGAAGCCGCCCAGCTCGAGGTCTTGGTGGAGCCCGGGCGGCTGCTCTCGCCCAATGGGCTGACCCTGTCGGAGGACCAGCGGCGGCTCTTCGTCTCGGACTACCCGCGGCCAAGCGGGCTGGCGGTCTTGCAGCTCGACACCCTGAAGCTCCACTTTCCCGCCCACGCCGGCTGCCCGACGCTCTACGGGATCGACGGCCTGGCCCGGCACGGCGAGACCCTGATCGCCATCCAGAACGGCGTTCGGCCGCACCGGGTGCTCGGGATCCGCCTCGAGCCCGACCTGTCCCGGGTGGCCGAGATGACGGTGCTCGAGAAGGCGAACCCGCACTTCGACGAGCCGACCCTGGGGGTGATGGCTGGCGACCGCTTCTACTACGTCGCCAACAGCCAGTGGGGGAGCTTCGAGGAGGACGGTCGCATCTGGCCCGAGGATCGGCTCAGGGCGCCGGTCATCCTCTCGCTTCGACCGTGAGCGAGCCCGAAAGCCACGCCGACGGCCGAGAGCGCTCGGAGCGGCAGGTCACCATCGTCAGCGCCTGCTACAACGAGGCCGAGTCGATCCCCGAGCTGCTGCAGGAGCTGCTGGACGCGATCGAGACCCTCCCTGGGATCGCCTTCCGGATCGTGATCGTGGATGACGGGAGCCAGGACGACTCGGTGGCGCTGCTGCGGGCGGCCCACCAGCGGGACCCACGGGTCGAGGTCTTCCCCCTCTCCCGCAACTTCGGCCACCAGATCGCCCTCTCTGCCGGGCTCGACCTCGCTACCGGTGACGCCGTGATCATGCTGGACAGCGACCTCCAGCACCCGCCCAGCCTGATCCCGAAGATGATAGCTCTGTGGCGGCAGGGCCACGAGATCGTCTCCGCGGTCCGAGACCAGACCGCCGGCGCCTCGCTCGCGAAGCGGCTCACCTCGAGGGCCTTCTACGCCTTGATGCGGCGTTTCACCGATCGGGAGATCGTCGCCGGCGCGGCGGACTTCTGCCTGCTGGCCCGTCCCGCCTACCGGGCGCTCCGCCGGATGCCCGAGCGCCACCGCTTCCTGCGCGGGATGATCGCCTGGATCGGCTTCCGCCGCGCCTACATTCACTACAGGGCTGCCCCGCGGCGTCACGGCAACTCCAAGTACACGCCCTTCAAGATGCTCGGGCTGGCCCTCGACGGCCTCTTCTCCTTCACCGTCTGGCCGCTGCGGCTGATCGGCCAGGTGGGGCTGCTGACCAGCCTGCTGGGGCTCGGCTATCTCGGCTACGTCCTGTTCCAGTTCGTCTTCCGTGGGGACACCGTGAGGGGCTGGCCCTCGCTGATCTCGACCGTGCTGATCCTGGGCGGCCTCCAGCTCGTCGCCCTCGGCGCGGTCGGCGAGTACCTGGCCCGGGTCTACGAGGAGTCGAAGGGCCGGCCCCTCTACCTCTTCAGGGAGCCCGACGATGCGCCAGCGGAGGCTTCGTCCACGGACGACGACGCAGGAGGCTCCGGCTACTCGTAGCGCAGCGCCTCGACCGGGTCGAGACGCGAGGCGCGGCGCGCTGGCACCATCCCGCTGAGGACGCCGACCAGGGCCAGGATCGCCACCGACACCAGCACGATGGTGGGTGAGATCGCGAGCTGGATGTCGGTCTTGCCGGACTCGTCCTGGAACAAAGGGCCCATCAGCGGGATGTTCCCGACCGCGGCCGAGAGCGCATAGGCCACCACGATCCCCACGACCCCGCCGAGCAGCGTGAGCAGCAGCGCCTCGGCCAGGAACTGGGCCCGAATGTGGCGACGCCGGGCGCCCACTGCGCGGCGCAGGCCGATCTCCCGGATCCGCTCGTCCACCGAGACCAGCATGATGTTCATCACCCCCACGCCGCCGATGCCGAGGGTGAGGCTGCCGATGAAGACCAGCAGCACCTGCAGGCCGATGGTGAGACCGTCGATGATCGGACGGAACTGCTCGCGGCCGAACATCAGAACGGCCCGCTGGTCGGTAGGTGAGAAGCGCTGCCGCTTGGCGATGGCGGCCCGCACCTGGTCCATGGCCTTGGGCTCGAAGCGCGGGGCGACCGAGGAGAAGACGATCACGCTGGCGTAGCGGGTGTCCCAGAGGTCGCCGGCGGTCGTGTAGGGGATCCAGACGCAGTCGTCGTCGTTGGTGAAGTAGTTGCTGAACTGCATCTTGCGGTCCATCACCCCGATCACCGTGAAGCGCATGCCGCCGATCCGCACCACCTCGTCCACCGCCGGACGTCCCGAGAAGAGCTTCTTCCGCAGCCGGCCGCCCAGGAACGCCACCCGCCGGCGCTCGGCGAAGTCCTCGGGCCCGATCCATCGGCCTTCGGTCGGGAGCTCGTTGCGGATCTCGCCGTAGGCCGGGTAGACACCGCGGATGGCGGTGTTGGCGAAGCGGTCGCCGTAGGAGATCGGCAGCCAACGCACCGTTTCCAGGCTGATCTGGCTCACCAGCGGGGCGTCCACCTGGATCTGCTCCATGTCCGCCTTCTCCAGGCGCACCCGCCGGCCGGCGCGCTCGCCGCCGGCCTGCTCGCTGGTCTGCCCCGGCCAGCAGACCACGGCGCTCCTCCCGAAGGCGTCGAAGCCCCGCACCAGCACCCGGCGGAAGCTGGCGCCGTAGGCCATCAACACCGCCACCGCCACGATCCCCCAGACGATCCCCAGCATGGTCAGGACGCTGCGCAGCTTGTTCCGCCGCAGCGCGATCCAGGCCTGGATGAAGACCTCCCTCAGCATGGCGCCGGGCCTGAAGGCGCGGAGCGGCGTCCGCGGCGCGCCGGGCCGTGATCAATGAAGACCCCCCTCAACCCGGCGAGGGGCCTGCTTCGGTGCCGGCCGAGCGACGCCGGGGCGTCCGGAGCGCGCGACTCGTTGATGAATGCCGACATCCGCCGCGCCGGGCCTGACACGCGGCGGATCAGGCCGGAGCGCGCGGAGCAGCGTCCTCGGCGCGCCGGGCCGTGATCGGAGAAGCAGGCCACTCGCGCTACCCTCCGGCCTCGTAACGCAACGCCTCGATGGGGTCGATGCGGGCGGCGCGGCTGGCCGGGTAGAGGGCCGAGAGCACCGCCGTCGTCCCCAGCAAGGCGAAGGCCAGAAGCCCGCTCTGCCAGGAGACCAGGAGGCCGGCGAAGTACATGGGCATCGGCGCCAGGTTGACCAGGCGGCAGAGCGCGAACGCGAAGCCCATCCCCAGCCCCCCGCTCAGGAACACCACGATCAGCGTCTCCACGAAGAACTGGAAGAGCACCGAGCGGCGGGTCGCGCCCAGCGCCTTGCGGACGCCGATCTCGCGAGTGCGCTCGCGCACCGCCACCAGCATCACGTTCATCACCCCGATCCCGCCGATGAACAGGGTGGCCAGCCCCACCGCCCCGAGGAAGTACTTCATCCCTTCGGTCATCCGGCGGAAGCCCTTGGTGTCCTCGACGGTGTCCCAGATGCTGGCCGCCTCCTCGTCCCTGGGGTCGAAGTGGTACATGCGGCCCAGCGCCCGGCGCAGCTCACCCTTGCAGGCCTCGTGGTCCTCGAAGCGGCGCGGCGTCACCAGCAGCCGGTCGACCGCCCTCGGGTTCCGGGGCGGTCGATCCGGGAAGTCGCGGATGATGGCGCTGAAGGGAACGAAGACCTTCTGGACATCCTGGCCGTCGTAGCTCGAGTCCTGGTCCTTCTCTCGGGTCACGCCGATGACGATGTACCTCTGGTCCTTGAGGTAGAGGGGCTGGCCGAGGGCCTCGCGGGCGCCGAAGAGCTGCTTCTTGGCGTCGCTGCCGAGCACCGCCACCCGCCGCCCCTCGCGCTGGTCGCTCCAGTCGTAGAAGCGGCCCTGGCCGATCCAGATGCTGCGGATCTCGCCGAAAGGAGGGAGCGAGCCGGTCACCAGCAACGCCGCGCTGTTGTAGGCGCTGCGCACCGGGATGCCGCCCTGGCCCAGCTCGGGGAGGACGTTGGAGCAGGAGGGGGTCTGAGACTGGATCGCCTGGTGGTCGTCGGCGAGCCAGGTGATCGGCCGTCCGGCGCGCAGGCCGCCGGCCTGCAGGCTGGTCCGCCCGGCGAAGACGATCATGATGTCCTTGCCCAGCGTCTCGGCCACCTTGGCCTGGCCCACCCGCAGCCCCTCGCCGGCGGCCACCATCAGCATGATCGAGACGATCCCCCAGGCGATGCCGAACATGGTCAGGGCGGTCCGGACCTTGTGGGTCCAGAGCGTGCTCAGGGTGTCGCGGAGCAGGTCGGCGAAGGTCATCCGCTCACGTCCTCAGGAATCCGGTCTCGGGGGACACGATCCCGATTCCCCCCGTCGCCCGGGGACACGATCCGGGTTTCCGTTGCAGCCGGGGAAACCCGGTCATGTCCCCGTGCGCCGCCTGGGGAATCGGGTCATGTCCCCACTTCATTGAAGGATGACCTGCTGGCCCTCCTCGACCCCGGAGACGACCTGGGTCTTGACGCCGTTGCCGATCCCGAGCTCGACCGCCACCCGCCGCCGGCCCGAGTCCTGGCTCGAGTCGGGGACGTCGAGGAAGGTCTTGCGGTCGGCGTCGTAGGCGACGGCCGCCTCAGGGACCAGCAGCACGTCCTTGCGCTCTTCCAGGATGATCTCGGCGTTGGCGGTCATGTTGGCCTTCAGCTCGCCAGTCGGGTTCTCGATCGAGACCCGCACCTCGAAGGTGGTCACGTTCTCGCGCTCCACGCCGAGCGGCGAGATCTTGGTCACCTGGCCGGCGAGCTTCTTGTCCTTCAGCGATTCCACCACGATCCGCGCCTGCTGCCCCAGGAAGACCTTGCCGATGTCGGCCTCGTCGACCTTGCCCTTGACGTAGACGCCGTCGATGTCCCCGAGCACCATCACCAGCGTGGCCTGGGAGCCGAGCACCAGGATCGAGCTGACCGCGTCGCCCACCTCCACGTCGCGCGAGAGCACCAGGCCGTCCATCGGGCTCCGGATGGTGGCGTTCTTGAGGTCGGTGTCGGCCTGCTCCAGGGCGGCCCGGGCCTGCTCCACCTCGGCCTGGGTGACGGCGGCGTTGCTGTGCGCCGCCACCTGCTTGTTGAGGGCGAGCTGGTAGGCCATCTCGGCGTCCTCGAGCACCGAGAGGGAGATCAGGCCCTCGCGGTGGAGGCGGCGGGCCCGGTCCATCGCCGACTTCAGGAAGGGCAGGTCGGGCCCCTCGGCCTCCACTTTGTTGCGCTCGTAGGCGGCCTGGGCCGCCAGCAGGCTGGCCCGGGCCTCGCGGACCCGAGCATGGAGGGCCTCCTTGTCTAGCTCCAGCAGCACCTGACCGGTCTTCACCCGGTCGCCGTAGTCGACCAGGATCTTCTCGACCAGCCCGCTGGCCTTCGACTTGATCTCCACCTTGGCCCGGGGCTCGATCTTCCCGGTGGCCACCACCGAGCGGGCGATGTCGCCGCGCTCGACCTTGGCCAGCTTGGCGGGGTCGATCTGGGTCCCCGAGCGAAGCGAGGCGGCCACGCCGAAGACGATCACCAGGGCGACGACGGCGCCGCCCGCCCACAGCAGGCGTCGCCTCCGAGGGCGGCTACGCTGGTTCATGAGTCCTCCCGGGGCCAGAGGCTTCCCTTCTACTCTACGCCCCTGAGGCAGCGGGGGTTCCGGTTCTTTGGGGGAGATCTGCCCTCGCCCGGCGCCCGTCTACTCGGCCCAGGCCTTTCCCTCGGCTGTGCGTCGCCAGGCGAAGTAGCGGTCGAGAGCCTCGAGGCCCTCGGCGTTGGGCACCGGGCCCGGACGGGCCTCGTCGTGGAACACCATCACCCGGGGCTCGCTCCCGGTGAACTCGGGCCACACCGGCACCCCTGGGCCGTTCGGGTCCCCGTGCTTCGCGAAGTTCGTCCAGTAGCCGGACACCGTCTCCGAGATTGCCAGGTCGCCCGGCGTGAGCTCCGGCTTGTCGCGGTCGAGGGTCTGGAAGACGTAGGGCACGTCCACGCCGTGGGGCATGCCGTGGTCGGCCTCGGGCGAGCCGGCCGGGCGCTCCGGGTGCTGGTCGAAGTAGTAGTAGAACACCTTCGACTCGCCCGTCCGCGCCTGGAGCCGGGCCCACACCCACGTGTGCCAGCCGAAGGCCGCGTCTCGGATCAGGTCGCGCGCCGTCTTCGGCACGCCCTCCCGACCTGCGGGGTAGACCGCCAGCAGCTCGTCGGCGAACGGCCCGTAGCGTTTCCGGACGCCCGCGACGTACGCCTCGGGCGTCTTCTCGCGAGAGAAGCTCAGGCCCTCGTCGGAGTCATAGCCCACCAGGATGGCGACGTCGTTGTAGCGACCCGACGCGTAGAGCTCATACTGGTCGCCGGGGATCACCCAGCCGTCCACGATGGGCCAGCCGGCGCCGCTGCCGAAGCCGGCGGGGAGCTTCCCGGGCGCCAGCTCTCGCAGCTCCGCGATCGAGGCGGCTCCGGTCTTCTGCGCGAAGGCCTCGCCCGCCGCTTCGGCCTCGGCGAGGGTTCGCATGTTCTCGCCGGGATAGGTCGTGGGACGGGTGGGACCGAAGGAGCCCCCGCTCTGGGAGATAGCTCCCCGGAAGAGGCCCTTGGCCAGCGGCGACGCGCACAGCATGCTGACGGCGATGCCGCCGGCGGACTCGCCGAAGATCGTCACCCGTTCCGGGTCGCCTCCGAAGGCCGCGATGTTCCTCTGCACCCACCCGAGCCCGGCGAGCAGATCCTGCAGCCCGTAGTTGCCCGAGACCTTGTGCGGCGACTCGGCGCTCAGCTCGGGATGCGCCAGGAAGCCGAGGGGGCCGACACGGTAGTTGATGCTCACCAGGACCACACCCTGGCGCGCGAGGTGCTGGCCGTCGTGGACCGGGGTGGAGGTGGAGCCGAACGAGAACCCGCCCCCGTAGATCCAGACCAGCACCGGCACGCGCTCGTCCGCCGACTTGGCGGGTGTCCAGACGTTGAGGTAGAGGCAGTCCTCGCTGACGTTGCCCTTGCCGTCGCCCTGATAGGGGTCGGGCGCGAAGGCCGTGGTCTCTCGCACGCCCTCCCACCTCTCGGCCGGCTGGGGCGGACGCCAGCGCAGATCGCCCACCGGCGGCGCGGCGAAGGGTATGCCGCGGTAGACCGTCAGGTCCCCTTCGACGGCGCCCTGGACGAGACCGGCCTCGGTCTCGACCGGCGCGGGTTGTGCGAGGGCCACCCCGGCGGCGGCGAGGGCGAAGAGGGTGGCAAAGGGCGTCATCGATCTCATGTGAAGGAACCTCTGGTCAGGGTTGCGGCCGGCGCCACAGCCCGGGCAGGAAGCGTTCGTGGAGCAGGTGGCGCCAGGTGGACCAGTCGTGGCCGCCGTGGCCGCCCACGTAGTACTCGTGCTCGACACCATGTCTCACGAGCGCCTCGTGAAGGGCACGGGCTGCCGGGGCCGATCCAGCGCGGCGAGCAGCGCCCAGCCGGCGAGCTTCACGTCCCTGGCCTCGGGGGCCGGGAGCGTGGGCGGTTCTCGGGAATGGTCTTCACCACGCGGCGCATTATAGGATGCGGGCCTAGCCTGGTCAGCCGGCTGGGCGAGCGGCGCGGCGACCGTCCTCGCGCTCGCAGGGGCTAGAATCCCGGTGGCGGGGTGCGAAGCTCGGCCAGCTCCCGGCAGGGAGGTCTCATGAGCGTACATGGTCCAACGCGCGTCGGACTGGCTATCGCCTGGCTGCTCGGCGTCGCCACGACCCTCCCGGCGACAACCGGGCTGGATGCCGCCGGTCAACTGCAGTCCGTCGTCACGGCTCCGGACGGCGGCTTCTCCTTCCGCCGTCTGGACAGCGGGATCCAGTTCCGTGTCGGGGATCTCACGAAGAACGTCCTCTTCTACGGGCCGAGCATCGTCCGGGTCAACGCCAATCCCGGTCGGCCCCATACCGCTCAGCCCAGCCTGGTGGTCGTCGCCGGGCCGGCCCGGGTGGCGTTCACGCTCGACGAGTCGCCGGAGTCGCTGATCGTCGCCTCGGAGACCCTGCGCATCCTCGTGAGCAAGGAATCCGGGGCGCTCGCGTTCTTCGGCCCCGACGGCAGGTTGCTCGCCCAGGAGCGCGCGCAGGGGCCGAGCGAGATCAGCGAGGTGGTCATCTCCGGGGCGCCGTCCTACAAGATCCGACACACCTTCACGCTCGCCCCGGACGAATCGCTCTACGGCCTCGGCCAGTACGACCGTCCCTACATGGACTATCGCGGACAGGACGTGCTGCTCGTCCAGACCAACATCGGCATCGTGGTTCCCTTCATGATCTCCACCAGGCGCTACGGAATCTTGTGGGACGTCTACTCGAAGATGACCTTCACGGATGACGAGGCTGGCGCCACCCTGTGGGCCGAGAGCGCCCCGGCAGGCGTCGACTACTACTTCATCGCGGGCGCCACGATGGACGGCGTGATCGCTGGCTATCGTCGCCTCACCGGCGCGGCTCCGATGCCGCCAAAGGCGGCGTTCGGCTTCTTCATGAGCAAGGAGCGATACAGGACCCAGGACCGCCTGGTCGAAGTCGTGCGTGACTTCCGCAGGGAAGGCTTCCCGATCGACTACATCGTGCAGGACTGGCAGTACTGGGGGGGAGAGAAGGACGGGACCTGGAGCGGGATGACCTGGGACCCTGAACGTTATCCCGATCCGCGGGAGTTGACGAGGACGCTCCACGAAGGGCTGCACGTGAAGCTCATGTGCTCCATCTGGCCCTCGGTCGGCAACGACACCGAGCTGGCCCACGCCCTGGACGCCAAGGGGCTGCGCTTCGAGCCCCTGCACTGGATATCGGGAAAGGCGCGCGTCTACGACGCCTACAGCCCCGAGGGCCGCGCGATCTACTTCGAGCACGTCAAGAAGGGGCTGCTCGACGTCGGCGTGGACGCGCTGTGGATGGACGGCACCGAGGTCGAGGTGGGCGGGGCGTGCCATGATCCGGCCGAGGTCGAGCGGGACATCAAGGGCCTGGGCACGAACGCGATGGGGGACTTCGCGCGCTACCTGAACCCGTACACGCTCATGACCACCAGGGGCACCTATGAGGGACAGCGCGCCACCAGCGACAAGCGCGTCTTCACCCTGACGCGCTCGGCCTGGGCGGGCGCGCAGCGCTACGGCGCCGTGTCGTGGTCGGGCGACACGACCGCGAGTTGGGAGACCCTGCGCAACCAGGTCTCTGGCGGCCTCAACGTCGCCATGGCCGGGCAGCCTTACTGGACTCACGACACCGGCGGCTTCTTCGTCTTCTACCCCGACGGAGAGAAAAATCCCGAGTACCAGGAGCTGTTCGCCCGTTGGAACCAGTTCGCGGCCTTCAGCCCCATCTATCGCGTCCACGGCACGAGCATCGAGCGCGAGCCCTACATCTTCAAGAAGCTCGCCCCCGAGATCTACCGGTCGCTCCTCCGTGCCGCCCAGCTCCGCTACAGGCTCCTGCCCTACATCTACTCGCTGGCGTGGCAGAGCACGGCCCACGGCTACACCATCATGCGCGGCCTGCCGATGGATTTCCCGGACGTCGAGGCGCTACGCAAGGTGGACGACGCCTACATGTTCGGTCCCGCGTTCCTGGTTCACCCCGTCACCCGGGCGATGTACCACGTGAGCGATCCGCCGGCGGCCACCATCCCGACGGCGGTGCTGCGGACGCCCGATGGCCGGCCGGGCCTCGCGGTGCAGTACTTCGAGGGCCTGGGCTTCGAGAAGCCGGCCGGCCGGGCCATCGACGAGAAGGTAGACCACGCGTGGCCCAAGCCTCCGCTGGCCGATCCGCCTCCGGGCTTGAGCGGCTTCGACAACTTCTCCGCCCGCTGGGAGGGGACCCTCAGCGCGCCCGAGACCGGCGAGTACGAGCTGGGCATCGAGTACGACGACGGCGGCCGGCTCTTCGTCGAAGGCCAACTGCTGGTGGACGACTGGAGCTTCGGCGCCAAGCGCTACAGGGGCGGCCACGTCTCGCTCCAGGCCGGCCAGCGGGTCGCCCTGAAGGCCGAGTTCCACCAGGGCGGCCAGGCCCGCTTCTTCCGCCTCGCCTGGCGGACCCCCAGCGAACGGCGGGCCCTCGAGAGCGCGGCGAAGGAGGTCGATGCCAGCCTGGAGACCGTGCTGCCGCCCGGGACGGACTGGTACGATTTCTGGACCGGTGAGCGTTTCGAGGGAGGCCGCACGGTGCGCAAGGAGTGTCCCCTCGACGTCTTCCCGCTCTACGTCCGGGCCGGGTCCATCGTGCCGGTGGGACCCTTCGTGCAGTACGCATCCGACCAGCCGGCGGCCCCGTACGAGATCCGCGTGTATCCGGGCGCCGACGGGCGCTTCACCCTCTACGAGGACGACGGCGAGACCTACGCCTACGAGAGAGGCGAGCGCGCCACCTACGAGCTCGTCTGGGACGACGCCACGGCGACGCTGAGTGTGGGCGCGCGCCAGGGCTCGTTCCCCGGCCTGGTCGCCAGCCGGGAGCTGCGGGTCGTGCTGATGGACCCGGCCCAGGGGGCGGCTGGCGCCAGCGGGCCCGGGGCAGCGAGGAGCGTCCGCTACTCGGGCCAGGCGGTGTCGGTGAGCCTGTCCCGATAGCCAGAGGGATGGAGCGACTCGGACTCGTCGTCCTGCTTGCCGCGAGCATCGGCTTCGCCCAGGAGTCGAGCGACTTCCAGCCCGCATCGAGCAACGTCCCGGGAGCGGAGTATCCTCGCGTCGACGGGGCCGGGCGCGTGCAGGTCCGCATCGAGGCCCCCGAGGCGAGGGCGGTGCGGTTGGCCTTCTGGAGCGGGCCCAAGCTCGACATGGAGAAGCAGCCCGACGGCTCCTTTGCGGTCACCACGGAGCCCCTGGACCCCGGCTTCCACTACTACACGCTGCTCGTGGACGGCGCCGAGGCGAGCGACCCCGGGAGCCGCGCCTTCTTCGGCGGCGGCCGGCACGCGAGCGCCGTGGAGATCCCGGAGCCCGGTGTGGACTTCTATGCCGTCAAGGACGTGCCCCACGGCGATGTCCGTGCCAAGCGATACTTCTCGAAGGTGACGGATTCCTGGAGACGTCTGCTGGTCTACACGCCTCCGGGTTACGACCAGGAGCCGGAGCGGAGGTACCCCGTGCTCTACATCCAGCACGGCGGCGGCGAGGACGAGACCGGCTGGGCCACCCAGGGCCGCGCCGACGTGATCCTGGACAACCTGATCGCCGCGGGCCGGGCCAAGCCCATGCTGGTGGTGATGGCCAACGGCAACCTCCCCGCCCCGGGCGGCGCCCGCGGCTACAGCGACGCCGCCGTCGACGTCTTCGCCAGGGAGCTGCTCGAAGCCATCGTGCCCTTCGTCGAGGCGGAGTATCGGGTCCGCGACGACGCGGCGAGCCGGGCCCTGGCGGGCCTGTCGATGGGGGGCGGGCAGACCTTCCTGGTGGGGCTGCGGAACAAGGACCGGTTCGGGGCCCTGGGGATCTTCAGCACGGGGCTGTTCGGAGGGATCGGAAGACGCCCACCCGGCGGCCCCGCCATCCCCCCCTTCGACGCCGAGGAGCGCGTTCCGGGGCTGCTGAGCGACGCCGCCTCGTTCAACGACGCCCTGCGGGTCCTCTACGTCTCGGTGGGAGAGCAGGACCCCCGCTTCGAGGCCACCAAGAAGGTGGTCGCCGAGCTCAGGTCCCACGGGCTGAACGTCGAGCTCGCCTCCTTCCCCGGCGAGCACGAGTGGCAGGTCTGGAGGAAGTCGTTCCACGACTTCGCCCAGCGGATCTTCACGGAGCGGACCGGCATCGCGGAGAAGCGACCGGTCTTCGGCGGCGCCTGCCGGGTGTGCCCCTGGGGCACGATGGCCGAGGTGGTGCAGGCGGCGATGAGACCGTACGGCTACGACGTGCAGGTCTGCTACAACTGCAACCGTGCCGACGCCCCGCGCATCGTCAGCGAGGCGCGTCTGCCGCCGCCCTACCAGCCGGACCCGGCGGTACCCGAGGTCCTCGCCCCGCGAAACGCCCCCGGGCTCGGGCCCGTCGACTTCGGCGCCACCGCCATCCAGTTCCTGCGCGACGCCTACCGGGGGAAGGGCTTCTACGCCGGCGAGAAGCCGAGGACCAACCTGCGGCTGATCGCGAACATCCAGGACCCCACCTACGTCCTGGTCGCGGCCCGGGCGGACTCGGGGATCACCGACCTGTCGCAAGTGCGGCAGAAGGTGTGGCCAGTCCGGATCCTGGAGGCGGGAATCGGCCGCGACTCCTCGCGCATCCTGGCCTACTACGGCCTCTCGAAGGACGTCGTCGAGGCGGCCGGGGGCCGCGTGGGTCGGTCGCGCGAGGACCGGGAGGCCTTCGACATCGTCATCGGAGGTGGTGGCGGCATGTCGACGGCGCCGGAGTGGCGCATCTGGACCGAGATCAGCCAGGAGCAGGACCTGAGCTTCATCGGGCTTCCCGACGACCTGCTGGCGGAGCTGGCGCGGGAGGGCGAACAGCAGCGAGGCACGATCCCCGTGGGGCTCTATCCGGGCGTCACCCGCCCGATCCCGACCGTGGTGCGGACCGGAACCGTGGTCTACGGCCGGGACGACTTGCCGGAGGCCTTCGCCTATGATGTCGCAAAGGCCCTGGACGAGCAGCAGCACCTGCTCCAGTGGCGGCACCTGAGCTTCTCGTACAACGTCCACGCCGTCTGGAACGGCTACGAGGTGCCCGTTCACCCCGGCGCGGCCCGCTACTACCGGGAGAGGGGCTACATGGAGTAGGCGAGACATGTGATATGAGATCTCGTCGACCGGCGCACGCTTCTGCCAATGTGGGGCCAGCCGCCCGGCGGTCTGCGTACGGAACGAGCAACCAGACGGATTGGAGGATGACCATGGTTTCCTGGACGCGCGTGACCTCTGCCGCCCTTGCGATGTGCTTTGCCGCGGCCTGCTCGGAGCCGACGGCGACGACGGCGCCCCCGCCAGCGTCAGCCGATCCCGGCACCGGCGTCGAGAGGCAGGCCTTCGGCCAGACCGCCGACGGCGTGCCGGTGGAGGTGTTCACCTTCACCAACGCCAGTGGCCTGGAGGTGAGAGCCATGACCTACGGGGGCACCATCCTCTCCTTGAGGGTGCCCGACCGCAACGGCGAGCTCGGCGACGTCGTGCTGGGCCACGACAGCCTGGATGGGTATCTGAAGGTCCCGGCCTACTTCGGCGCGATCATCGGACGTTACGGCAACCGCATCGCCAACGCCAGGTTCAGCCTGGACGGCGAGGAGTACGCGCTGGCGGCCAACAACGGGCCCAATGCCCTCCACGGCGGCGTCAAGGGCTTCGACAAGGTCGTCTGGCGGGGCGAGCCGTTTCGGAACGAGAAGGGCGTGGGGGTCGTCTTCTCCTACACCAGCCCCGACGGCGAGGAGGGCTATCCCGGCACGCTCCAGGCGAGAGTGACGTACACACTGACCGACGCCAACGAGCTGGTCTTCGACTATCACGCGGTCACCGACAAGGCCACGCCGGTGAACCTGACCCAGCACACCTACTTCAACCTGGCCGGGGACGGCTCCGGGGACATCCTGGATCACGAGCTGATGCTGAACGCGAGCCGGTTCACGCCCGTGGACGAGACTCTCATCCCGACCGGCGAGATCGTCCCGGTGGCCGACACGCCGTTCGACTTCACGACGCCGACGGCCATCGGCGCGCGCATCGAGGCCAAGGACGAGCAGCTAGGCTTCGCCGGCGGCTACGACCACAACTACGTGCTCGACCGCGGCGAGGGGGAGGAGATGGCCCTGGCCGCCCGGGTATCCGAGCCCACGACCGGCCGCGTCATGGAGGTCACTACGACCGAGCCCGGGCTGCAGTTCTACTCCGGCAACTTCCTCGACGGCACCATCACCGGGAAGGCCGGGCACGTCTACCAGCACCGCAGCGGCTTCTGCCTGGAGACCCAGCACTACCCGGACTCGCCCAACCGGCCGGACTTCCCGTCGACCATCCTCCGGCCCGGAGAGGAGTACCACTCGCGAACGGTCTACAGGTTCTCGGTAGAAGATCGGCCCTGATCCTGACGTCCGCGGGAGGCGCGCTCCGGCCCGCGCAGCCTCAGCGCCCTCCCGCACCCCGCGACCGGAGCCACCGCTGGTCCTCCTCGAACGCCCGGCGAGCCCGATCGGATTCTTCCGCATCGACGAAGGTCGTCTCGGCGAAGCGGGCCTCGAGGATCGCGATCGACAGCACCCCCGCCCGCAGCCCGGGCCGGATCCACTCCCGGTCGCGCGGCTCCATCCGTGCGTACTTCGACACCGCCGCGTCGTTCGGCTCGAGGAACCACGCCGACAGCTCCGGCTCGAGCTGGATGCGGATCAGCCGGTCTTCCCAGCCGGCCGGCAGGGTGGCCACGGCCGGCGAGATCGGGTCCAGGTAGTAGCCGTGCTCCAGCTCGAAGGGACTGCCCTGTCCGAGCGCGGATGCCAGGTCGAAGATCCGGGGTGGATCACCCTTGCAGAAGGCGTCGACGTCGAGGGAGGCCGCCATTCGTGGGGGCACGTCGCGGGCGCAGCCGAGGACGGAGAGGCTCCCGAGCACGACGTAGTCCGTCTCGCTGCACAACTCGCGAGCGCGGGAGAAGAGCCGCCGGAGGTCGTCCCGCCTCACCGCTCCGGCCCTCCCAGGACGAAGCCCCAGGGCGTGTTCTGGAACAGCGCGTCCCCCCACTCTCCCGGATCGACCAGCGACCCGGCCACCTGGTCGATCGGCGCCGCCAGCATCGCCCGCCAGCGGGAGACGTAGTGGCGGCTGCATAGGCCCTCTCGCTCCCAACGGTCGACGACGGCCCGGGCACGGGCGACGAGGGCCTGGGCTTGCCGACGCGGAACGGCCAACAGGCGGGCCGCAAGGGCCGCGTGACGTCTCTGCAGGTCCATCCGGCGGACCTGCTGGCGTTCACGGGCGAGCCGCGTCTCGAGCGCCGCCTGGGCGCCGGCGGGAGTGGCGGTCAGCTCGAGCCCCAGGGCCGCACAGAGAGACAGGAGCGTCCCGGCACGGACGTCGCGGGCCGAACCGGCCTCCAGGCGCGCGATGGTGATCCGGCTGACACCGCAACGCTCGGCCAGCGCCGCTTGAGTCAGGCCCGCGCGGCGACGGCCGGCCTTGAGCTGCTCCCGCAGGCCCGTGTATCGCATACGCTACAGGGTAGCTTTTGCGACACACGGGGTCAACGGCGGTCGGGTCGGGCTACTTCTTCTGGTTCTCCGGGCGCAGGGCGCGGACCGCGGCGCCGGCCTGCCACATCTCGGAATCGCGCATCTGCTTCAGCTCGGCCTCGAGCTTCTCCCGGTAGTCGGGGGCGCTGTTGGCCTTGAGGACGATGCGGGTCTCCTCGCCGGAGACCACCGACTTGTACAGCTTCTCGAAGACGGGCTCCACCGCCTCGCGGAAGGGGTGGCGCCAGTCGAGGGCCCCGCGCTGGGCGGTGGCGGAGCAGTTGGCGTACATCCAGTCCATGCCGTTCTGGCCCACCAGCCGGATCAGGCTCTGGGTCAGCTCCTCCACCGTCTCGTTGAACGACTCGCTCGGCGAGTGGCCGTGCTTGCGGAGCTCGTTGTACTGGGCCTCCATGATCCCGGCCAGGGCGCCCATCAGCACCCCACGCTCGCCGGTCAGGTCGCTATGGACCTCGTGCTCGAAGGTGGTCGGGAACAGGTAGCCGGAGCCGACCGCGATCCCGATCGCCAGGGTCCGCTCCTTGGCCCGGCCGGTGGCGTCCTGATGAATGGCGTAGCTGGAGTTGATGCCGCTGCCGTCCAGGAAGTTGGCCCGGACGCTGGTCCCCGAGCCCTTGGGGGCCACCAGGATCACGTCCACCTCGGGCTGAGGTATCACGCCGGTCTGGTCCTTGTAGACGATGGAGAAGCCGTGGGAGAAGTAGAGGGCGTCGCCCTTGGCGAGGCAGGGCTTGATCCTGGGCCAGGTCGCCATCTGGGCCGCATCGGAGACCAGGTACTGGATGATGGTCCCCTTCTTGGCCGCCTCTTCCAGGGAGAACAGCGTCTCTCCCGGCACCCAGCCGTCGGCCACCGCCTTGTCCCAGTAGCGCTTGTCCTCGGGGGCCTGGCCGATGATGACCTTGAAGCCGTTGTCGCGCATGTTGAGGGACTGGGCCGGCCCCTGGACGCCGTATCCCAGCACCGTGATGACCTCGTCCTTCAGGACCTCGCGGGCCTTGGCCAGCGGGAACTCCTCGCGGGTGACGACGTCCTCCTCGACTCCACCGAAGCTGATCTTTGCCATGTCTCCTGCTCCAAATCGCTGCCGCGGGACGACGGGCGCCGCGAGCCGGCACCGGGCCCCAAGGGAAGTAGCAAGGCTACGTCCCTGGCCGGCGGCTGTCAAACGCCGGCTTCTGGTCTTCGGGACAGGATCAGCTTCCGTGATGCCGCAGGGGGGCGCTTGACACGCCCCGCGCCAGCCTCTAGCGTCAGAGACTCACGCTAAGGAGCGAGCATGAAACCGTATCGCAGCCGCACCACCACCGAGGGGCGGAACATGGCCGGGGCCCGGGCATTGTGGCGGGCCACCGGGATGAAGGATGCCGACCTGGGCAAGCCGATCATCGCCATCGCCAACTCCTTCACCCAGTTCGTGCCCGGGCACGTCCACCTCAAGGACACGGGGCAACTGGTCAAGCAGGTGGTCGACCAGAGCGGTGGCTTCGGCGTGGAGTTCAACACCATCGCCATCGACGACGGCATCGCCATGGGCCACGGCGGGATGCTCTACTCGCTCCCCTCCCGGGACCTGATCGCCGACTCGGTGGAGTACATGGTCGAGGCCCACGTGGCCGACGCCCTCGTCTGCATCTCCAACTGCGACAAGATCACGCCGGGGATGCTGATGGCGGCGATGCGGCTCAACATCCCCACCCTCTTCGTATCGGGGGGGCCGATGGAAGCGGGCCGGGCGGTGCTCGACGGAACGGAGAAGGGGCTCGACCTGATCGACGCCATGTTCGCGGCCGGCGACCAGGCGGTCGACGAGAAGGCGCTGCTCGAGTACGAGCAGAACGCCTGCCCCACCTGCGGCTCCTGCTCGGGGATGTTCACCGCCAACTCGATGAACTGCCTGAACGAGGCGATCGGCATGGCGCTGCCGGGCAACGGCACCCTGCTCGCCACCCACGCCCTGCGTCGCGGCCTGTTCCTCGAGGCGGGGCGCCGGATCGTCGAGATGGCGAAGCGGCACTACGTGGACGGCGACCAGAGCGTGCTCCCGAAGAGCATCGCCAGCTTCGAGGCCTTCGAGAACGCCATGCGCCTCGACATCGCCATGGGGGGCTCCACCAACACCGTCCTGCACATCCTGGCCATCGCCCACGAGGCCGGGGTGGCCTTCACCATGGCCGACATCGACCGCCTGTCGCGCTCGACGCCGACCTTGTGCAAGGTGGCCCCTTCCTCCGCGTACCACGTGGAGGACGTGCACCGGGCCGGGGGCATCCTGGCCATCCTCGGCGAGCTGGACCGGGCCGGCCTGATCCAGCGGTCGTGCCTCACGGTGGGCGGCCCCTCGATGGGAGACCTCATCGACCAGAACGACCCGCGCCGGCCCACCTGCACCGAGGAGGCCCGCAAGCGGACGCTGGCCGGCCCCGGCGGTGTGCCAACGCAGGAAGGCTTCTCCCAGGAGCGCTACCACGAGACGGCCGACCTCGACCGGGAGAAGGGGTGCATCCGGGAGGTGGCCCACGCCTACTCCCAGGACGGCGGCCTGTGCACGCTCAAGGGCAACCTGGCCGAGGACGGCTGCATCGTCAAGACCGCCGGGGTGCCGGAGGAGTGCCTCAGCTTCCGGGGACGGGCGGTGGTCTTCGAGTCGCAGGAGGAGGCGGTGGAGGGGATCCTCGGCAACCGGGTGAAGGCCGGCGACTGCGTGGTGATCCGCTACGAGGGGCCCCGGGGCGGCCCGGGCATGCAGGAGATGCTCTACCCCACCACCTTCCTCAAGTCGCGGGGGCTGGGCAAGCAGTGCGCGCTGATCACGGACGGACGGTTCTCCGGCGGGACCGCCGGCCTCTCCCTCGGCCACATCAGCCCGGAGGCGGCCTGCGGCGGCGCCATCGGCCTGATCGAGGACGGCGACACCATCGTCATCGACATCGCCAAGCGATCGATCGACGTCGACCTCCCCGCCGGCGTTCTCGCCGAGCGGCGCCGCAAGATGGAAGCGCGCGGCGAACGGGCCTGGCAGCCTGAGAAGCGCCAGCGTCCCGTCTCGCGAGCGCTGCAGGCCTACGCCCTGTTCGCCACCAGCGCCGACAAGGGCGCGGTCCGCGACCTCAAGCAGGTGCGCCGCTCGGGCTGACCGGGTCAGGGCGGGGCCGCGAAGTCCCAGCTCGGCGGCGGTGAGGCGCGCAGCGTCTCGAGGTCGCCCTCGAGCAGCCGGCTTCGCCAGCGCTCGAGCTCGGCACGGTGGCTCGCTAGGTCGAAGCCGTAGTACACGGGTGGATAGCCCCCGAGCCGGCGGAGCGCCCGGTCGAGCATGCTGGGGGCGCCACGGAGGTTCCCGTTGCCGAGATGGTAGAAGGCCACGGACACCTGGATCAGCCCCTGGAAGAAGTCGCGCCACGGGCCCCGCAGGCCCGACCACAGCTCCTCCAGCGTGTCGTGACACTCGAAGAAGAGCTGCGCGTTGAACTGCGTCACGCCACGCTCGAAGGCGGCGCGCTCCTGCGCATCGAGAACGGGCTCCGGGATCGTGGGCGATGCCCCTCCGCTCACCTCTCCAGGCTACCCCTTCCAGAGGTACAGGTGATTGCAGTGGTCGTGGCCCTGCATGAGCGTCTGGGTGCGAACCAGCTCGAGCTCGGGGCTGAAGCCCTTGGTCCAGCCGTAGTCTCCGAAGCAGACGAAGGCGTAGCCGATCTCTCCGGCGTCGGCAGCGCGGAAGGTGGCGGCCCAGATGCACTCGGTCACGCACAGCTCGACCGCGCGCTCTGTGTCCCTGATCACGGACAGGGCGACCTTGTTTCGGAAGGCGGCGGGGTCCGTGAGCTGGTCCGTGTAGGCGTGCAAGGTCCTGCTCGGCGAGTCCTGCGCCTGTCGCTGCCCCAGGGCGAACATCCGGTCGTAGGCGGTCTGCTTGAGGAGTTCGAGGGTCGGCTCGCGGCCCAGGCGGCGCTCCATCGACTTAGCGAGCTCGATCACGGGCCCGAACTGGGAGGCGAAGCTCTCGCGCAGGGTCGGGATCTTCTCCGCGGGGGTGTCGAACATGTGTGGTCTCACCTCGGCCGCGTCGGCTGCCTGCGCCAGCAGGCACGGGGCCTTCAGGCACGCGAGCGCGCACGCCGGTGCCGCAGCCGCGGCGGAAAGAAAGCCGCGTCGGGTCGAGACCTCGGATCTTCTCCATCTCATCTCAGTCGTCTCCCTTGCTGGGCAACCAGTCCCCGTACGCCGGTCCGGACATGGCCCCGACCACGGCGGCAACGGTCCTTGGATGTTGTTCCCGGCGGGCCCTTCCAGGTTACGTCGGAGGCGCGAGTCGGCCCACGCCCGCTCGACCGGTGCCTTGTAGCTTCGCCTGTGGTAGCTTCGCCCAGGAGGCCCGATGAAGGCGATCATCCACACCCGCTACGGCCCACCCGACCTGCTCGAGCTGAAGGATGTCGAGACGCCGGTGCCCGGCCCCGGCCAGGTGCTGGTCCGCGTCCACGCCGCCTCCGTCAACCCCCTCGACTGGCACACCATGCGCGGCGAGCCCTACTTCCTGCGGATCGGCAACGGTCTGCGGAGGCCCAAGCGGCGGGAGCTCGGCGTGGACCTGGCCGGGCGGGTGACCGCCGCGGGCGCCAACGTCGCGCATCTCCGGCCGGGCGACGAGGTGTTCGGCTGCGCCTACGGCGCCCTTGGTGAGTACGCCTGCGGCGAGGCCGACAAGCTCGCCGCCAAGCCCGCCAAGCTGAGCTTCGAGCAGGCCGCCGCCATCCCGGTCGCCGCGCTCACCGCTCTTCAGGGCCTCCGCGACAAGGGAGGGATCCGGACCGGCCACAAGGTCCTGATTGTCGGCGCATCGGGCGGCGTGGGCACCTTCGCCGTCCAGATCGCCAAGGCCTTCGGGGCCGAGGTCGCCGGCGTGTGCAGCACGGGGAACCTGGACCTGGTCCGCTCGCTCGGGGCCGACCACGTCGTCGACTACACACGGGAGGACTTCGTCGCGTCCGAGCGGCGCTACGACCTGATCCTGGACAGCATCGGCAACCGTTCGCTGGCGGAGTGCCGGCGCGTAATGACGCCCGAGGGGAGCCTGGTCATCATCGGTGCGCCCGGCGGTCGCTGGATCGCCGGCCTCACCCGCTTCGCCGCCGCGCTCGCCACCTCGCCGTTCGTGAGCCAGAAGCTGCGGCCGTTCGTGGCGCGGATCACCCGGCAGGATCTGGTTGCGGTCGGCGAGCTCGTCGAGGCGGGCCAGGTCACGCCGGTCATCGACAGGACCTACGAGCTCGGCGACACCCCCGAAGCCCTCCGCCATCTCGAGGCGGGCCACGCCCGGGGCAAGGTCGTCATCCGCGTCGCCGACGCCTGAGGCTCGCCGCCCTCGGCCACTCCCCAGGCGCCGGGCCAGCCGCCCTCGTTGCAGGCGCCCCACCTTGCGAAAGTCCTTGCGCTCCAGGCGGGGTGTCGTATCGTAGGCGCCATGACTCCCGAGCCGAACGGCCCCTCGTGCCCCGCGTGCGGCACCGCCGTGAGCGAAGGGCAGCTCCGTTGCCCCTCGTGCGGCGAGCCGCTCGAGTCCAGCGAGAGCGCGACCAGCACCGCGCCCCGCCCCCCGCGAGGAGACGTCTCGGGCTCCGCCCACCAGGAGACGACCCGGAGCGGGAAGGGAGCGCCGCGGTTCCCGCTCGGGACGATCCTGGCGGGACGCTATCGTGTGCTCGGCCTGGCCGGGCGGGGTGGGATGGGTGAGGTCTACCACGCCGAGGACATCAAGCTCGACCAGCAGGTGGCGCTCAAGTTCCTGCCGCCGGGCCTGGATGCCGACCGCTCCCGCCTCGAGCGCCTCTTCAGCGAAGTCCGCACCGCCCGCCAGGTGTCCCATCCCGCCGTCTGCCGGGTGTGGGACATCGGGGAGGCCGACGGCCATCACTTCCTGTCCATGGAGTACATCGACGGCGAGAACCTCTCCTCGCTCCTGCGCCGGATCGGCCGGCTCCCGGAGGACAAGGCGATCGAGATCACCGAGCAGGTGTGCGCCGGCCTCGCCGCGGCACACGAAAAGGGCGTGATCCACCGCGACCTCAAGCCGGCCAACGTCATGCTCGACGGCCAGGGCAAGGTTCGCATCACCGACTTCGGACTGGCCGGGCTGGTCGACAGCTTCCACGGGGCGGACGTGCGCTCGGGGACCCCCGCCTTCATGGCGCCCGAGCAGCTCCAGGGGCGCGAGGTCACGGTCCGCAGCGACATCTACTCCCTGGGCCTGGTGCTCTACGAGATCTTCACCGGCCGGCACGCCTTCGAGGGCCGGACGCGTGCCGAGCTGCTGCGCAAGCAGATCGACGAGAGCCCCCTCGAGCCCTCGGCCATCGTCCATGACCTCTCGCCGGCGGTCGAGCGCACGATCCTCGCCTGCCTGCAGAAGAGCCCGCGCCGGCGGCCGGCCTCGGCAATGGCGGTGGCCGCCATGCTGCGCGGACGCGATCCCCTCGAGGCGGCCATCGCCGCCGGCGACACCCCCTCCCCCGAGCTGGTGGCGGCGGCGGGAGAGTCCGAGGTGGCGAGCCCGCGCTTCGCGTGGAGCTGCGCCGCCGTGGCGGTGGCCGGAGCGCTGCTGGTCGCGCCCCTGATGGCCCCCACCCACATCGTCAACCTGGTGCCGCCGAAGACGCCGGTGGTGGTCCTCGAGCACCGCGCGCGGGAGGTGCTGGAGGAGCTGGGCCACACCGCGCGCGACGCCGACTGGGCCACCGGCCTGTTCTTCCACAGCGAGTACTTCAGGAGCCTCCTCGGCTCCGCCAGCCGGCCGCGCTCGTGGACCCTCCTCGCCAATGGACGGCCACCGATCGTGCACTTCTGGTATCGCCAGAGCCCTCTGCCCCTGATCAGCACCCGGAGCGGGAGGCGCGTCGACTGGGAGTCGCCCGCCATCGACGTCTCGGGCATGGCCGCCGTCTCCCTCGACACGGAGGGTCGGCTGCTGGGGTTCTACTCGGTCCCGCCCCAGACCGAGAAGCCGCCGGAGGCGCGCAGCTCCGACCCGGACTGGAGCACGCTCTTCGCGGCGGCGCATCTGGATCCGGCGCTGCTCACCCCGGCCCCCCCCGAGTGGACGCCTCCCTTCTTCATCGACACCAGGTCCGCCTGGAAGGGGACCTGGCCGGACTGTCCGGACGTCCCGATCCGGGTCGAGGCCGGCGCCTACCGCGGGCGGGTGGTGTGGCTCCAGATCATCGAGCCCTGGACCACGCCGAACCGGATGGCCCCCGACCAGGCCACCACCGGAGAGAAGGTGGGAGGCTACGTCGGGCTCGGGATCCTGATCGCCCTGATGGGCGTCGGCGGCCTGCTGGCGCGGCACAACCTCCGGCAGGGACGTGGGGACAGGCGGAGCGCGTCCCGACTGGCGAACGTGGTGCTGTGGCTGGGGCTCGCCGTCTCCATCCTGACCATGCACCATGTGGCCAGCCTCGGCGACGAGGTCGGCCTGCTCCTCAGCGTGGCCGGCCCGGTGCTGCTGCTGGCCATGTTCCTGTGGGTGTTCTACCTGGCGCTGGAGCCGTCCGTCCGTCGCCAACGACCCAGGGTTCTCGTCGCCTGGACGCGACTCCTCGCCGGCGGCTACCGGGACGCGGTGGTCGGACGCGACGTGCTCATAGGAGTCGCCTGGGGCTCCACCGCCGCGGTCCTCCACGCCATCGGCTACCGCGCCCCCGGGTGGCTGGGCCTGGCCGCCCAGGCCCCCAACGGGGCCGGCCTTTCGACCCTCCTCGGAACCCACGTGAACGTCGCCTCCGTCATCAGCGACGTGGTGGGCGGCATCCTCATCGGCCTGGGCACGCTGCTCCTCTACCTCATCGTCCGGCTCGCCGTACGAAAGGACTGGCTGGCCTACGGCTTGGTGGTGGTGCTGCTCACGTTGAGCTGGTCGTGGTCTCTGGAACCCCTCTGGCTCTGGGTCATCCTGCGCCTGGTGGTCACGGGGACGTTCATCCTGCTGCTGCTCCGCTTCGGTCTGGTGGCGGCCCTCGCCGCCCAGGCCGTCGCCAGCACCCTGCTCAGCGTTCCCCTGACCATGCAACTGGGGGCCTGGTACGCCCAGCCGACCTACGTGGCGGTGCTGGTGGTGATCGGGGTGAGCGTCTACGCCTTGCGGGCCACACTGGGCGGTACTGCCGGGCGCCTGCGGTCGCTGACCAGCGACACCGGCTCGCGTGTCTAGCCAGCCCCTATCCGGTCAGTTGGCTGACCAGGAACGCGTAGTGGACGATCCCGCCGACCACGAGAGCCGCCACCACCTGCGGTCGGCCCGCCAGGCCCGCCCGCATCGCTGAGCGCATCAAGAGCAGCGACAGCGGGATCTGGAGGAGGACGCCGGTCACGAGTCCCGGCGAGTAGGACCGCAGGGCGACCGTGGCACCGAGGTGGAAGAGCCCGTTGTGGAGGAACAGACCCGAGACGTAGGTCAGGAACAGGAGCACGGTGGTCCGGTTGGAGCGCCAGGACACCAGCAGGCACAGCCCCACGAGCACGGTCATGAAGAAGATGCCGTTCCTCTGAAACTGCGCCGGTGAGAAAGTGGCCGGGAAGTGCGCGGTCACCCAGACGGGAAAGCCGAACCACTCCTCGACCCAGTGAAGGGCATAGGCCACTGGAGCCAGCCATACGGCCCGCGTCAGCGACCGGTGCGGCTGGGGTAGCCCCTGGCGCCCAGCGTTGTCGTTCAACACGTTCGCCCTCCGGCGGAACATTATCCCCTCCGTCAGGCTCTCGCACGGCCACACGTGCCAAGTGGCGGCCACGAGAGGCTGAACCATGCTGTTTGTCAGGAGGAATGACATCCAGCCTGGGTGAACGCCAGTCAGCGTGACATCTGGCATGGATGGCGCCGCCGGGCGGCCTCGCGGGCGTACAGTCGCGCTGCGGCCACTCGCCGGAAGTGTCTACGCTATCGAGGGAGGTCCCCCCGTCAGCTTCCGCCGGATGTTCTGCGGCGCGGGACCGGCACTCTGCTTCCGGCTACGCGAGGACGTAGATGTCATGGCGCGCCCGCCGGAGCTAATGGGGATTCCTACCCTCTTCCTCATTGTGACGCACGCACGCGCTCCAAGACGTCGGTCAAGTTCGCCCTCAGGCCGTCGGTGTTGCCAGACTGCCACTGCTGGTGACCG
>CAZNNH010000065.1:0-30562 GCA_964574335.1 uncultured Acidobacteriota bacterium | reverse complement strand
GGCGTTCCAGGTGGGGTTGCCGTCGAAGACGTTGCCGTAGCTGTCGCGGAACATCCGGCTGCCGATGCGCGCCTCCAGCTCCGCCACCTCGGCCCGGGTCGGCCAGAGATCCTGAAGCCGCACCGGCTGGCCCTGTGGGTCGTTGCCAATCGGGTCCGAGACGAGGTCGACGTCAACGGTGCCGGCCAGGGCATAGGCGACCACCAGCGGCGGGGAGGCCAGGTAGTTGGCCTTGGACAGCGGGCTGATCCGGCCCTCGAAGTTGCGATTCCCAGAGAGCACCGAGGCGGCCACCAGGCCCCCGCCGACGATGGCCTGGGCCACCGGCTCCGGGAGCGGGCCGCTGTTGCCGATGCAGGTGGTGCAGCCGTAGCCCACCACGTGGAAGCCGAGCGCCTCGAGGTCGGCGAGCAGCTCCGTCTTCTTCAGGTACGCGGTCACCACCTTGGAGCCGGGTGCCAGGCTGGTCTTGACGTGGGCGGGGACCGAGAGGCCTCGCTGCCGGGCCTTGCGGGCCAGGAGGCCCGCCGCCAGCATCACCGACGGGTTCGAGGTGTTGGTGCAGCTGGTGATGGCGGCGATCACCACCGCCCCGTGCCCCAGCTCCTGCTTCTTGCCGGCCAGCTCCAGCTCCGCCTTGGCCGACAGCCGGGCCGGCTCCAGGCCGAAGCCGCGCTCTTTGACCGGGGCGCAAAGCGCCTCACGGAAGCCTTTCCGCATCCGCGACAGCGGCACCCGGTCGTGCGGCCGCTTGGGTCCGGCCAGGCTCGGCTCGATCCCGTCCAGGTCGACGTCCAGGGTGTCGGTGAAGACCGGGTCCGGGCTTCCCGCGTCGCGGAACAGCCCCTGCTCCTTGGTGTAGCGCTCGACCAGGTCCACCTCGGCGTCGGACCTGCCGGTGTCCCGCAGGTACCGCAGCGTCTCGGCATCGACGGGGAAGAAGCCGCAGGTGGCCCCGTACTCGGGAGCCATGTTGGCGAGGGTGGCCCGATCGGCCAGCGCCATGTGGCCGAGGCCGGGGCCGTAGTACTCGACGAACTTCTCCACCACCCCCTTCTGGCGCAGCCTCTGGGTCACCGCCAGCACCAGGTCGGTGGCGGTCGTGCCTTCACGAAGCCGTCCGGTGAGGCGGACGCCGACCACGGCCGGGGTCACCATGTAGAGGGGCTGGCCGAGCATCCCCGCCTCGGCCTCGATCCCGCCGACCCCCCAGCCCAGCACACCGAGGCCGTTGATCATGGTGGTGTGGGAGTCGGTCCCCACCAGCGTGTCCGGGAAGGCGACCGTGTCCGCTCCTTCCGTTCGGGTCAGCACGCCCTTGGCCAGGAACTCGAGGTTCACCTGGTGGACGATGCCGGTGGCCGGCGGCACCACCCGGAAGTTGTCGAATGCCTTCTGGCCCCAGCGCAGGAACTCGTAGCGCTCCCGGTTGCGCTGGAACTCGATGGCGGCGTTCTTCGAGAGGGCGTCGGGCGAGCCGAAGAAATCCACCTGGACCGAGTGGTCGATCACCAGGTCGACCGGCACCAGCGGGTTGATCCGGCGCGGGTCGCCACCCAGCCGGGCCATCGCGGTTCGCATCGAGGCCAGGTCCACCACCGCCGGGACGCCGGTGAAGTCCTGCAGGATGACGCGGGCCGGCACGAACGGCAGCTCGGCCTGGGTCGGAGCGGCGGCGTTCCAGCCGGCCAGGCGGCGCACGTCGTCCTCGGTGACCAGCTCGCCGTCGACGTTGCGCAGCACCGCCTCGAGCAGGACGCGGATCGAGTAGGGCAGGCGGTCGAGCCCCTTCGCCACCCCCGCGTCCTCCAGGGCGCGCAGGCGGTAGATCGAGACGTGGCCGTCGCGGGTCGCAAGCGAGCCGCGCACGCCGAAGGTATTGGATCCCATGATTCCCTCTCAGCCGGTTCGGGGGCCGGCGGCCCCCGGGACCCTTGAGTCTACCCCGGCTGCGGCGGCGTTCCTCGCTCCCGGCCCTGGGCCGAGGCGGCCAGCTCGTCCACGGTCGTGCCCGGCCACAGCGGGCTGCCGCGGCGGTGGGCGGCGCGACCGATCACCTGGGCCGCCACCGGCGCGGTCAGGAACAGGAAGGCCACGATCGCCACGGCACGGCCGGCGACGGCCAGGCTGCCGAAGTGCACGGCCGCGCCCAGGAGGACCAGCGAGGCGCCCAGGGTCGAGGCCTTCGACGCCGCCGACATCCGCAGGTAGACGTCGGGAAGGCGCAGCAGGCCGATGGCGGCCAGCAGCATGAAGAGGGTCCCGAGGACGAGCAGGATCGGGGCCAGGGCGCTCACTCATCCCCTCCGGTCTCGGCGTACCGGGCGAAGGCCACCGTGCCCAGGAAGGCGATCAGGGCCAGGATCAGGGCCACGTCGAGATAGACGGCGTCCTCGTAGAGCACGGCCGCCGCCGCCGCGAAGCCCACGCCGAGGACACTCAACAGGTCGAGGGCGACCACACGGTTGGCCAGGTCGGGGCCCCGCACCAGGCGCAAGACGGCGAGCAGCGCCGCGATGCCGATCACCAGGAGCGCGGCGCCTGCGCCGGCGGCGGACAGGCTCACCGGAACACCTCGAGGATCCGCCGCTCGAAGCCCCGCTGGATCTCCCGTCGCAGATGGTCGGGGCCCTCGGTCGCCATCGCGTGGACGTAGAGGGTGCGCCGTTCGGGTGAGACCGCGAGGCTCAGCGTGCCGGGGGTGAGCGTGATCAGGTTGGCGAGCAGGGCGATCTCCGCCTCCCGATCCAGCAGCAGGGGGACGGCGACGATCGCCGGCCGCAGTCGGCCCGTCGGAGACAAGACCGCCGCCGCCACCTTGAGGTTGGCGACCAGCACCTCCCAGGCGAGGAAGAGCAGGAAGCCGGGGAGGCGCATCACGCGTACCCGACGGAAACCCTCGCCGCCGAGCGGCCGCGCCAGGCGCAGCAGCACCCAGCCCAGGACCAGGGAGAAGCAGACGGCGGCCGGAGAGGCGTCGCCGGTGAGGGCCATCCAGAAGAGGGCGAGGCAGACGAGCTCGAGGATCATGGCCGGGCCCCCGGTCCGAGCACCGCCTGGATGTACTGGGCCGGGTCGGCGAGCTGCGCGGCCGCCCGGTGGGCCAGGTCGAAGGCGGGCCCCGCGCCGAGACCCAGCGCCAGCGTGAGGGTGGCCAGGGCGACCACTGGACCGAGCAGCGTCCAGGGGATGCGATCCTGCCCGGGCGGCTGCGGCGCGTCCTTCCAGAAGGCCTCGTTCCACAGCTTCGTCATCGAAAAGAGAGTGAGCAGGCTGACCCCCAAGGCGACCGTGGTGACCAGGTAGTGGCCGGCATCGAGGCCCGCCTTCACCAGGACCAGCTTGCCCCAGAACCCGGAGAGCGGCGGGATGCCGGCGAGAGAGAAGGCGGGCACGAGGAAGAGCAGGGCCAGGCCGGGCCGTGTCCGGTAGAGCCCGCCGAGGCCTCCCAGCTCCAGGGTCCCGCCGAGCCGCCGGACGATGCCGCTCACCAGGAAGAGGTTGGTCTTCACCACGATGTGGTGCATCAGGTAGAAGACGGTGCCGGCCAGGGCCAGCGGCGTGAAGATCCCGAGGCCCAGGACGATGTAGCCGATCTGGCTGACGATGTGGAAGGACAGCACACGGCGGAACTCGAACTGAGCCGCAGCGCCCAGCACGCCGGTCACCATCGTGAGCCCCGCACAGACCAGGATCAGGCCATGGGTGAAGGCGGCGTCGCCGGTGAAGACCAGAGTGAAGGCCCGGATCAGCGCGTACACGCCGACCTTGGTGAGCAGCCCGGCGAAGAGCGCCGACACCGCCACCGGCGGCGTGTGGTACGAGGCCGGGAGCCAGAAGAACAGCGGAAAGACCGCCGCCTTGATGCCGAAGGCCACCAGCAGCAGGCAAGCGAGCGCGGTGACCGGAAAGGACACGCTGCCACGCTGGACGGCGAGCGCCAGGTCGGCCAGGCTCAGCGTCCCGGTGACACCGTAGAGCACGCCCACCGCCGCCAGGAAGATCGCCGAGGAGAGGAGGTTCAGCGTGACGTACTTGACGGCTCCCTCGAGCTGGGCCCGCTCGCCACCGAGCGACAGCAGCACGAACGAGGCCATCAGCATCACCTCGAAAGCCACGTAAAGGTTGAAGAGATCGCCGGTCAGGAACGCCGCGCACACCCCCAAGAGCAGGACGTGGAAGAGCGGGTGGTAGCCGTGGCGCTCTCGCGCCTCGTCGATCGATCCGAGGGAGTAGACGGCGACCGCGAGCCCGATCAGGCCCGTCACCGCCACCAGGATCGCCGCCAGCAGGTCGGCCACCAGGCCGATCCCGAAGGGCGCCGGCCAGGCCCCCATCTGCATCACCTGGATCCCCGCCGCCGAGACGCGGTGGAGCAGTGCCGCGGCCGCCACCAGCAGGCCGAGGGACCCCGCCAGGCTGGCCAGCCGCTGGGCCCGGAGAGAGCGGCGCAGCAGCAGGCAGACGATCGCCGTGGCCAGAGGGACCAGCACCGGAAGCGCGACCAGGGCCGTCATGCGTCGGTGGACCGGAGGGCGTTGACGTCGTCGGTACCGGTCTCCCGGTAGACCCGCTTGACCAGCACCAGGGCGAAGGCCTGCACGCCGAAGCCGATCACGATCGCGGTCAGCACCAGGGCCTGGGGGACCGGGTCGGCGTGGGGCGGCACCAGCCGCTCGGCGCCCTCGGCGATGATGGGAGCGCCAGCCCGCGACAGCCCGCCCACCGTGAAGATGAGGAGGTTGGCGGCGTGGCCCAGCAGGGCCAGGCCCAGCACCAGCTTCACCACGCTCCGGCGCATCATCAGGTAGAGCCCGGACGCGTAGAGGAGGCCGATGACGACGGCGAGCAGGACCGTCACGTTTCCTCCTCCGCGAGCGCGAAGAGGATCGAGAGCACGATCCCCAGCACCACCAGGTAGACGCCCACGTCGAACACCACCGGCGAGCCCAGCTTCCCGACCACGGGCAGTGAGGCGTCGAGCCACTGGCCGGTCATGAAGGCTCGTCCTCCGAGGAGCGGGGGCAACCCCGAGACCAGGGCCACCAGCAGCCCGGTCCCCACCAGCGAGAGGGGCTCGAGCCGCAGCAGCCGGCGCGCCATCCCGAGCCCTTCCGCGAGCAGCACCAGGGCGAAGGCGGTGGCGGCCACCAGGCCGCCGACGAAGCCTCCCCCCGGCTGGTTGTGCCCACGTACGAGCAGGAAGACGGAGAAGAGCAGCATCAGGGGGACCAGGAAGCGGGAAGTGGAGCGGAGGATCGAGGAGCCCATCTACCTCGCCCCTCGGTTGCCCGGCGAGCCGGCCCGCAGGCGCAGAAGCGCCGCGACTCCCAGCGCCGCCACCGCCAGGACGGTGATCTCGCCCAGCGTGTCGAAGCCGCGGAAGTCCACCAGGATGACGTTCACCACGTTTCGGCCCTTGGCCAGCGCCAGGCTCTGGGCGCCGAAGTAGTCCCGCAGCGGGCTCGGGTGAGGTGCGGCGGTGGCGGCGAGGACCAGCGCGGTGACGAAGAGGCCGCCCGAGGCGGCCACCACGCCGTCGAGCAGGCGTTCGCCACGGGAGGAGAGCCGCCGGAACCGGGGCAACCGTCGCAGCACCAGCACGAACAGCAGCACCGAGAGCGTCTCGATGGCGAGCTGGGTGAGGGCGAGGTCGGGTCCGCCGAACAGCAGGAAGACCACGGCCACGCCGTACCCGACGACGCCCAATGCGAAAACCGCAGCCAGCAGCGTTTCTGCCCGCAGCATCGCCAGCGCACCGGCGGCCACCACCGCCGCCACCAGCGCTTCGCCCGCGCCGACCGGCTCGAGGGCCACGGGGACGACGCCTGCTCGTGTCAGGAACGCGTAGCCCCCGAGCGCCACGGCGGTGCCGATCGTCACCAGCAGGTAGCGGCCCAGCACGCCGTTCTGCAGGACGCGCGTCTGAGCCTTGGCCACCGCCGCGACAGTCGCCAGCAGCGCCTGGTACGCCCGCGCCGGCCCCCAGCCGGCGAGCCTCCCACCGAGCGAACCGGCGAGGCGAAGCGCTCGGTCGTGGAGCCCGTAGAGAACGGCGCCAGCCGCCAGCATGAGCAGGCTCTGCACGAAGGCCGGGCTCAGACCGATCCAGGGGCCCAGCACGACCTCGGTGTGCTCGCCGCGCACGGCGCTGGCCGCCGCCTGGATGAGGGGCACCGCCAGCAGATCGGGGAAGAGGCCGAGGGCCACGCTCAGCGAGGCGAGCAGAACCGGTCCCAGCCACAACGCCGGCTTGGCTTCGTGGGCGCGCGCCGGCGTTGCGCGCGGCCGCCCGAAGAAGGGCCGATAGCCGACGAGGCCGGCGGCAGCGGCCACCAACGCACTGCCCAGGAAGCTGGCCAGGGTCAGGAGCTCGCCCGCCCGTGGCGCCTCCCGCTTGGCCTCGTAGAACAGCTCCTTGGCCACGAACCCGAACAGCGGCGGAAGCCCCGCCATCGAGAGCGAGGAGACGACGATCGCGAAAGCCGTCAGCGGCATGACCCGCGCCAGGCCGCCGAGCAGCCGCACGTCGCGCGTCCCCGCCTCGTGGTCGATCGCCCCCACCCCGAGGAAGAGCGCCGCCTTGTACAGGGCGTGGACGAGCAGGAAGACCATGGCCGCCCGCGCCGACAGCTCGGTCGAGATGCCCAGCAGGAGGGTCAGCGTCCCGAGGCCGCTCACCGTGGTGTAGGCGAGCAGGCGCTTGAGGTCGCTCTGGCCGTAGGCCAGGAGCGCGCCGGTGAGCAGGGTGGCGGTCCCGGTCGCGATCACCAGGTAGTGCCAGGCGTCGGTCCCACCGAGGGCCGGGTTGAGACGGGCCAGCAGGTAGATGCCGGCCTTCACCATGGTGGCCGAGTGCAGGTACGCGCTCACCGGGCTGGGAGCGGACATGGCCCCCGGCAGCCAGAAGTGGAACGGGAACTGAGCCGACTTGGTGAAGGCCCCGACCAGGATCAGCAGCAGGGCCGGCAGGTAGAGGGGGTGGGCCTGGATCGCCTCCGCCTGCCCCGCCAGGGCGGAGAGCTGCAGCGTCCCCGCCATCTGGCCGAGCAGGAGCAGGCCGGCCAGGAGCGAAAGGCCGCCGCCGCCGGTCACGAAGAGTGCCTGAAGCGCCGCCTTCCGGGCCTCTTCCTTCTGGTGGTCGAAGCCGACCAGCAGGTAGGAGCTGACGGTGGTGAGCTCCCAGAAGACGAACAGGCACAAGGCATCGTCCGCCAGCACCAGGCCCAGCATGGCCGCCATGAAGAAGAGGATAGCGGCGTAGAAGCGGGGCAACCGTGGGTCGCCCTTCAGGTAGCCGCCTCCGTAGACGAGCACCAGGGCGCCGATGCCGGTGACCAGCAAGGCGAAGAGCAGCGACAGCCCGTCCAACCGGAAGGCCAGCCGGACCCCGAGCCCGGGCACCCAGTCCCGTGCCCAGACCTGAGCCTGCCCGGAGCCGATCGCCACGAAGAAGCGGGTCAGGCGGGCGAAGAGCAGCGCCGGAACCACGGCCAGCACCACGCCGGCCCGTCGCCCGAGCGCCCGGTGGGCCCACGGAGCGATGGCTGCCGTCAGGAACAGGATCAGGACAGAGGGCAGCATCAGCACTGAAGCTGGCTGGGCGGCAGGGATTCGAACCCCGATTCTACGGTCCAGAGCCGCATGTCCTACCGTTGGACGACCGCCCAGCAGGCGGGACCATCAAGTCTACGGGGAGGCCGGGACGTCGTCAAACCCGACCCGAGGATAGAATGCGCGGGTGCCGCTTCGCTTCGACGGGGAACAGCGCTTCTCCTGCCATAGCTGCGGCAGGTGCTGCCGACACGCCGCGGTGGTGGAGCCTGACGAGGCCGAGGCCTTGCGACACGCGGGAGCGGCTGCCTGGTTTCGCGAGGACGACGACTCCCCGGAAGGTACCACCGTCGACCCGTTCGAACCCGTCTCCGGGGGACACCACCTGGCCATCCGTCGGCGTCCGGACGGCGCCTGCGGCTTCCTCTCGAAGGCCGACCGGTGCCGGATCCACGAGGAGCTGGGCGCCGCTCACAAGCCCCTGACCTGCCGTCTCTTCCCTTTCCAGCTCCACCCGGGCGAGAAGGCCACGCTGGTCACCGCCCGCTACGCCTGCCCCAGCGTGGTCCGCAACGAAGGCACGCCGCTGGGCGAGCGGCTCGAGGAGCTGCGCCGCCTCGACAAGCACTGGCGGCGCCGGCACGACCAGGCGCCCGCGCCGCTGCAGCTCGTCGAGGGTCGGCCGCTCTCCGAGGCCTCGCTCGAGACGCTGCGGGTCTCGCTGCGCCGCATGCTGGATCGCCCCGGCTCAGACGGCCCCCCCGACCTGCGGGCCAACGCGCGACGGATGGCGGCGAGCCTGGAGGACCTCTCACGCTACCGGGTGGTGCGGCTCGCCGACCACGCCTTCGCCGAGTACCTGGAGCTGACCATCCGTCACGCCGCGGGTAGCGACAAGACGCTCCCCCCCCGAGCGCCGTCGTGGCTGAGCCAGCTCTTCCAGCGCGGTCTGCTGTTCGCGGTGCTGGCCACCGGGATGCAGGCCGGCTCGCCGCGCTCCGGCCTACGCCTTCGCCTCCGCTTCCGGCTGCTGCGGGTGCTGCTGCACCTGCACGGGCTCTGGCCGCGGACGGCAGGTGTGGACCGCTCGCGGATCGCACGGTCCCACCTGGACCCGGCCCAGGGCGCCGTGCACGAGCGCCTGCAGCGCTGGCTGCGGTCGGCCATCGAGACGCTGGGCTCGCGCCAGCGCTTCGTGGTCGACGAGCTGGGCGTCTCGGTGGGGATCATCAACGCTGGCTGCCTGCTGGCCGCCATGCGGGAGGGCGCGAGCGAACAGCCCAGCGTGCGGCCGGAGGCCCTCGAGCAGGGCTTGGTGGACGCGGCCGACCTCGGCCTGGTGGATCCGCGGAGCGCGTTCGGCTCGCTCATCACCACCCTCGCCGGCGGCGTCGAGAGCCTGCACCTGTTCGCGGCCGGACCGAGGCTGTAGGTAGGGCGAGACGGTAGCGACCGGCTGGGCTATCATCGCGGCACTCGAGAGCGGAGAAAGATGACACGGGCGGCTGGCGAGAGACTGGCTCGGGGGATCGCGCTCCTGCTGGCGTGGGGGCTCGTGGGTTGCGGGCACGAGCCGGCACCTCGGCCGGAGCGGGGGCTCGACATCCGCAAGGTCGGCCACTACGTGTCCGGCAAGGCCGAGAAGTCGGCTGCGGAGATGCTCACCTACGACCCCGTCGGCCAGCTCCTGTTCGTGGTCAACGGCCCGGCGGATCGGGTCGACGTGCTCGACATAGGCGGACCCGAGTCTCCCTCCCCACGGTCGGCCATCGACCTCTCTGCCTACGGTCGCTCTCCTACCAGCGTCGCCTACAGCGACGGCCGCGTCGCCGTCGCGGTGCCCGCCACCGAGGCGCAGCGGCCGGGATCGGTGCTGTTCTTCCGCACCGACGGGGCTCTCCTGGCCCGAGCCGAGGTCGGGGCGCTGCCGGACATGGTGGTGTTCACGCCGGACGGCCGGCGTCTCCTGGTTGCCAACGAAGGGGAGCCCCACGACTACTGCACGCCCGGGCTCGACCACGACCCGGTCGGGTCGATCAGCATCATCGACGTCGATCTGGACCGCCTGGCGAGCGGATCCCTCGAGGTGAGGACGGCCGGGTTCGAAGGGCTGGACCGGGCGTCTCTCGACCCGCGGATCCGCATCACCGGCCCCCACGCCTCGGTCGCCCAGGACCTGGAGCCCGAGTACGTGGCGGTGACCGCCGACTCGCGCACCGCCTACGTCTCCCTCCAGGAGAACAACGCCATCGCCGAGGTGGACATCGAGACGGCACGGGTGGTCCGTCTTCTGCCGCTGGGGGTCAAGGACCACCGGCTGGCGGGAGAGGGCCTCGACCCCAGCGACCGTGACGGCAGGCTGCGCCCGGGCCCCTGGCCGGTGACCAGCGTCTACCAGCCGGACGCGATCGCCGTCGTCGAAGCCGGTGGGACCCGCTACCTGGTCACGGCCAACGAGGGGGATCCCCGCAGCGGCTACGGCTGCTTCGAGGAGCAGGCCCGGGTGGCCGAGCTCGGGCTCGACGCCGACGTCTTCCCCGACCCTTCCCTCGCCGAGGAGTCGAAGCTGGGCCGGCTCCACGTCGCGCGCTCGGGCGACCAGGACGGCGACGGTCGCCTGGAGCAGCTCCAGGCCTTTGGCGCGCGCTCCTTCTCGATCTGGTCGCTCGACGGAGAGCGCCTCTACGACAGCGGGCAGCAGTTCGAGGAGCGCCTGGCCGAGGCCGCCGCCTCCGGCCACGGCTCGTGGGAGAGGCTCGACCAGGCCAGCGCCAAGCGTGGCCCCGAACCCGACTCCCTGCTGATCGGCCGGGTGGGCGACGGCACCTACGCGTTCGTGGGTCTCGAGCAGGGCCTCGGCGTGATGATCTACGACATCACCGACCCACGAGCGCCGCGCTTCGTCCGCTACCTCCCCACCTTGGAGGGGATCCCTCTCCTGACGGAGACCGACGTCTCGGAGCTGCTGGGACCGGAGGGCCTGCTGCTCATCCCTCCGGACCAGAGCCCGACCGGCGAGGCGCTGCTGGTGGCGGCCAACGAGAGCGGGTCGGTGGCGCTGTTCGCGGTGGCCGAGACGCCGTGAGAGACGCTTGGGAATGATCCGGTGGCCGGTGACGCCCGCGCTGCTGAGTGCGGGAATGCTGTGCTGGATCCCTTGGGAGGGGGTTGCCGATCCGAGGGTGGCAACGCTTGAGGTCCGCTATGTCCAGAACAGCGGCTTCATCGTGGCGACGGACCAGCAGGTTCTCGTCTTCGACTACGTGCGGTCCATCCCAGGGATAGAGGGGCTGCCGAATGAGGTGACGCCCTGGACCGGGCGCCGGGATGACGATCGACCGGTGGTGGTGTTCGTGACGCACTCTCATTCGGATCACTTCTCTCCCGAGATCTTCGAGTGGGCCAAGACGCACCGGAGGATCCAGTACGTGCTGGGATTCCCTGGGGCGACGCCGATGCAGAACGCTCACGTGATGTCGCCTCACGAGAGCCTGGACGTGCAGGGACTGAGGGTCAGGACCTCGGGCTCGACCGACGCCGGCGTGGGGTTCCTGGTGACGATCGCCGGGGTCACGTTGTTCCATGCGGGCGATCTCGCGCTGTGGGACGAGGCCTCGAGGGAGGCGTTCGCCGCCGAGATCGCCTGGGTGAAGTCTCAGGGGTTGCCCGTGGACCTGGCCTTCCTGCCCATCGCCACCGGCGCCACTTGCGAGCCGCTTCCAGCCATCTGGGAAGGTGTGCGACTGGCGACGCGCGAGCTGGGACCGAAGGTGCTTCTGCCCATGCACGTCCGGTGTGTCGACAGGCTGCCATCCGTGTACGAGCGGTTCCGAGCGGAGATGACCGTCCGGTTTCCCGGGTTGGAGATCGCCGCACCCCGGCGGCGTGGGGACAGCTTCCGCTTCTGCGATGGTGTCTTGACCAGGGTGCCTGCTGCCGACTGAGAACGTCTCTCTGCCTCAGCCCTAGACCTAGAACACGAACGGCACCATCCGCTTCACTCGCCGGGCGTAGTCGGCGTACTCCGGGTACTGGACCCGGAGCTGCTTCTCCTCCGCCAGCAAACGCGCCATGCTGCCTGCGCCGACGAGGCCGGCCATTCCCAGCGCGAACCACGACGGGTGCCCGAGGACGCAGGCAACCGCGAACAGGCAGACCGCCGTGTAGATGGGATGCCGGATCCACCGGTACGGTCCCGACCTCACCAGGCCGCCCTCGGCCGGCGACGCGCTGACCCGGAAGCTGCGCCTCCCGAACACGAGACGCGCCCAGAGCATAAGCGCGACCGCACCGACCTGAAGGGCGATCACCAGCGGCGCCGGCGAGAACACCTCCCTGTGTAGGATGAGTCCCACCAGCCCGCCGACCATCAGCAGCAGACCGGCAGCGGAAACGATCCCGGTCATGGGCTGCGTTACCGCCCGCCCTCCGCGCTCAGCATCTGCTTGCGCTGGGCCTCGAACTCGGCGCCCGGCTTCCAGGCGGGAAACTCCTGGCCCTGCGCCACCTCGTAGCCCACCCTGAAGAACAGCTCGAGGTCCTCCACGGCTCCGCTCATGTCCCAGTCGGGTCGCACCTGGTCCGAGGGCTTGTGGTAGTCGTGGGCGATGTAGTCGTCCCGGATCCTCTTTCCGTAGTCGGCGGGCTGGCCCACGTAGTCGACGCCGCCGCCGGCGTTGATGGCGGGCACGCCCTTGCGAGCGAACGGGAAGTGATCCGATCGGTAGTAGGAGCCCTTCTCCGGCATCGGATCGGGGCCGATCACCCGCTTCTGGGCCGAGGCGGCCTTCTCCGCGACGTCGTCGAGGTCGGAGAGGCCCAGGCCGATGATCACCAGGTCCCGGGTCCTTCCGTGCACGTTGAGGCCGTCGATGTTGATGTCGGCCAGCGTCTTCGCCTCCGGGTAGAGCGGGTGGTCGGCGTAGTAGGCGGATCCGAGCAGGCCCTGCTCCTCCGCGGTCACGAACAGGAACAGGATCGAGCGCTTGGCCGGCGGCTGGACCCGGGTGAACGCCCGGGCCAGCTCCATCACGCCGGCCACGCCGCTGGCGTTGTCGATGGCCCCGTGATAGACGGGGTCGCCGTTCACCGGGGCCCCGATCCCGAAGTGGTCCCAGTGGGCGGTGTAGATGACGTACTCGTCCTTGAGCGCTGGGTCGCTCCCCTCGAGCTTGCCGACGACGTTACGGGAGTCGATGGTGCGGATCTGGTTGTCGAGGGTGAGCGCGGCGGTGACGCCCAGGTCGACGGGCCGGAAGTCGCGGCGGAGCGCCTGGCGCTTGAGGGTCTCGAAGTCCTGTCCGGCCATCGCGAACAGCTCCTTGGCCCGGTCGAGGGTGATCCACCCCTCCACCGCCAGCCGGCTCTTCCCCTGATCCGGTGTCACCAGCTCGAACTGCTCGGCGGTCCGGCCCTGGACGACCACGAAGGGGTAGCCGGCGGGCTCCGTCTCGTGGACGATGAGAACGCCGGCGGCGCCCAGCTTGGCGCCGAGCTCGTACTTGTAGCTCCAGCGCCCGTAGTAGGTCATGGCCTTGCCGCCAAAGACCTCCGGGTCGAGCTCGCCCGGATGGTCCGGGTCCGGCACCGGAGGATCGCCCACCAGCACCACGATCGTCTTGCCCTTGACGTCGAGTCCTTTGAAGTCGTCCCAGGAGAACTCGGGCGCCTGCACCCCATAGCCGGCGAAGACGAGCTCGCTGTCGTCGAGCCGTACCTGATCGACGACGCGCTTGGTCCAGGCCACGAAGTCGTCGCGCCACGCGAGCTGCTGTTGGACGCCGTCCTTCTGGAAGGTCAGCGAGGGATGGCCCTCGACCTTGGTCCCGACCAGGGGGACCTGCTGGATGTAGGTTCCGTCCGGGTTGCCCGGCTGGATGCCCATCTTCTCGAGCTGCTCGGTGAGGTAGTCGACGGTCAGCTCCTCGCCGTGGCTGCCAGGGGCCCGCCCCTCGAAAGCATCGGACGAGAGCACCTTCACGTGCTCCAGCACCGCCTGGCCGTCGATGGAGGGCCAAGCCGGCGACGAAGCCTCGGGCCCCGCCGCGGCAGCGCCGGCCGGAAGGGACAGAAGAAGGAGGACGGCCAGCCCGCACAGTGTTTGACGCTGCATCACTAGGGTCTCCTTGCGTGAGGGGCCTGAAGCACGCTGGCCGTCGTCACAGGGCCGCTGCCGGCAGGTGATTATAGGCCGCCTCGGAGGGAGAGCTGGCCTCCAAGAAGCAGCGTGAGGTTGACGGAGCTCCCGGGGCCGCCCTTGACTCGACCATTCGGCACCCCTATTCTGGGCGTCTCTCTGGCCGCAAATGCCGCGAAGAAGGAGACCTGCGCCGTGATCAGACGCGTCCTCGTGCTTCACCTCTTGGCCCTCTGCGTCGCGATCGCTGGCTGCGGCGGGGGCGGGTCGTCCTCCGGCCCCTCGGTGCCGTCGACGACGCCGTCGGCAACGCCTACGCCCACGCCCACACCGACGCCGCCCAACCTGGTCCTGGTGGTCCTCGACGACCTCGATCACAGCTCGGCCGCCTTCATGGCGCCCCTGTACCAGCAGGGGCTGCGCTTCACCAACATGGTGGTGACGACCCCGCTGTGCGCGCCGTCACGCGCTTCGTTCCTGACCGGACAGTACGCGCACAACCACACCATCCTCCAGAACGGGCCGCCGCTGGGCGCCTACGAGGTCTTCAAGGACCGCGGCTTCAACGAGAACAACATCGGGCCTTGGCTGCACCAAGCGGGGTACCGCACCGCCCTGCTCGGCAAGTACATGAACAACTTCCCCCTCGGCGACGACACCTACATCCCCCCGGGGTGGGACGAGTGGGTCGGGGTACTCTCCGACCGTGTGGCGGACGACGAGACCTACACCCTGAACGAGAACGGCACCATCAACCAGTACCGGGGCGGCGGTGAGAACCACCAGACCGACGTGCTTCGTGATCGGCTGATCGACTTCGTCGAGCGCACCGAAGCCACCGACACCCAGCCCTTCTTCGCCTACGTCAGCATCAGCGCGCCTCATGCCCCGGCGATACCGCCCCCCCGCTACGAGGGCGCCTCGGCCGGGCAGACGGCCCCACGCCCCCCCTCCTTCGACGAGGCGGACATCGGCGACAAGCCGCTCTGGCTCCGCAGGGTCAGGCCGCTCTCCGAGGACGCGATCGCCGGGATCGACGAGTTCTACCGCGCGCGCCTCGACTCGCTGCTGGGGGTGCGGGACCTCATCGACGACCTGCTCTCTACCCTCTCGCGAAACGGCGAGCTCGACCACACCTGGCTGCTGGTGACCTCGGACAACGGCGTGCTCCAGGGCCAGCACCGGCTAGCCAGCGGCAAGGCCTTCGTCTACGACGAGGGGCTCAACGTGCCGCTGGCGGTGCTCGGTCCCGGCGTCACCCCGGGACGGACCGTCCACCAGGTGGTCGCCAACATCGACTTCGCCCCCACCCTGCTCGCCTTGGCCGGCGCCCCCATCCCCGCCTCGGTGGACGGCCGCTCGCTGGTGCCGCTGCTGCAGGGCGAGCCGGCGACTTGGCGCCAGGACGTGCTGGCCCAGAGCGTCGGCACCGGCACCCCCGTCTACAGCCCGCCCTGGCTCGGCGTCCGCAGCGAGGACCACGTCTACGCGGAGTACGACAACGGCGAGCGGGAGCTGTACGACCTGGTCAGCGATCCCTACGAGCTCGACAACCTGATGGCGATCGGGGTCGACCCCGACCTGGTGGACCGGCTCGCCGGCCGGTTGGCCGCGCTACGCGGGTGCGCCGGGCAGAGCTGCCGGGACAACTGACCGGGCCGCCGGCGGCTCGAGGCTGGGCGGCAGCCGCCGCCACTATTCCCTGGCGGATCTGGCGGGCTGCGGCATAATACGGGGGTCGGAGACGCCCGATGGCGGGCGCCCGGAACAGCGTGGAGGTGCACCCGTGAGGAATGACCCGCTTGGAGCTTCAGCTCGATGGGCCCTCGCCGGTTCGATGGTCGTCGCCCTGGCCTGCGGGGGCGGCGGCGGAAACCCCGCGGGAAGCAGCGCCACCCCGGCGGCGACGGCTACTTCCGATCCGACGGCCACGACCGACACCGTCACCCCGACCCCCACCCCCTCGCCGTCCCCGACGCCGCACTTCGGCACCTCCTGCGACCTGGGCTTCGTGCCCGACGACGTCGTCGACGACTGCAGCCGGGACTTCCCGAGCTTCCTGGACGAGGTCGATCAAGCCATCAACCAACTGGTCCAGACCAACCCCGAGATCTTCGACCTGACCGATCAGCGGGGAGGCGGTGGCTACCGGATCCTCAGCATCGGTCGGTACTATGTGGGCGTGGTCGAGAACCTGGAGGCGATGGGGTTCTGCGCCATGTTCGACGGCGAGGAGGTGGCGGTCAAGAACACCAACGACTTCAACGACCAGTACGATATCGAGCTCTCCACCGGCCACATCCGGCGTGGAGAGGGCTCCTACACCGCCACCTGCAACCCGGCTACCTTCCCGAAGCAGACGGCCTCGCTGCCCCCGACACCCGGTTGCTCGCTGCCCCCCAGCCACGAGATGGCCTGCGGCCGGGAGGATCCGCGGCTGCTGGGCGAGGTGGACAGCGCCATCCAGGAGCTGATCGACACCCGCCCCGACATCTTCGACACCCGCAACACGGCCCCGAGTACCGACTTCCCGTTCGTCCTGGACGAGAACGCCTACATTCAGGGCTTGGTCGAGATCCTGACCCGGCGCGGCTTGTGCGCGCGCTGGGACGGTGAAGAGATTCAGGTCAAGAACACCAACGAGTTCAACGATCAGATCGACGTCCTGCTCTCGACGGGCCACGTCTGGCGCGGCCTCGGGTCGTATCGCTCAACCTGCTATCCGGCCGCCTTCTGAGGGGACCCGCTCTCTAGAACACCCCGGGGACCAGCCGGTATCGGACCACCTGGGCATAAGCCTGGTAGCCCGGCAGCTCGGCGCGCAAGGTCCGGTCCTCGAACGTCGTGCGGGCGAGGGTCGTCAGGGCCAGGCCACCGATGGGAAGCCACGCCCAGGTCGATCCCAGCAGCAGCGGGACCGACCCGAGAGCGAGCAGGCCGAAGGCGTACCCGGGATGACGGACCAGCCGGTACGGCCCGTCGTCGACCACCCGGTGGCCGCGGTCCGTCTGGATGCGCACCCCGACCTCGAAGTGGGCGTTGACCGCCATCGCCCAGGTGGTGCCGACGAAGCCGAGGAGCAGCAGGGCCCCGCCTGCGGCGATGCCGGGCACCGCACCCGTCCAGCCGGGGGCGCCCGCGTCGAGACCGGCGACCACCGGCGCGCCGGCCCCGAACAACCCCAGGAAGACGAGGTAGACACGATCTCGTTTCTTGACGTCCGCGTGCTTCGTCCCCCGGGCATCGAGCACCGCGGGGTTCTTCCTGACGATGACGAGGTGGTACACGACGGTGACCACCTGCAGCGCTCCCGCCAGGAGCCAGGCGTTCCACCAACGCCACGTCTGGGCGCATCCCAGCAGGATCGCCAGGTGTACTGCGGGGCGGATCTGCTCCCGCAGCAGGTAGCGACGGCCGTCGACGGTCAGGGTCGGCATGGTGCACGATCGGCCGCCCCTCCCGCCGACGAGCTGGCAGAGACCGGCGACCGTCCGAGTCCCTCCTGAAGCACATGCTAGTCTAGGGCCCCTTGTCTAGGATCTTTCGGGGCCTCCGATTTCCGCTTTGGAGGCATCGGTGGTTGCGTGACCTCGGCCTCCTGACCGGCCTGTTTCTGCTCAGCCGGCTCCTGCTGCTGCTCTTCGCCGTCGACGCGTTCTCGTTCTTCGAGGAGTACCACACCGGCACCGCCATTCGAGACCTCGTTCAAGGTCTGCGGATGCCGTTCCTCGAGTACCAGGACATGCGGCACTCGGGCGAGGTCCTGGTCCTGGCGGTCGTCGGCTCCCCCTTCTTCCTCCTCCTCGGCGACACCCTCCTGGCCGTCAAGCTCAGCTCCCTCACCATCCACCTGCTGATGCTCGGCGCGGCCTACCTGCTCCTCTTTCGGTTCGCCGGGCGGTTCGCCGGCTTCGCCGGGGCCGGCCTGCTGATCCTGGCACCGCCGTCGATCGTGAGGACCGCCCTCATCCCCATCTACCAGCACTCCGAGGTGCTCGTCTTCGCCTTCATCGCCTACCTGCTGCTGCTGTCGGGCCCGCGGGGCGGTCTGGCGCGGCACGCCGCCCTGGGCCTCGTGAGTGGCCTCGGCCTCTTCTATTCCTACACATTCGCGGCCGCCCTGGCCGCCATGGCAACCCTGCTGGCCGTCCGCTCCGAGCTCCGACCCCGCCGCCGCGAGGCCCTGGTCTTCTGCGGCACCTTCCTCCTGGCGATGGCCCCGCGCCTGGTCCAGACCCTCCAGCCCCAGGGTCCGCCACTCCGGATCGGCGGTCGCTCGGTGTGGTACTGGTTCGCCGGGCAGTCGCTGGCCGAGATCACCCAGCGCGTGGCCTTCCTCCTCGGCCGCTACCTGCCCGAGTCCTTCTTCTTCCGGAGCGACTCCCTCGACGCAGCCTATCTCCTGGCCCTTCTGGCCGGCAGCGGCGTCGCCGCCTGGTGGAGCGTCCGGCGCCTGGCCGGAGCCGCCGAGGCCGGCGACCTCGCCCGGCGCGAGCGGGCCGAGCTGGGCGGGCTCCTCCTGGCCCACATCGGGTTCTACCTGCTGGCCGTCGGCCTCAGCGGGTTCGATCTCGAGAGGAGCCCCGACGGCTACCGGTACGTGATCCCCGTTCACTTCGTCTTGATCCTGCTGGCCGCCGTGGGCCTGCAGGAGCTCGCCGACATCGGGAGTCGGTGGTCGAGGATCCTCGGGGTCGTGATCGCGGCGACCCTGACCCTGACCGGCCTGGTCAACTACGGCCAGCTCCTGGCCCTCGGGAGCACCCGCGAATGGGCCCGTGCCCTCGACTACGTCGGGTCCTCGGACAAGGCCTTCGACTGGCTGTCGGCCATCAAGGTCGCCGACTCGACGTTCGATCGGGTCGACCAGGTCGCCCCCGTGCGAGAGCCTCACACCTACTTCTTCGACGAGCAGCTCTGGCCGACGCTGATCGCCTTTGGTGCCCCCGCGGATGCCGTGCTGCGCGCCATCGAGCATGGCAAGAAGAGGCGCGGCCTCGAGTACGGCGGGCTGGGAAAGCTCGGCTCGCTGGCGCTGGCCGAGCGCATCCCCGGGGAATTGCGGGGCCGCTTCTACGAGAACTACGGCCAGGGTCTCGTCCACCTTCTGGAGGTCGAAGCGCCGTTCTTCTGGCGGAAGACGACACCGCAGTACGTCTCTACCCTCGGCGCGATCCTCGACGGCCACCGGCGAGAGGTGCCCGAGGACCTGTGGCCGGCCTTCGTGGCCGGGCTCGGGCGGGGCTTCAACCTGTCCTTCACGGGCCGGTTCTCGGTCTACGAGGCACTGATCGAGAGCCTCGGCCCCGCCGAGAGGATGCCGTTCGCCATCGGCCTGGGACGCCTGGCGGGATGGCGCTACGGCCCGAGGATCGAGCGGAGGCTCCAGCGATTCCGGACCCTCTCGGAGCCGACCCGGGCCGCCCTCTTCGTCGGCCTGGGTTGGGAGACCAGCTACGACCTGTGGGACGGCAGCCGGACTCCGGAGGAGCTGCAGGCGACGGCGGCCGCGCTCCCGCAGGCTGAGCGCACACCGTTCTGCCGGGGTCTCCTCGCGGGGGCCCGGGTGGTGGCCTGGGACGACGATTCCGTCCTTCGTACCGTCGAGGGTCTGACGGCATGCGCGTCCCCCGGCGATCTGGTCCCGGCAGTCTCCGCGGCGATCCGCGAGCTCGAGACGATTCTGGCCGCGGCGCCGGAGACGAGGACTCGGCCTTCCTCAGGCGAAGACGCCGGGAAGGCCTCCGGTGTGGAGGAAGATGACCGGGGAGTCGGCGCCCAGCTCGCCACGGGCGGCGAGATCGAGAAGCGCGGCGAAGGCCTTGGCCGTGTACGTGGGGTCCAACAGCAGGCCCTCGGTGCGGGCCAGGCGTCGGAGGGCGGCCTCGCTCTCCGGCGTGGGCACGGCATAGCCCGACCCCTGATAGCGACCCTGGACAAGGGGAAGCTGCGCCGGGTGAAGCTCACAGGGTGAGCCGAGCTGCGCGCAGATGGCGCTGGCGTCAGCGCAGATGTGCTCGGGGAAGTCCGTCCACAGCCCGCCGATGTCGATGCCGATCAAGCAAACGCTCGATCCCAGCAGGAAGAGCCCAGCCAGCAGCCCGGCCACGGTGCCGCCGGACCCGGCGGCCACGATCAGCCACGGGTCCCGGAGCTGGGCTTGCCGGACCTGCTCGTCGATCTCGAGGGCGGCGCGGGCGTAGCCCAGGCTTCCGAGCCAGGTGGAGCCCCCGATCGGGATGAAGTAGTGCTCGCCCACCTCCTCGGCGGCGACCTGCCGAAGGAACGCGTCCATCTCGGCGAACCGCCCGGGACGGCGCGGGCTCCTGGTGGACGGGACGAAGTGCAGCTCCGCTCCCACCAGCTCGTCGAGGAGCAGGTTGGCGGTGGCCCTCGCCGGGCGCTCGCCCAGCAACAAGAGATGGGGCTCCAGTCCCTGGAGCCGCGCGGCCGCCGCCGTCAGGCGGACATGGTTCGATTGCACCCCCCCTGCAGTGACCACACGCTTGAAGCCGCGCCGATGGGCCTCGGCCAGCAGGTACTCGAGCTTGCGGGTCTTGTTACCTCCGAGAAGCGGCCCGAGCTGATCGTCCCGCTTCACGAGGACCGGCCGGCCCAGCTCTCGGCCGAGCCGCTCCAGAGGTACGAGCGGCGTCGGGTACTGGCCGATCCGGCAGCTCGGGAATCGCTCCAACGCCTCGGCTAGCTGCGCGGCCGACAAACGTGGGCCGATCGCATGCGGGGGCTGGATCGGGGCGCTCATGGAGAAGCCGAGTCTACCCCGAGAGCCGCGTGAGCCGCCTCACCGGCGCCAGCCTCAGGGACGGGCGCCGTCCTCCGAGAGCACCCCGTCCAGCGTCTCCAGGAACCGGGCGACGTCCCTCTCCGAGAAGACCAGCGGGGGACGCAGCTTGAGGACGTTGTGGAACGGGCCGTCGGTCCCGGTGAGCACTCCCCGCTCGCGCAGCCGGTCGACCACGTAGGCCGCCTCGTCGGCGGCGGGCTCCAGGCTCGATCGGTCGCGCACCAGCTCGACGCCGAGGTAGAGGCCGGACCCGCGCACGTCGCCGATCAGGGCATGGCGCTCCTGGAGCCGCCGCAGGCCCTCGAGCAGGGAGCGGCCCGTGCGCCCGGCCCGTCCCTGGAGCCCCTCGCCCTCCACCACGTCGAGGACGGCCAGGCCGGCGGCGCAGGCCACGGGGTTGCCGCCGAAGGTGCTGAAGAACTCCATGCCGTTGTCGAACGCCGCCGCGATCTCGCGGGTGGTGATCACCGCGCCGAGCGGGAAGCCGTTGGCGATCGGCTTGCCGAGGACGACGACATCGGGCACCACACCCTGCCCCTCGAACCCCCAGAAGTGCGATCCCAGGCGCCCGAAGCCGGTCTGCACCTCGTCGGCGATGCACACGCCACCCGCCGCCCGGACGTCTCGGTAGACGTCGCTCAGGTAGCCCGGCGGGAAGACGACCTGGCCGGCGACGCTGGGCAAGGTCTCGGCCAGGAACGCGGCCAGGCCGCGGCCCATGGCCTGGATCTCGGAGACCAGCCGGCTCACGTGCCGGGCGTACCTCGGCCCGGCCAGGGGGTCCTCCCTCCGGTAGGGGCCGCGGTAGGTGTCGGGCAGCGGGGCGACATGCACCCATTCCTTGCGCCCGCTGCCACCCGGCCCCGCGAACTTGTAGGGGCTTGCGTCCACGAGCGTGGTGGTGTGGCCATGGTAGGCGTGCTCCAGGACGATCACGTCGTGGCCACCGGTGGCGGCACGGCAAAGCCGCAGCGCCAGCTCGTTGGCCTCGCTACCGGAGTTGACGAAGTAGAAGACGCGCAGCGGCTCGGGCAGGCGCCGGGTCAGCCGCTCGGCGTAGCGCAGGACGGTGTCGTGGAGGTAGCGGGTGTTGGTGTTGAGCAGGCCGAGCTGCTCCTGCGCCGCCCGGACCACGCGCGGGTGGGAGTGGCCAACCAGGGGGACGTTGTTGTAGACGTCCAGGTAGGCACGGCCGACGTCGTCGAACAGGTGCTGGGCGAAGCCACGCACGATCTTGAGCGGCCGCCGGTAGGAGACGGAGAGGTTGGGGCCGAGCCGGCGGCGTCTCACGGCGAGGGTCTCGGCAGCGGCGGGGGCGGGGGCGGGAAAGCGCTCGGGCGGGATCCTGAGAAGCAGGTTCGGGTCCGGCGACAGGCCGGTCCAGACCGCCCGCTGGCTGGCGAAGGCGACGCCCGGGTAGTCGGTCCCCCGCTCCAGCAGGTCGAGGATCACCTGGAAGTGCAGGTGCGGTGGCCAGCCGCCGTTCGTGGGCGGGCGACCGACACGGGCGATGGCCTGACCGGCCGCGACCTCCTGACCCACCGAGAGGGTCCCGAGTGTCTCTTCGGTGAGGTGGCCGTAGAGCGTGAAGAACACCACCCCGTCGCCGGTCTGGTGACGGAGGACGAGGAGCGGACCGTAGTCCTGATCCGCCGTGTTGTGGGCGCGGGCGTGCACCACGCCCGGAAGCGGCGCCCGGACCGTGGCCCCCGCCTCCACGAAGAGGTCGATGCCGAGGTGGATGGTGCGCCTCTCGTCGTCGACTCGCCCGCCCGCCCCGAAGAGGGGCGAGAGGTAGAGGCCGCGCGCCTCGTCGTAGCGTCCCACCCCGACCTCGGCCCCCGCCTGCCGCAGCGCGTCGAGGATGCGACCGGTCAGGGGACCGGTCTCCGCGGCGGCCGGGTCGGCCCCGAGGAAGAGGCTGCCCACCGACAGGTCGAGCACCCGGCAGGGCGCAGTCCGAAGGTCCAGGTCGAGAACCGACGCCACCTCGGCGTCGCCGAGCCAGCCCAAGGTCGCCGCGCTGCCGGGGACCGGCGGCAGGCCGCAGGCCTCGCGGAAGGCGTAGTGGGCGAGGCGCGGGTGGACGCCGTCCAACCGCTCGAGCGCCTCCCAGGCGGGGGCCTCGCTCACCGTCACGTACGGATCGGCGGCCGCTTCCTTGGCCCGCATCGCCGAGTTGGTCACGCTGACCGCGAGGCGCGCCCGGATCAGCGGGAAGAGGAGGGCGATCTCCGCCTCGTCCAGGGGTAGCGTGCGGTGGTAGCCCGAGACCACGGCCGCCGCGGCGGCCAGGGGGTCCTCCTGGCCCAGCAGGGCGTAGGCTGCGGCCACCGCCGGCTCCGCCACCAGCAGCCCGAGGTGCAGGTCGCCGAAGTCCAGCAGCCCCGCGACCGGGCGGGGGAAGACACGTGGCGCGCCCACCAGGACGTTGTGGTCGTTGGCGTCGCCGTGAATGACCGATCGGCGCAGCCGCGGGAGCTCGGGCACCACCTCCGACTCGTACCGTGCCAGCACCCTCTCGATCCGGGCCCGCCGCCGTGGCTCGGCCAGGTGATCAAGCGCGTCGCGGATCCACGCCGCACGGGCCAGGTCCCACTTGAAGTCGCGGTGGGCGGCGCCGTGCTCGAAGCCCAGAAGCACCCGGTCCAGCTCGCCGAGCAGCCGCCCCAGGCCGTGAAGCAGCTCGGGAGAGCGAGGCCGGGCTTCGGCGAGGGGCGTTCCCGGGAGCCAGGTGAGGGCCCAGACCAGACGGGGAACGCCATCCGGGCCGGGGATCGAGCTCACCCAGCTTCCGTCAGCCGTGGGCACGACCCTGGGAGCCGGCAGCGCCGGCGCCCGCTCCGCGATTCGCCGCAGGGCGGTGCACTGCAGCTCGACCAGCCCTCGCTCGCGGGCGGGGTTCATCGCCTTCAGCACCAGCCGCCGCCCGTCGCGTGCGGAGAGGCAGAAGTTGTCGTCCAGCTCTCCGGGAAGGGATTGCGCCTCGGCCTCGATCCCATACAGGTCGCGCGCGATCGACCGCGCGTCGGCATCGGTCAGGTCCGGCATCGGCGCATCCTGGTCTAGGGGCGGTTGGCAATGCAACACGCTCGCCCGCTAGACTCCACGGCTGTGAGGGATCGCCAAACAGGTGGCCCGTCCGGCAGGCGCGCGCTGATCGTCCTCTTCCTCGTCACCCTCGCCGGGACGGTACCCTTCCTCGACCAGGCCTTCCACATCGACGACGAGGTGTACGTCCGTCTGGCCGGGGAGCTGGTCGACTCTCCCGCCACGTTCCTGGCTCGCTCGGCCCCGCTGTTCGGCCGGGAGACCCCGCTGGTCGACCAGACCCAGCACCCACCGTTGACCCTCGCCTGCCTGGCGCTCCTGCGCTGGGGTCTGGGCCACGCCTCCGAGCTCCCCTTCCATGCCGCCTACGCCGGCTTCACCTTCCTGTCCGTCTACGGCCTCTTTCGCCTGCTCCGGCGCCTGACACCGCACGCTTTCCCGGTGAGCCTGCTGATCGCCGTCTCGCCGCCCTTCGTGGTCAGCTCCCACACGTTGATGACGGACGTGCCTTTCCTGGCCTTCTTCGTCCTCGCCCTCGACGCCTTCCTCGACCTGCTGGAGGCCGGCACCCGCACCGCAGCGGCTCGGGCCGCGCTCTTGGCCAGCCTCTCTGCGCTCACCCAGTTCCGTGGCCTGCTGCTGCCCGTGGTCGTTCTGGGCTACGCCTGGGCCCGCGGCCGCGGCTCGCGCCGCCTGACCCTCGCGGCCCTCTTCCCGTTCGGCGCGCTGGCGCTCTACGAGCTGGCCGCCCGCCACCTATGGGGCGTGTCGCCCTTCCTGCGCTCCGCAGGATTCCTGGAGATGACGGGAGATCGTTTGCTCCTGAGCTGCGTGGCCTACCTGGCGTTCCTGGGCGGCTGCCTCGGCTTCCTCGTGATCGCCGTGGCGGACCGGGTCCCCTGGCGACGGTGGGCGCTTCTGGCTCCGATCGGTACCCTGGCCGTGCTGAGCCAGAGACGCCAGATGGACACGGCGAACCTGCTCCTCGGCATGCTCTATGCGACCGCCGGCCTGGTCCTGGTCTACGATCTGCTCCGCAGCGGGACCACCACGGCGGTGGCGCTGCTTCGCCGCCAAGGCCCCGATCCGCACCCGGACCCGCTCGTCTCCCTCCTGGGCGTGGCGGTGCTGGCCAGCCTGGTGGTGATGGGCCTGTTCGCGTGCGTCCGCAACCTGCTGGTTCTGATCCCGTTCCTGCTGGTGACGTTCGTCCACCAGTACCCGGAGCTGCTCCGGCCCCGCCGGCTGGCGACGGCCGCCGGTCTTTGCGCCTCCCTGGCCCTCGCCTGCTCGGTCTCCGACTACGCCTGGGCCGGATCGTATCGGGCCTATGCCCGGCAGTACGTGGAGAAGCCCGGCGTCTACTTCACCGGGGAATGGGGCTTCCGCTACTACATGGAGCGGTCAGGGGCACGCTACCTGCTGGCCTCCCAGCCAGACCTGCCGGGCGGCTCCCTCGTCGTCCGGCCGGAGATCGCAGCGCCGGAGAACCGCCTGAACCCGGACCTCGAGCGCCGTCTGCGGCCGCTCGCCGTCGAGGCACGGGATGGCCTGCTGCCTCTGGTGCTGATGAGCCGGCCGGGGCGCAACTGCGGCTGGTACTCGGAAGGCTACGGGATCCTCCCTTTCTGCGTAGGCCACCTGATGCAGGAGCGGTTCGTACGGTATGGCGTCACCGGTGAGGAAGGGGACCGGTCACGTCCCTGAAGCCGGCTCGATCCGGACGCTCTGCAGCTCGAGCGCCTGATCCAGCCGGATGTGCACCGGCCGCCGCGAAACGCGCTCGACTGCCGTGCCGGGTCGGGCGCCCTTGACGCCGACCACGGCATAGGAGTGGCGGTACCGCAGCCGGCCGCGAGCACCGATCGATCGGAGGGCCGCCACCACCTGGTCGGTGACGTTCAGCGAGCCATCGTCTCGGACCGAGTCACACACGATCTGGCCGGCCGGGATCCTCCGGATGAACGCCACCAGCCGCGCCCCGGCGGTGCCGCTCAGATCGTCGACCAGGTCGAACGAGCGCGACTCGCGTACCTGCCCGGTCTGGGGGTCGATCACCACCAAATTGTGGCCTCTCCGCCTGAGGCCCCGCTCCATGCCATCGACCGTCACGCTGGAGTCGTCGCCGGCCATAAGCCCGAAGCTCGACACCTCGATCGGCACCGGCGAGCGGGTCTCGGTCTGGCCCACCGGGAAGCCCGGCGGCCCGTCCTGCAGCTCGGGGCGCTGCTCCAGTCGGAAGAGCTGACCGCCAGAACCCAGGCGCGGGAGCGGAAAGCGGAGGTTCCGCCAGCTCGAGGCCACCCTCGCCTTCCCCAGCGCCTTTCCGTTCGCCCGCAGGCTGACGGTGCAGGGGCGGGGCCGGCAACGGGCCAACAGCGTCAACTCCCCCGCGCCCGACGGGCTGGGCAAGAGCAACACCCCGGGCCGCCCGCCCCGCCACGGCAGCCGAGCCCACCATCCGCTCGGGCTGACCGACCGCTGCCAGCCGGGTCCGAGGTGCACCCATGAGCCCTCGCGGCGGAAGGTGATGCTCCTGGGAGCCTCATCGGGCGCCTCGGCCACCCGCCAGTACACGGCGTCGGGCGTACGGGCCACCTCCTCGAGCCTCAGCACCGAGCCGAGGTACTCGACGGCCCTTTCCACGGCGTGGGGATCGAGGCGGGGCGCTTGGGGGCGAAGGAAGAGACCCGGGAGACCCAGGTCGGCGACCACGTAGCGGATACCGAGCCGCCGCGCCACGTAGCGGGCGTCGGCGGGGGCCGACCGCCGGATGGGCCGGGCCCGGGGCAGGGAGCTCGCACGTCCCAGCAGCACCAGGTCTCTGAGCAATGGAAGGCGCTCGAAGTACTCGAGCGTCCCGGCCGGGATCGCATCGCCCATCCCGTCCGGCACGCTTCCCTGGTGGCGGGTCAGGGCAACGAAGCGACTCCGTGGGAAGAGGCTGGGACCGATGCTCCGCCGGTTGGTCTCCCACACCGGAGGCACGTACAGGATCGTCTGGTCCCTTCCGCCAGCCACCACCTCGAGCGGGATGGGTGGGAGCCCCCGCGGGTGTCGGTCCCGGCCCCAGGCCATCAACTGGATTCCGTAGGGGAGGCACAGCTCCACGCAGGGGATCACGATGAGGCCGGCGGCGGCCCAGCGGACCGCCCTCTGCGCTCCGGGCCGCCGCCGCTCCCAGGCAGCGCCCGTCACCGCTATGCAGAGGCCGACGCACAGGACCGTCACCGACACGTAGCGTGAGGGAACCGTGGCGCCGCGCAGCACCGGCAGCGACTGCAGCAGCCCCGTCACGGGAAGCGGGCCCAGGACCTGACCGCCGGCCACCAGCCACCCCCCCATCGAGAGCCACAGGAACACGAGAGCCGTGAAGGCCCAGACGCCGGCCCCGAAACGCCTGGGGAGAAGGACCAGGCTGGCGACGAAGAGCAGGAGCGTGGAATAGCCCATGAAGCCCAGGCCCCCCTCGGCGGACAACAGGCCCTTCCCCGGAAGGCGAAAGGCGCTCGCCACCAGGGAGAGCAGATCCAGAGAGAAGAAGGGGCGGGCGCGGGCCTGCGCCACCTGCTCGTAGCCGGCCTCGCCCCGCCACAACACCTCCCACTGGCTGATCACCAGGGGACTCGCCAGGAGCGCGGCGACGGCCCCGGCGATCACACCGAAACGGATCATGGCCACCAGCTCACGGCCCCGGCGGCCCGCCGCCGCCGCGGCCAGCCGATAGCCGTAGAAGCACGGCGTGAGCAGCACGGCGTAGACGAGCTGGTAGGGGCTGCAGAACGTGGCCAGGGCCACCGACACGCCGGCCCAGGCGGCGAAACGCGCCCGTCCCTGCTCCGCGAAGCGGACCAGCCAGTAGAGGTAGAGGGGGAGGAACTGCTGGTTGGCCTGGCTGACGTGGCCCGCCGCCTTGGAGATCCGGAAGTCGCAGTAGGCGAAGACGAAGCCGGCCAGTAGGGCGTAGCCGCGATGGCGACAGAGGTGGTGGGCCAACAGATAGGTGAAGAACCCGCACAGGACGAAGGCCAGGAACAGCTCGCCGTTGACCGCCGCGATCGGGCCCAGGAGCTGGAAGGGCAGGGCCAAGAGGCCCGGTACCGGCGCCCAGTCCTGGCGGATCAGGTGGAGGCCCAGCGGGTAGAAGAGCTGGTCCGAGAACAGAAGCTCCCGGTGGCCGAGCAGCGCCTCCTTCAGATGCCAGAAGTACCAGACGAAGCTCGAGAAGTCGGAGGACAGAGCGCCGGCGTAGGGCACCGAGGCGATGTCCGTCGAGCCGCCGAACTTCACCGGCCAGGAGACGGCCAGGAACAGCAGCAGGGCCTGGGCCCGGTGGTCCCGGGCCAGACGGAGCAGCCGTCTTCGCCAGGAGACGGCGCTCGGCCCCCACTCGGCGTCGTGGGGAGGGGATCCGGTCATGTCAGCCACGAGCCACCGGTGCCGCGGCGACGACCTGGCCCAGGTAGGCCAGGAAGTCGACGGCGACGCGCTCGGGTGAGAACCGCTCGGACACCAGCCGCCGGCCGGCTTCGCCCAGGGCCTGGGTCCGCGCCGGGTCCTCGAGGAGGGTGGAGATCGCTCCCGCCAACGAGCGCGGGGAGTCCGGCTCGACGAGCATTCCCACCTGACCGTCCCGCAGCCACTCGGAAGCGCCCCCGACGTCGAAGGCGACCACCGGTAGCTGGTGCGCCATGGCCTCCAGGCCCACCAGGCCGAAAGGCTCGTCCCAGACCGAAGGCACCACCAGGAGGCGCGCCTCGCGATAGAGCCGGCCCAGCTCTTCGTAGGAGCGATGGCCCAGCCAGTCGACGCGCTCCGCCACCCCCAGTCGCTCGGCAAGGCGCCGCAGGCCTTCCTCCTCGGGGCCCTGGCCGGCGATCTTCAGTCGCCACCGCCCCGGCAGCAGGGCGACGGCCCCGAGCAAGCGGTCGACCCCCTTCTCCGGAGAAAGGCGGCCGGCGTACAGGATCCACTCCTCGCGCGGGTGGCCCGGGCCCGGCAGCTCGGGCAGGGGGATGCAGCAGGGGATCACGGTCACCGACGGGGCGGGGATGCCCGCCTGGACCAGGACCCTCTTCATGTGGCGGCTCTTGGCGATCAGGAAGGGGAGATCCCGATAGTGCTCGAGCTCCAGCAGGAGAGCGAGGAAATCCAGGACCGGCGTGGGGTCGCGGCCCACCGGCACGCACCGCCTCAGCAGACAGCGGACGCCCGGCGGCGTCCGGCACCGTCCGCCATCCGAAGGCAAGAGCTTGGTCAGCCGGGAGCAGAGGAAACGGTAGTCGTGCACGGTGCGCACCACCGGTATCCCCTTCACGGCATCGAGCAAGGGGGCCGGGGAGTAGACGTTGTTCAGGTGAATCACGTCGGGGCGGAACTCGGCCAGGATCTCCGAGAGACGCTCCAGCGCCAGGCGCCGACCGGCCTGGAAGCTCTGGCGCACCGCCTGCTGGTGGTTGTGCGGCGAGAGGTCGGCCAGGACGTCGTAGGGGACCTCGGGGAGCAGGGCGGGCTGACCGGCCTCCAGTGGGTGCAGGTAGACGTGACGTAGCTGCACCCCGTGACGCAGGAGCTCACGCCCGACCACCTGCAGTGTGCGCTCGACCCCGCCCACCAGCGAGCCGACGCCGTTGACCTCGAGCAGCCGGGTGACGGTCAAGGCCCGACGGCCCGCTCCGCGATGGCCTCGGCGCCGAGCCCGTTGTGACCGAGCCGCACGAGGCGTCGAGCCTTGCGCCCGGTGATCTTCAGGAGATAGGTGACCACGTGTCCCCAGGAGCCAGCGCCCTCGTCGGCCCCGACGGCGTGCCGATCGGCGCCCGCCTCGATCCGCCCCCCATCACGCCCGAGCGCCCGGGCCAGGTGGCGCGGGAGCCGGCCCAGCGCGGCGAGGCGACTCGCCGCGGAGAACGCGCCGGAGCGATCGTAGAAGACCACCAGACGGCAGCCGGAGAGCAGGAACAGGAGCCGGAAGAGCGGCGTGTGGGGCACGAACAGGACGCTCTCCCGACGACCACGCAGGAATGAGAGGATCCGGGCAGCGGTGCCCAGCTTCCCGGTTCGCGAGCGAGGGCGGACCACGAGCTGTGCCGCGTCATCGCGGTCCGAGGAGGGCGTGACCTCCGCCCCGGGATCCCGATCGGCGATCCGGACCCCCGACGCCCGGATTCGCCCGAGCAGGAGCCGGCGCGCTTCGGGCAGGAAGGTATCGGCCTCGACCACGCAGGCGGCCGGCTCTTCTCTCCGCGCCGGCTCGCGGAGCGCCTCGATCACGGCATCAGGGAGCCGATGGAGCGAGGTCTCGGTGATCTGGTGCAGCAGCGTCCGCTCCGCCCCCGGGTAATCGGCGGTCTCGAACACCGGGGTCGCCTGCTCGCCGAAGTGGAGGGTGTTGCGATAGTCGCGCAGGAAGCGTCCGTTCCGCTTCACCCAGTCCCAGGAGGAGGTGCCGGGATAGGGGATGAAGAGGTTGTAGATGCGGCCGTCGAACGGTCCGTCCTCGGCGAAGCGCACCGACTCCAGGTCGAAGGCGAAGGTGCTTCCGGGCAACCCGATGATGAAGTAGCCCCAGGTCTTGATCCCGTAGGCGCGACAGGTGGCCGCCGCCTGCCGGATCGCCAGCAGCGACTCCCGCTTCTGGTTGGCCCGCAGCACCGACTCCACCGCCGACTCGACGCCGAAGGCGACCGTGTCGCAGCGCGCCTCTCGCATCAGGGCCGCCAGCTCCGGGTCCATTCGATCGCCGCGGATCCCGTTCGGGCAGCACCAGCCGGGCAGGTCCGGGATCTCCCCCATCGCCCGGCACAGCTCCTTGGCCCGCTTCAGGCCCAGGGTGAAGTTGTCGTCGTCGATCTCGAAGGTCGGGTTGCCGTAGCGCGAGATGAAGTGGCGGATCTCGGCGATCACGGATTCCGGGGAGCGGGCGCGCCAGCGCCGCCCGTAGATCTCGCCCACGCAGCAGTAGCTGCACGGGTAGGGGCAGCCGCGGGAGGTCAGGAGCTGGTAGGGCCGCTGCC
>CAZNNH010000064.1:0-30586 GCA_964574335.1 uncultured Acidobacteriota bacterium | reverse complement strand
TCGATATCATTTCCATATGCCTTTCCCTTTCCGGCAAAGGTTCTCTAGTTTTTATCCATAAACTCCCCTCCCTTGGCGGGAGGAAGTTTAAAAAATGTTTCATAATGTTCCCATTGGCTTATCACCCCCACCCTCACCCGTGCCCGGCGGGCGGCCCGGAGCCGACCGCCGGCATCAATCCAGCGAGATCAGTTGGGTGCTGTTGCAGGCGCTGCAGCGCCGGTTGTACTTGCCCACCGCTCCCTGCCATCCGCAGCTCGGGCAGCGCACCCGCACGTGGTAGGCGGACGTCTTGGGCCTCCTTCTCAAGAGCCGAGACACGAGGCCCCAGAGGACGGCCAGGACCACCAGGCCCACCACCACGCGCGCCAGCGGGTTCGCCCACAGCTCTTCCATGACGGCTATGCTAACGCGGTTCCGGGCCGGGCCGCGGCCCGGGAGGCCCGAGGTCTCGATGAGCGTCCCCATGCAACCGGTCTGGCTCTCACAGGGAGAAGCGGATCTCCCGGACACGGGTGTCTTCCTCACCGCCCGCGAGGCGGAGCGTGCCGCCCGGATGCGCTTCAAGAAGCGTCACGACGAGTTCCTGCTGGGGCGCTTCACGGCCAAGCGTGCCATCGCCCGCCGCCTCGGCCTCCCGGACGCGCCCCTCGACCTGGCCCGGATCGAGATCGGCGTGGCCCCGGATGGGGCGCCCGCGCCTCGCCTCGACGGCTCCCCGGCGCCGGTGTCGATGTCCATGACCGACCGGGCCGGCTGGGCCGTCTGCCTGGTGGCCGGCCCGGGGCTGTCCGTGGGCTGCGATCTCGAGCTGGTCGAGGAGCGGAGCACGGGCTTCGTGGCCGACTTCCTCACCGAAAAGGAGCAGCGGGTGGTCTGGCAGGCGGGGGGACCGGAGGCGCAGGCCGTGCTCGCCAACCTGATCTGGTCGGCCAAGGAGTCGGCGCTCAAGGTGCTTCGGACCGGGCTCCGGCGCGACACCCGAAGCGTCGAGGTGGAGCTGCTTCAGGAGGCCGCTGCCGAGGGGTGGTTTCGGCTGGTGGTGACGGCCGTCGAGGGGACACGGTTCCCCGGCCACTGGCGACGCTTCGGCCCCTTCCTGCTCACCCTCGCCGCCAGCGCCGACCTGCCCCCTCCCCGGTCGCTGACCGAGCCGCCCGGGCTGACCGGAGCGGTGCCCACCCACTCCTGGCTGGGCCCCTGATCCCGCGGCCACGAGGCGACCCCGCGACGGCCGGCGCTATCGGCGCCGGCGGCCCCGCTGCAAGAGCGGCGGGCACAGGGCCTCGATGTGGTGCTCCCGGAAGAAGGCCTCGGCCTCCGCGTCGCGCTCCACGGCGCTGATGACGTGGGCGCCGATGGCGCCGCCGCCGCACGCGTACTCGCCCGCGGCCCCGCCACCCACCGCCACCAGGCCGACGGCCGCTCCGCCCATCGAGAGGCCGCCGATGGCCAGACCGCCGACGGCCAGCAAGACGCCGATCGAGGCGCCCCCGAAGCTGATCACGCCGGTGGCCAGCCCACCGATGGCCAGAAGACCCCGAGCCCAGCCGCCCAGCGCCACCACGCCGGTCGCGATGTCGCCGATGGCGACGATCCCCTTGGCGTGCCCCCGCGCCTCTCCCTTGGCAGGGTCGGGCCCGACCGCCACGTCGTAGAGGGGAAGATCGCCGATCCCCCAGGATGCCCGCTGGCGCACCGATTGGCGGCGGGCGCTACGCAGCGTTGCCAGCTCGCGCTCCAGCGTCTCGACCCGCTTCTCCAGCTCTTGCTCCGACAAGGGCGCACCTCCTGGGACCGCATGGTAGGAGCCCACCAGGCCGAACGCAAAGGCGATCCGGGGCGGTGGCGCCCTGCTCGCCCGAATCCCGATCCACGTCCGGCTCCAGTCTGCTACCATTCGCCGTCCCTCCGGCCGGGCCGGAAGACGAGCCATGGAAAGCCTCAAGATCTACCTGCTGGCGCTGGGCCTGCCCGGCCTGTTCCTGATCGCCTTCTTCGACTCCGCAGGCGTCCCGCTGCCGGGGGGCGTGGACGTGGTGGTGATGCTCCTGGCCTGGCGCCACCCGTCCCTCTTCCCGGCCGTCGCCCTGGCGGCTGCCGTCGGCTCCACGATCGGCTGCTGGGTCCTGTTTCGTATCGGCCAGCGAGGCGGCCGGATCGCGGCGCGCGGCGTGGAGTCGGGGAAGCACCGCTGGATCTCCGATCGCCTCCACCGCAACGACGTCCTGGCCATCCTGTTCGCGATGCTGGCGCCGCCCCCCTTCCCCACCAAGGTCTTCGTCGCGGTGGCCGGGATCCTTCGCGTCCGACCGGGCCGGTTCATCGCCACGGTCCTGGCGAGCCGGCTGCTGCGCTACCTGGCCGAGGCGTACCTGGCGGTCCGGCTCGGGAGCAAGGCGGCGGCGGCGATCCAGGACCACGCCGCGGTGATCGGCGTCGTGCTGCTGGCCGGGCTGGCCCTGGTGGCCCTGGTCCGACGTGTCCTTCGTCGCCACCGGGCGGTCACCCGCCCGGAGCCGGGCTCGCCTACGGCAGCGCCGGCAGGACCGTCCCCCGGCACTGGCCGAGGCTGATCGGCGCCGCCCCGTCCCGCCGGCAGCGAGCGCTGAGCACCACCTCGTCGCCGTCCTCCAGGAAGCGTCGCTCCTCGCCTGTGGGCAGGCGCAGCTTGCCGTGGCCCGGCGCGGTCAGCTCGAGCAGGCAGCCGCAGGCGCCGGGGTCGGGGCCGGAGACGGTGCCGCTGGCGATCAGGTCGCCGGTCTCGAGGTTGCAGCCGTTGCTGGCGTGGTGGGTCAGCATCTGGGCGAGCGTCCAGTACATGTCCCGGAACGAGCCGCGGCTCAGCCGCTGGGGCGGCAGTCCGGCCTGCTGCATCCGCTCCGATCGCAGGTGGACCTCGAGCGTCAGGTCGACGGCGCCGGCCCGCGCGTCGGCCTCACACCTGAGGTAGGCCAGGGGCTGCGGATCGCCCTCGGGTCGCGCCAACGGTGGGACGCGAAACGGGGCCAGGGCCTCGAGCGTGACCACCCAGGGCGAGACGCTGGTCGCGAAGCTCTTGCCGAGGAACGGCCCGAGCGGCTGGTACTCCCAGCCCTGGATGTCCCGGGCCGACCAGTCGTTCACCAGGCACAGACCGAAGACATGGCCTTCGGCCTCGTCGATCGGTATCGGAACCTCGCGCCGGTTGCCGGGGCCCACCAGCAGGCCGACCTCCAGCTCGTAGTCCAGACGCTGGCTGGGGCCGAACGTCGGCAGGGCGGCGTCCGCCGGCCGGAGCTGCCCGCGGGGGCGCCGGATCGGCGTGCCGCTCGGTACGATCGAGGAGCTGCGCCCGTGATAGGCGATGGGCACGTGCTTGTAGTTGGGGAGCAGCGGGTTCTCGGGTCGGAACAACCGGCCCACACGGGTGGCGTGGTGGACCGAGGCGTAGAAGTCGGTGTAGCCCCGCACCGGCGCGGGAAGGCCCATCTGGAGGGATCCGGCCGGCAGCAAGGCCTGCCCCACCCTCTCCCGCTCGGACCCCTCGTCGCACAGCAGCTCGCTCAGCCGGCGACGCAGCGCCGACCAGACCGGCGGACCGGCCGCCATCAGCGGGCCGAGGTGCTCGGCCCGGCAGGCCGCCCGGGTCGGCTCCGGAAGCCCCTCCAGGAGCCCCTCCGATGCGCACCGACCCAGGTCGAGCACCTGGTCGCCGATGGCGACGCCCACCTGCCAGGCGCCCTCCGGCACCCGGCGACGGAAGACGCCAAAGGGGAGGTTCTGGATCGGGAAGTCGCTCTCGCCGCCGTTGGCCGACGGGACGAAGCTCGACAGCCGGGGGTCGTGGGTCTCGTCGACCGGTCGTCTCATCGAAGAAGCCCCATCCCGCGGAGCCCGGCCACCGGCTCCTCGAACGAGCAGGACCCGAACGAGCGGAACAGCCGGCCGCGACACCCTTGCATCTGCTCCACCTCCACCACGTGCCCGTGCCAGCTCGCCCTCGACTCCTCGAAGCGGAACCCCTCCGCGCCGTCCAGGAGGACCCTCTCCCCCTCGTCGGGGGCGACCTGGCCGCTGTGGATCAGCGCGGCCAGCAGGTACAGGTTCACGAAGCCGTGCATCGGCGCCTGCGGGCTGTCGGAGACGTAGGTCAGGGCGTAGCGGCCCCGCAGGGGATGGTGCAGGCCGGCCGTCGCCTTGAAAGCCACGCCGGCCCAAGAGCAGCTCCAGAGCCGCTCGGCCAGCCGGTCGGGTTCCGGGAACAGCTCCGGGTGGATGCCACCGGTCCGGAGCTTGGCGGCGGCCCCGGCGTCGCCGATGGCCGCCAGGTACTCGCCCGGGTCGATCGCCCAGTCCAGCTCGAAGTACCGCTCCGGCCCGGCGGGCAGCCGGGCCGCCAGAGACGTCACGGCTTCCGGGGAGTCGAGCGGCGGGACCTCCAGCGAGGCCACGGCCAGCCGCTGCACCCAGCGGCCCAGCGCGTCCTCGAGGTCCTCCAGATGGCGGCCGGCATCCTTGGGGAGGAGCAACGTCACCGGCCAGCTCGGGAGCGACGTGAGCTGCTCCGCCTCGAACGGCTCGAGCTCCCGCAGCCGCGACAGCGGCAGCACCAGGCGGCCAAGCATCCAGCTATCCGCAGCCTTCCGGTACCGGGCGAAGTTGCCGAGCGTCTCGGCCATCCCGAGCCCGGCAGGAGGGAACAGGCCCGCGTAGTCGATGCAGGAGGAGAACAGCGCCCTCACGCTACCGCACGTCTTTGTCATCTCGACGAGGGCCTCGCTTCTCGCCCGTCTTGGTGTGGGTCGCCCCTAGTATGGCATCATTGAGTATCAGCAAAGAGCAGCAGCGAAGGGAGCGCTCCCGATGCGCGACTTCTGTCCCATCATCGGCTTCGACCACGTCGAGCTCTACGTCGGCAACGCCAAGCAGGCCGCCGTCTACTACTCCCGGACCCTCGGCTTCCGTCCCGTCGCCTACCGGGGGCTGGAGACCGGCAGCCGCGACAGCGCCTCGTACCTGCTCCAGCAGGGACGGATCCGGCTGGTGGTGACCTCGGCGCTGGGCACAGACCACGCCGCCTCCGATTTCGTTGCCCGCCACGGAGACGGCGTCGCCACCATCGCCCTCGAGGTCCCGGACGCCGCCGCCGCCCTCGAGGCCACCACCGGCCGCGGGGCTCGGGCCGCCCTGGCGCCGACCCTCCACGAGGACGGCAACGGGCGCCTGCGCCGGTCGGCGATCCAGATCTATGGCGACACCCGGATCGCCTTCGTCGAGCGGCGGCACTATCGGGGCCTGTTCGCGCCCGGCTTTCAGCCGCTGCCGGGGCCGCGGGACGCCGGCGGGGCCGGTCTTGTCTCGATCGACCACATCGTGGGGAACGTGGCCCTGGGCGAGATGGACCGCTGGGCTCGCTTCTTCGAGGAGACGATGGGCTTCAGCCAGCTCGTGCACTTCGACGACAAGACCATCTCCACCGAGTACTCGGCGCTGATGTCCAAGGTGATGCAGGACGGCACCGGACGGATCAAGTTCCCGATCAACGAGCCGGCGCCGGGCAAGCGTACCTCTCAGATCCAGGAGTACCTCGACTTCAACTTCGGCCCTGGCGTGCAGCACGTGGCGTGCTCGACCGCCGACCTCATCGGCACCGTCTCCCGCCTGCGGGAGAGCGGCCTCAAGTTCCTGGCCGTCCCCGGCACCTACTACGAGGCCCTCGAGGCCCGGGTGGGCCGGATCGACGAGCCGATCCCGAAGCTGGCCGAGCTCGGCATCCTGGTGGACCGCGACGACGAGGGCTACCTGCTGCAGATCTTCAGCGAGCCGGTGGCCGACCGGCCCACCCTGTTCTTCGAGATCATCGAGCGGCACGGCGCGCGCGGCTTCGGGGAGGGCAATTTCAAGGCCCTGTTCGAGTCCATCGAGCGCGAGCAGGCCCGCCGAGGCAACCTGACTCCATGCCCCACTACCTCAGGCTGGGCGAGATCCCGCCCAAGCGGCACACCCAGCTCCGCGACCCCGGCGGCCACCTGCGCCACGAGGAGCTGATCGGCCACGCGGGCTTCTCCGGGATCCAGTCGCTCCTCTACCACCTTCGCCCCCCGACCGCCGTGAGGAAAGTCGAGGCCCTGCCCATGGCGGCCCCGGAGCACGAGCCGGCGGGCCCGCTGCGCCCGCGCCACCTGCACGGAGCGGAGATCGAGGCCCGCGGTGACGCCGTCACCGGCCGGGTGCCGCTGCTCGACAACGCCGACCTGACGCTCTCCCTGGCCCGCCCCACCGAGGCTATGGGGTACTGGTACCGCTACGCGGACGGCGACCAGGTCGTCTTCGTGCATGAGGGCGAGGGCCGGCTCGAGAGCCAGCTCGGAGAGCTGCGGTATCGGCCCGGGGACTACCTGGTGGTCCCGGCCGGGACGCTCTTCAGGCTGCTGCCGGAGGCCGGCAGCGACACCCGCCTGCTGGTGCTGGCGGCGCGCGGCCACGTGGAGCCGCCGCGCCGATACCTGAACCGCTTCGGCCAGTTCCTCGAGCACTCCCCCTACTGCGAGCGCGACCTCCGCCCCCCCGAGAGGCTGCAGACCCACGACGAGGCCGGCGAGTTCGAGGTCCGGGTCGAGGGCCAGGGTCGCCTGACCCGGCTGGTCTACGGGCACCACCCCCTGGACGTGGTCGGCTGGGACGGCCACCTCTACCCCTACGCCTTCAACATCACCGACTTCGAGCCGATCACCGGCCGCCTCCACCAGCCGCCCCCCGTCCACCAGACCTTCGAGGGACCCGGCTTCGTGGTGTGCTCCTTCGTGCCGCGGCTCTTCGACTACCACCCGCAGGCGATCCCGGCGCCCTACAACCACCAGAACGTGGACAGCGACGAGGTCCTCTACTACGTGCGCGGCCAGTTCATGTCCCGCAAGGGGATCCGTGAAGGGTCGATCACCCAACACCCCCGGGGGATCCCCCACGGCCCCCACCCCGGGACCTACGAGGGGTCGATCGGCAAGGCCGCCACCGAGGAGCTGGCGGTGATGGTCGACACCTTCCGCCCGCTCCATCTCACCCGGCAGGCCGCGGCCCTCGAAGACCGGGACTACCCGTATAGCTGGCTGGGATAGGCCGCAGGGGAGGCGAGCCGCCGGATGCTGGTGGCCCGCCCGGGGCTCGAACCCGGAACCGTGAGCTTAAAAGGCTCCCGCTCTGCCATTGAGCTAACGGGCCAGCCGGATGCGCCTCGAAGCAGGATAGCCGCCGTGGAGGGACCGGTCAATCCTCTCCCGCCGCCGCGCCCAGCGGGCGCACGCGCCGGCTCAGGCGAACCAGGAAGCCAGCGCGCTGCGGCCTCTGAGGACGGTCTGGTCCCGCTCGGGGCCGGTCGAGACGATGCCCACCTCGGCCTCGACCAGCTCGGAGAGCCGCTCGACGTAGCGCTGGGCCGCTTCGGGCAAGGCCGCGAAATCGCGCGCCCCCACCGTCGGCGCGGACCAGCCCGGCAGCGTCTCGTAGACCGGCTCGGCGTCGTCGAGCAGCGAGATGTCGGCCGGGAAGTCGCGCAGCACCTCGCCACCCGCCCGGTAGCCGGTGCAGACCGGGATCTCGGCCAGCGCGTCCAGCACGTCGAGCTTGGTGAGGGCCACGGTGTCGAAGCCGTTGATGCGGGCCGAGTGCCGCACCACCACGGCGTCGAACCAGCCGCAGCGCCGGGGCCGGCCGGTGGTCGCCCCATACTCCCCGCCGCGCTTGCGCACCTCCTCCTCGAGGCTCCCTCCGATCGCGCTCGGGAACGGGCCGGCGCCGACCCGGGTGGTGTAGGCCTTGGCCACGCCGATCACGCCGTCGATGCGGGTCGGCGGGATGCCGAGGCCGGCGGCCACGCCGCCGGCACAAGAGTTGGAGCTGGACACGTACGGGTAGGTGCCGTGATCGACGTCGAGCAGGGTGGCCTGCGCCCCTTCGAAGAGGATCGAGGAGCCGCGGGCCATCTCCCGGTGCATCACCACCGAGACGTCGGCGATCCGCGGGGCCAGCCGCTCGCCGAACCCCTGGAGCTCGGCGACCAGCTTCTTCCAGTCGACGTCCGCCGGCCGGTCGGCACCGCGGCAGATGACCTCGTAGTGGCGGCGCGCCTCCGCCAGCTTGGCCTCGAGCTTCTCCGGGCGCTTGAGGTCCGCCATCCGAAGCCCCCGGCGCCCGGCCTTGTCCTCGTAGGCGGGCCCGATCCCACGCAGGGTGGTGCCGATGCCGCGCTGCTCCTCGGCGATCGCCTCCAGCGCCTTGTGGTGAGGCAGGATCAGGTGGGCCCGATCGGAGATCACCAGGTCCTCATCGACGCCCATTCCCCGCGACCGCAGCTCCTCCATCTCCTTCTCGAGGCCCCACGGGTCGATCACCATCCCCCCGCCCATCACGCACAGGATCCCCGGATGCAGGATCCCGGACGGGATCAGGTGCAGGATGAACTGCTCGTCCCCCACCAGCACCGTGTGTCCGGCGTTGGGCCCCCCGTTGTAGCGGGCCACCACCTGCACCTTGCTGGTCAACAGGTCGACGATCTTGCCCTTGCCCTCGTCGCCCCACTGGGCGCCCGCGATGACGATGTTCGGCATGTAAAGAAGCCCTGGATCTGGCGCCGGCCGAGGCCTAGTCGGAGGCGGCGGCGGGGCCGGTGTTCAAGTGCGCCGGGGTCGGGTCCGGCTCGAAGGTGTAGCTGCACTCCTTCACCTCGAGCAGGTCCTGGGAGTGAAGCGGGTAGAGCCGGCACTGGGCGAACCGCTTCTCGTAGATCTGACACGTGTACTGGCCCTCCGCGTCCGTCCCGAGGAACGGGCAGCGGAAGAGGATCTTGCAGCAGGCCCCGCAGCGGTTGCAGTCTCCCCGGCGTCGGGCCAGCAAGGCCTCGGTGTCCTGCTCGAGGACCTTGGCCTGGAAAAACCTCCGGACCTTCCCGCGCAGTTGTCGGCCCATCAACTCCAGGTTCATCCGTGCTCCCGCCCGTCGGTGGTCGATGAAGACCGTGCATTGTACATGGATGGGCCGGCGCCGGCAATCCGCGGCCCTCATCCCCCAGACGGCCCCAGAAGGCCTCGTCGGGCTGCATGCTATAGTGCGATAAGCTTCTCGCATGTCAGACCTTGCGCTGTCCCTCGACGGATCCCGGCTGACTCTCGAAGCGCTCGAGGACGTGGCCCGCCGCGGCGGCCGGGTGGCCCTCGATCCAACCGCGAGAGAAGGGGTGGCCCGCGCCCGCGCGGTCGTCGACGCGGCGGTGGCCGAAGGCCGCATCGTCTACGGCGTCACCACCGGCTTCGGCAGCTTCGCCGACGTGGCGATCCCCAAGCATCGCCTCCGGGAGCTGCAGCTCAACCTGGTCCGCAGCCACGCCGCTGGCGTGGGCCCCTCCCTCGGCGAGGCCGAAACCCGGGCGCTGATGCTGCTGCGGGCCAACGTCCTGGCCAAGGGTATGAGCGGGGTCCGACCGGAGACCCTGGAGCTGCTCATCGACCTGATGAACCAGCGCGTCCACCCGCTGGTCCCCAGCCAGGGATCGGTGGGGGCCAGCGGGGACCTGGCGCCGCTGGCCCACCTGGCCCTGGCCCTGGTCGGGGAGGGAGAGTGCCTCCGGGAAGGCCGGCGTCTGCCGAGCCGGGACGCCCTGGCTGCCGCCGGGCTTCGGCCCCGAGTCCTCGAGGCGAAGGAGGGCTTGGCCCTCATCAACGGCACCCAGCTCATGACCGCGCTGCTGGGCCTGGCCCTGGTCGAGGCGCGACGGCTCGTGTTGCTGGCGGACGTGGCCGGGGCGCTCTGCGTCGACGCCCTCCGGGGCACCGACGTCCCCTTCGACCCGCGGATCCAGGAGGCCCGTCCCCACCCGGGCCAGGCCCGGGTGGCCCGCAACCTGCGTCGCCTGATGGCGGGCAGCGCCATCCGGGAGTCCCACCGGGGCTGCGGCAAGGTCCAGGACGCCTACTCCCTGCGCTGCATCCCCCAGGTCCACGGCGCCATCCGCGACGCGGTGGAGCACGTCACCGGCACCGTGCTGGTGGAGATGAACTCGGCCACCGACAACCCGATGGTGATGGCCGAGACCGGCGAGCTGCTCTCCGGCGGGAACTTCCACGGCCAGCCGGTGGCGCTGGCCGCCGACATCCTGTCGATCGCGATGGCCGAGCTGGGCGCCATCAGCGAGCGCCGGACCGAGCGTCTGGTCAACCCCGCGCTGTCGGGCCTGCCCGCCTTCCTGACCCGAGAGGGCGGCATCTGCTCGGGCCTGATGATGGCCCACGTCACCGCCGCCTCGCTGGCCTCGGAGAACAAGGCCCTGGCCCACCCCGCCTCGGTCGACTCGATCCCCACCTCGGCCAACCAGGAGGACCACGTCTCGATGGGGGTCACCGCGGCCCGAAAGGCGGCCGCCATCGTCGCCAACGCGCGGCGGATCCTTGCCATCGAGCTGCTGGCCGGCTGCGAGGCGCTGGAGTTCCTGAAGCCGCTTTCGACGTCGGCTCCTCTCGGCGCCGTCTACCGGCGGCTGCGTCAGGACGTCGCGGCTCACGAGGCGGACCGGGTGCTGGGCCCCGAGATCGAGCACCTCGCCGAGCTGGGCCGCGACGGGACGCTGTTGGCCGCCGCCGAGCGCGAGTGCGGTACCCTTGAGTGATGGAGGGTTGGGCTCAATGGGTCGACTGCTGACCACGCGCCGCTCCGAGTGGCTCCCCGGCGTCGCCCTGCTGAGCGCGGCGGTCGGGATCACCGCCCTCGTCGGCTGGGCGACGGGCACCCGGGCCTTCGGCATCCTGGTCGGCGTGGTGGTCGCCGTCCTGCTGCTGGCCGGATGGCTGGAGCGGCTCTTCATCCGCCGCCGCGCAGAGCGGGAGGTGGACCGGCTGCTGCGCAACCGCTCCCGCCTCCGCGTGATCGAAGGAGGAAAGCGGTCCGAGATGCCCGCCGCCGACCTGGAGGCGGACGACAAGGACTCGAGGCCGCGCTGGCTGATGTAGACCAGGCGGCCCGGGAGGCACACGAACATGGGTACCAGCAGCCGGGTGGTCCGAGCGCCGAGGGGCACCGAGCTCCGCTGCCGCTCCTGGCAGCAGGAGGCGGCGCTGCGGATGCTGATGAACAACCTCGACCCCGAGGTGGCCGAACGTCCGGAGGAACTGGTCGTCTACGGCGGGATCGGCAAGGCGGCCCGCAACTGGGCCTGCTTCGACGCCATCGTCCGTGAGCTGCAGTCGCTGGGCAACGACGAGACCCTGCTGGTCCAGTCGGGCAAGCCGGTGGGCGTCTTCCAGACCCACGAGGACGCCCCCCGGGTCCTGATCTCGAACTCGATGCTGGTGCCCAAATGGGCCACCTGGGAGCACTTCTACGAGCTCGACCGCAAGGGCCTGATGATGTTCGGCCAGATGACGGCCGGCTCCTGGATCTACATCGGCACCCAGGGGATCCTGCAGGGCACCTTCGAGACCTTCGCGGAGGCGGCCCGCCAGCACTTCGGCGGCTCCCTGAAGGGGCGCCTGCTGATCAGCGCCGGCCTCGGCGGCATGGGCGGGGCCCAGCCGCTGGCCGCGACCATGAACGAGGGGGTGATCCTGCTCGCCGAGGTGGACCGCCGCCGGATCCAGAGGCGGCTCGAGACCCGCTACCTCGACGTGATGACCGAGGACCTCGACGACGCCCTCCAGAAGGTACAGGCGGCCCGGGAGGCCGGTCGTCCCCTGTCGGTCGGCCTGCTCGGCAATGCCGCGGACGTGCTTCCCGAGCTGCTGCGCCGCCGGGTGGTGCCGGACCTCCTCACCGACCAGACCAGCGCCCACGACCCGCTGAACGGCTACGTCCCCAACCGGATGAGCTACGAGGCGGCCCTCGACCTGCGCCAGGCCGACCCGACCCGGTACATGGCCGAGGCCCGCCGTAGCATGGCCGAGCACGTGCGAGCCATGCTCGGGCTCAAGGAGCTCGGCGCGGTGACCTTCGACTATGGCAACAACATCCGAGCCGAGGCCCAGGCCGCCGGGGTCGACAACGCCTTCGACTTCCCCGGGTTCGTGCCCGCCTACATCCGGCCCCTGTTCTGCGAGGGGAAGGGTCCGTTCCGGTGGGCCGTGCTTTCCGGGGACCCCGAGGACCTGGCCACAACCGACGACGCCGTGCTCCGGACCTTCCCGGAGGATGCGGCGCTCGGCCGCTGGATCCGGCTGGCCCGGGAGCGGGTGGCGTTCCAGGGCCTGCCGGCGCGCATCTGCTGGCTGGGATACGGCGAGCGGGCCAAGATGGGCCTGGTCTTCAACGAGCTGGTGCGCACCGGCGCCGTGAAGGCCCCGATCGTGATCGGGCGGGACCACCTGGACGCGGGCTCGGTCGCCTCCCCCAACCGCGAGACCGAAGGGATGCGGGACGGCTCCGACGCGGTGGCGGACTGGCCGATCCTGAACGCGTTGCTGAACGCGGTGGCGGGGGCGAGCTGGGTCTCCGTCCACCACGGGGGCGGCGTGGGCATGGGCTATGCGATCCATGCCGGCATGGTGGTGGTGGCCGACGGTACGGACGCGGCCGCGCGACGCCTGTCCCGGGTCCTCACCACCGACCCGGGGACCGGCGTCATGCGCCACGTCGACGCCGGCTACGAGCGCGCCATCGAGGTGGCCCGGGAGCGGGGCATCCGCATCCCGATGCTACCTCCCCGCTGATGGCGGCGATCGAGGCCGCGCCTCTCGAGATCCACCGTCCGGATCTCGAGAGGCAGCTCATGGAAGCCATCCAGGGGCCACCGCCGGTGCTGCTGGCCGGCCCTCCGGGCGCGGGAAAGACCACCCTCCTCGAGCGCGTCGCCAGGGACCTGGAGCGCGACGGGTGGAGCCCCATCCACCTGGACATGATGGCGGCCGTCTCGTCCCCGGAGCGCTTCGTGCGGGTGGCGCTCGGGTCTCTCGCCGCCTCGCGCTTCGGCGCCTGGCTCCCCGAGGCCGACTCCATCCGCCGCCGCCTCGACACCGGCCGCAGCGGTGCGCCGGGCGCGGTGCGGGAGCTGCTCGCCCTGTGGGCCCGGCTCGGCGAGTGCCAGGGGCGACCGGTGGCGCTGCTGCTCGACGAGGTGACCGAGATCCGGTCGCTGGCCTACTTCGACCAGCTCCGTGAGGTCCACGCCGCCCTGGGCGAGGCCCTCCTCGGCCGTGCCCGGGCCACCCTGCTGGCGACCTCCTTTCCCACCCAGGCCCGGCGAATGTGGCCCGGGTTCGACGTGGTCGAGGCCCAGCCGATGTCGGCGGTCGAGGTCGACGCCGCCCAGCAACGGCTCGGCACCCGGGCCGACAGCGAGGGAGTGATCCGCGCCACCTGGGGCTGGCCACGCTACGTCCTGGCGTTGCTCGAGGGGCTTCGCCGGGAGCCTGCCCTGGACGCCGCCTGGGTGACGGCGATGCGGCGCGGCGGAGCGCTGGAGCAGGCCTGCCGGCACGCCTACGACACCCTGCTGTTGCGCTGCCGCGGCTACGGGATGGCCAAGGCGCTCTTGGGCGTGGTGGCGGAGGAGGAGGGGCTGACGCTCAGCGAGATGCTCCCCAAGCTCGGCCGCAGCCCGGGAGCGGTCCGCGACTACCTGGGCTGGCTGCTGGACGTCGACGCCCTGAAGCAGGTCCGGAAGCGCTACTACTACGTCGACGGCCTGCTGCGGACCTTCGTCCGGCTTCACGCCTCCGGCGCCCCCCCCTCCTCCGAGGACCTGCACCGGACCGCGGCCGCCACCATCGGAAAGGCGAGCCTGGCGTCGCCTCCGAGGCCGCGACGGGACGACGATCTGATGGAGATCGACTGAGCCCCGCGGCTCACGCCTTGGCGGAGGCCAGCCGATAGAGCCCGACGTAGGAGGCGGCCGCCCGCTCCCACGAGAAGTCCTGGGCCATCCCGCGCTGCATCAGCCGGCGCCACGCCGCCGGGTCGGCGTACGCCAGAAGCGCCTGATCGACCGCCCACATCAGACCGGTGCCATCGGCGTGCTCGAACCGGAAGCCGGTGCCGCTGTTGGCGTCTTTCCGGAAGGCCTCCACGCTGTCCGCCAGACCTCCGGTCGCGTGCACGATCGGGACCGTCCCGTAGCGCTGGGCGTAGAGCTGGGTCAGGCCGCACGGCTCGAACCTCGAGGGCACCAGCAGCATGTCGGAGCCGGCCACGATCTTGTGGGCGAGGTCCTCGTCGTGGACCAGGCGCACCCCGAAACGGTCAGGCGCCCTTCGAGCCAGCTCCTCGAAGCCGGCCTCCAGCGCCGGCTCGCCGGTGCCCAGGACCACCATCCGGAGCGGCCGCTCGAGGAAGTCGTACCAGGCGCCGACCACGATGTCGAAGCCCTTCTGCGCCACCAGCCGCGAGACGATGCCGAGAAGGGGCAGGTCCGGCTCCACCGGCAGGCCGAACGCCTCGAGGAGCTCTCGCTTGCAGTCGGCCTTCCCGGACAGGTCCACAGACGAGTACGGAGCCGCGATCAAGGGGTCGTGGCGCGGGTCCCACACGTCCCCGTCGACGCCGTTTTGGATCCCGAAAAGATCCGTGGCTCGGGAGCGGAGCACGCCGTCCAGGCCGAGGCCGTGCTCGGGGCCCTGGATCTGCCGGGCGTAGGTGGGCGAGACGGTGCTGATCAGCTCGGAGAACAGGATGCCGGCCTTCAGGTAGTTGATGCCCCCGTAGTACTCGAGCGCCCCGGGGGTCGCCAGGTGCCAGGGCAGGCCGAGCGCCGAGAGGGTGCCGAGCGGGAAGTTCCCCTGGTAGGCCTGGTTGTGGATGGTGAACAGCGTCGGGCACCGCCCCAGCACCGGATCGCTCCAGTAGAAGGCCTTCAGGTAGACGGGCAGCAGCCCGGCCTGCCAGTCGTGGGCGTGAAAGACGTCGGGGCGCTCGGCCCGGCTGCGGTGGAACTCGAGCGCCGCCCGCACCAGGAACGCGAAACGTTCGGCGTTGTCCGCGTAGTCGTGGTTCCCGTGGCCATACAGCTTGGGGCGATCGAAGAAGGCCGGCTGGTCGACGAGCACGATCCTCACCCCCGGCGGCTCGGTACGGACCAGGAAGGCCGCCGCAGGCGCCCCCGCGCCGAGCGGGACGTGAACCGTTCCCGAGAGCTCACCCGCCGACCTCTCGATCCGCGCGTAGCGCGGCAGGAAGACCGTGGGGGCGTGGCCGAGGCGGGCCAGGGCCTTGGGCAGGGCCCCGAGAACGTCCGCCAGCCCGCCGGTCTTGGCGAACGGCACCATCTCGGAGGCGACGATCGAGATGCTCAAGCGGTCGGGCATGCCGGCGGCGACACTAGCAAAGGGCGGCCCGGTCCGCAAACCGCGGTACGCTTGGCGACGTGCCCAGGAGGCTCGGCCAACACTTCATGCGGCGCCCGTCGGTCGACCGCCTGGTCCGGCTGATCGACCCGGGGCCCGACGACCAGTTCCTGGAGATCGGGGCCGGTCGGGGAGCGTTGACCCTCCGTCTGGCCGAACGGGCCCGGCGGGTGGTGGCCGTGGAGCTCGACCGCCGACTGGCCTCGAGGCTCCAAGAGACCGCGCCGGCCAACGTCGAGGTCGTCGCCGGAGACGCGCTGAGGCTGGACCTCGGCTCGCTGGTCGAGCCCAACGGGCGACTGGTCGGGAACCTCCCCTACTACATCTCGAGCCCCCTGCTGCGGCGCCTGGTCAGCCTCCGCTCCCGGGCTCGCGACCTGCACGTGGTGATCCAGGAGGAGGTGGCGCGACGCGTCGCCGCCGCCCCCGGCTCGCGGGAGTACGGGATCCTGTCGGTGCTCCTGGGGCTCCATGCCGACCTGGACGTCCCGCTCCGGTTCCCGCCCGGCGCCTTCGACCCCCCTCCGCGGGTCCAGTCGGCGGCGCTGCGTGCCCGCTTCCTTCCGAAGCCCCGCCTCCCCATCCCCGACCTGGATGCGTTCGAGCGGTTCGTGACACTTTCTTTCGCCCGGCGCAGAAGAACTCTTGAAAACAATCTGCGAGATAGCTATCCTAACCTCAAGGTTTACTTGAGGTTCCTCAAGATCCAGGAGGGGCGTCGTCCTGAGACGCTATCGGTAGTGGAATTCGGGAGGCTCTACCTCGCGCTTGCCGAGCACTGAGGCCCAGGAGCTGCGCCTCGTAGCGCTCGGCGGGTTGGGTGAGTTCGGGCTCAACACGCTGGTTGTGCAATGGTGCGACCACATTCTGCTCGTGGACGCGGGAATGATGTTTCCCCCGACCGGGTGGTTCGGGGTGGAGTCGATCGTCCCCGACTACTCGTTCCTGGCGGAGCACCGGGAGCTGGTGCGCGGGATCCTCTTGACCCACGGGCACGAGGACCACATCGGTGCGCTGCCGTTTGCCCTCGGGGCGGCCGCCGCCCCCGTCTACGGGTCACGCCTGACCCTCGGGCTCGCCCGCCGAAGGCTCCGGGAGCGGGGGGTCGGCGCCGACCTGCGGGAGCTCGCTCCCGGACGTCCAGAGCCGATCGGTCCCTTCCAGGTCCACCCGATCCACGTCTGCCACAGCATCCCCGGCAGCCTGGCCTTCGCCATCGAGACGCCGGCCGGGACGCTGCTGGTGAGCGGCGACTTCAAGCTGGCCCCGGACGCCCCCCCCGAGGAACGCACCGACACCGCATCGCTGGCCCGCCTCGGAGACCGGGGCGTCCTGGCCCTCTTCTCCGACAGCACCAACGTGGAGGTGCCCGGCCACACTCCGCCCGAGGACGATGTCCTGCCCGCCCTGCGCGAGGTCTTCGAAGAGACCAAGGGCCGGGTCGTGGTCTCCTGCTTCGCCACCTCGCTACCGCGGATCCAGCGTGTCGCCGACCTGGCCGGGCGGGCGGGCCGTCGCCTGGCCTTCATGGGCCGCCGCATGGAGGAGAACTGCGCGGTGGCCCGGGACCTCGGGCTGCTGCGGCTTCCCCCCAACCAGGTCTCTGCCCCGTCGACCCTCGGCGCCCAGCTCCCCGAGCGGACCGCCTTCCTGGTGTCGGGGAGCCAGGGGGAGCCGCTGTCGGCGCTGGCGCAGGTCAGCGTCGGCGAGCACCGGGATCTGTCGGTCGGCCCCGGGGACACGGTGGTGCTCTCCGCGCGGACCATTCCCGGCAACGAGCGGGCGGTCTCCCGCCTGATCAGCAACCTATACCGGCGTGGCTGCCACGTCGTCCATCCCGGCACCGCCCGGGTCCACGTGTCGGGACACGGCCACCGGCAGGACCTGACCGAGCTGATCCGCCTGGTGCGTCCGCGCTACCTGGTCCCCGCCCACGGCGAGGTCCGGATGCTGGCCCAGCATGCCCGCCTGGCCGTCGAGGCCGGCCTCGACCCGGAGCGGGTCTGTCTGTCCGAGAACGGCGACGTCCTCTCGCTCGCCCCGGAGAGGGCCACCAAGGTGGGCCGGGCGCCGACGGCCCGGGTGGCCCTCGACCGGTCCGGGGGCGACACGCTGGAGCCGCTCGTGCTGCGCGACCGGCAGCGGCTCGGCGCCCACGGGGTGGTCTTTCCGGTCGTGGTGGTCGATCGGAGCGGGCGCCTTGCCGTCCCGCCCGAGATCGTCACCCGCGGCTTCGTCGACCCGGCGGAGCGAGCCGAGCTGATGGAGACCGCGGTGCGCCTGGTCACCGACCTGATGAGCTCCCCGGCGCCCGGCGACCGGGCCGAGGCCACCTCCACGACGGAGCGCATCCGCCTCGAGCTGCGTCGCCTGTTCCGCAAGCGGCTGCGTCGCCGGCCGATGGTGGTCCCAGTAGTGCTCGAGCTCTCTAGCCCGAGGTAGCGATGAGCGAGACGACGCTGATGCTGAAGGCGCGCACCCAGACAAGCGGCAAGCCCGCCCCCCGAACCTGGCTGGCGGAGTTCCTGGGGCTCTCGTTCTTCGCCCTCGCCCTGATGCTGCTGATCAGCCTGGCCACCTTCGACCCCCGTGACCCGGCCTATTTCTTCAAGTCGGGTCAGGTGGGACCGGCCCGCAACTTCATCGGACCGGTGGGCGCCTTCGTGGCCGAGCTGCTGATCCCCCAGCTCTTCGGGGTGGCCGCCATGCTGCTCCCGATGGTGCTCGGGATCACCGGCTGGAAGCTCTTCTGGTGCCGTCCCATCGAGGCCCCCTACACCAAGGCGGTGGGCCTTTCCCTGCTGCTGGCCTCGCTGACCGCGTTCTTCGCCCTCAGCGTCGACACCGTCACCATCGAAGGCGAGGCGGTCCGAGCCGGCGGCGCCGTCGGGGCGCTGTTGGCCACGGTGCTGACCGGCTCCTTCAACCGCACCGGGGCCTTCATCGTCGTCGCCACCACCCTCTTCGTCTCCCTGATCCTGGCCACCCAGTTCTCCTTTGCGGCGCTCCTACGCTCTATCTGGCGGCTGGTGCTGGGACGGGCGCGCGCCCTGCGCACCTCCTGGGCCCATTTCCGAGAGACCCGGCGCAAGGAGAGCATGCGGCGCGAGGTGATCCGCAAGCACGCCCAGCGGGAGCGGGCCAAGGCCACCGACTCGGAGACCTCCGGCCTGCCCCGCATCCGCAAGGTGGCGAGCCCAGAGCCACAGGAGACACCGACATCGGAGCCCGAGACTCCCCCACTGCTGGACCTACCCCTGAAGCCGCCGCCGCCGATGGCGCCGGACCCGGCCCAGCGCCGACTGGAGTTCTTGCCGGCCGAAGAGGCGGAGGTCGAGGCAGAAGACACGCCGGAGCCGCGACCGCGGCGCAAGGCGTCCAAGGCCCGGCCGGCCACCACCCGCGGCGGCTTCACCCTCCCCCCGACGTCGATCCTCGACCCCGTCAAGCCGCCTCCCGACGGCGAGCACCGGAGCCGCCTGTTCGAGCGGGGCAAGGCCCTCGAGGCCAAGTGCCACGAGTTCGGCGTGATGGGCGCGATCAAGGAGACCCAGCCCGGGCCGGTGGTGACCACCTACGAGTTCAAGCCCGACGCCGGCATCAAGTACTCCAAGGTGGTGGGGCTGGCCGACGACCTGGCGCTGGCGCTGGAGGCGGAGTCGATCCGCATCGACCGCATCAGCGGCAAGGGGACCGTCGGCATCGAGATCCCCAACCAGGTCCGCGAGACCATCTCGCTGCGCGAGCTGCTCGAGTCCGAGACCTTCAGCGGCGCCCCCGGGCGCCTGGTGATGGCCCTCGGAAAGGTGGTCAGCGGTGAGGCCTACGTGACCGACCTGACCGCGATGCCCCACCTGCTGATCGCCGGCGCCACCGGCACCGGAAAGAGCGTCGGCCTCAACTGCCTCATCGCCAGCCTGCTCTACAAGAACACGCCGGACGAGTGCCGTCTGATCCTGATCGACCCAAAGCGGCTCGAGCTCGGGGTGTACGAGGACGTCCCCCACCTGCTGACGCCGGTGGTCACCGACCCGAAGGTGGCCGCCAACGTCCTCAAGTGGGCGGTCCTGGAGATGGAGAAGCGGATCCGCATCCTGGCTTCCGAGGGGGTCCGCAACATCGAGCAGTTCAACAACATCGTCCGGGCCGAGCGGGCGGCGGGCAACGGCGAGGGCCAGGAGGTCCAGCCCCTCCACTACATCGTCGTCATCATCGACGAGCTGGCGGACCTGATGATGGTCTCCTCCAACGAGGTCGAGGAGGCCATCACCCGTCTGGCCCAGATGGCGCGCGCGGTGGGCATCCACCTGATCCTGGCCACCCAGCGCCCCTCGGTGGACGTGCTCACCGGTCTCATCAAGGCCAACTTCCCCTCACGGATCTCGTTCCGCGTCTCCGCCCGGGTCGACAGCCGGACCATCCTGGACTCCATCGGCGCCGAGCATCTCCTGGGCCGCGGCGACATGCTCTTCCTCCCTCCCGGCAGCGCGCGTCTGACCCGGATCCACGGCGCCTACGTCTCCGAGCAGGAGGTGGCGCGCCTGGCCTCCTTCCTGCGCAAGGCCGCCAAGCCGAGCTACGACGAGAGCGTCGGCCGGCAGGAGAAGACCGCCTCGGAGATCGCGGCCGACGAGCGCGACGAGCTCTTCGACGAGGCGGTGCGCTTCGTGGTGCAGAGCGGACAGGCCTCCACCAGCATGCTGCAGCGGCGCTTCCGGGTGGGCTTCTCCAGGGCCGGCCGGCTGATCGACATGATGGAGCGGGACGGCATCATCGGTCCCGCCGACGGCTCGAAGGCCCGCGAGATCCTGGTGGCCCCCGACTACTACGAGACGGTGGACAACTGGCCCAAGTGACATGAGCGGCGCGCGACCAGCTCGGTGCCGTCCCCGCCTCGGCCCACTGGGCCTGGCGCTCGCGCTCTGCCTGGTCGTCTCCGCCCCCCCGGCCCTGGCCGGCACCGCCGATCGCAACCTCTACCACGAAGCCGGGCGCGCACTGAAAGGCCTTCGCCGATCGTCGGCACGCCAGAAGAAGCTGGCGGAGTGGGAGAAGGTGGTGCTGGCCTACCGCCGGGTGGTGGCCCGCTACCCGCGCAGCCCCTACTGCGACAACGCGTTGCTGGCGGTCGGCAACCTCTACCGCGAGATGGCCCAGCGGTTCGACCTTCCCCGCCTCAACCAGGACGCGATCAAGAACTACCGAATGGTCCTCTCCGAGTACCCCAGCAGCAGCCTCTGCGAGCGTGCCCTCTTCGCAGCCTTCGAGCTCTCACGCCTCGGCGCCGGCAAGGCCCAGATCGAGGCCCTGGGCCGGCAGTACCTGAAGGCCTACCCCCGCGGCGAGCACGCCCGGCAGGTCAAGGAGCTGATGCGCGCTGGCCCCGCCGCCGCCTCGGCCCCGGGTGGAACGCCCGCCCAGGTCAAGAACCTCCGCTTCTGGACCGGCGACTCCTCCACCCGCGTGGTGCTCGACCTCGAGCGCCCGGTGACCCTCCACCACGATCGGATCGGCAACCCGGACCGGCTCTGGATCGACCTGCTGGGCACGCGCCTCGACCCCGAGCTCAAGGACCGAACCTTTCCCGTGGGCGACGGCCTTCTCGAGCGGGTACGGATCGGCCCCAACCGGGACGGCGTGGTCCGCATGGTCCTCGACTTCAAGAGCGTCAGCGACTACAACATCTTCTACCTGCGTGACCCGGCGCGTCTGGTGGTCGACGTCAAGGGCGACGGCGTCGCCGACCCGCGGCGCGCCGAGAGCTCCTCGGCGCAGGCGGCGAAGGTCGCCGACCCGCCGCGCGATGCCCGGCGGCAGGTGGCCTCCCGGGCACCGGCCAGGGACGCCTCAGCCGAAGCACGTCCCGCTCCCCCGCCTCCTCAGCCCCCGGCGGCCAATCGGAAGGGTGACCGCAGCCTGGCGCGCCAGCTCGGCCTGGGAGCCCGTCGCATCGTGATCGACCCCGGCCACGGCGGCCACGATCCCGGCGCCATCGGACCCGGCGGCCTCCGGGAGAAGGACCTGGTGCTCGACGTGGGCCTGCGCCTCGCCGAGCTGCTCCGCAGCCGGCTCGGCGCCGAGGTGATCCTCACCCGCAGCACCGATCGCTTCATCCCGCTGGAGGAGCGCACCGCCATCGCCAACACGAAGCGCGCCGACCTGTTCCTTTCCATCCACGCCAACAGCAGCCGCAGCCGCAAGGCCCGCGGCGTCGAGACCTACTACCTCAACTTCGCCACCGACCCGCACGCCGAGGCGGTGGCGGCCCGCGAGAACGCCATCTCCGAGGCCACCCTCAAGGACCTGCAGGACCTGGTCAAGGCCATCACCCTCAACAGCAAGATCGACGAGAGCCGTGACTTCGCCGCCGCCATCCACGAGGACCTGCTCCCGGCGATGCGCCCCGCCCCCGACCGGGGCGTGCGCACCGCCCCGTTCTACGTGCTGATCGGGGCCAATATGCCGAGCGTGCTGTGCGAGATCGCCTTCGTCAGCCACCCGGAGGAGGAGCGCCGGCTCCGCTCCAAGGATCAACGCCAGAAGATCGCCGAGAGCCTGGCGCGAGGCGTCACCGACTACCTCGAAGCTCTGAGCCCCACCCAGATGCGCCGGTTGACCGCCCGCGCCCAGGCCTCTACAGTGGAGCCAGGAGGCTCGGGGCGTCGGTGAGCGCGCCACTTCGCGAGGTGATCACCTGGGTTCGGGTGGAACGGCCGGTCTTCGACCTGGTGGGCGTGTTGGTCTCGTCGCTGACCCTCACCGCCATCGTGGTCGGGATCGGCTTCGTCCTGGGAGCGGGCTTCGGCGGTCTGCTGATCCTTCGCTCGCGGCGCAACGCCGACCGGCCCGCGCCGCTTCGCCTGGACATCGGCACCCAGAGGCCCTAGCCGCCGTTTCTTCTCTCCAGCGCCTCTATCCCGTCCCCTAGGGCCGGAACTTCTCGCTGGCCAGCACGCCCGTCCGGTGCAGGACGAAGCGAAGCGCCGTCCACAGGGTCCCAAGGCCGTAGACGACGCCGGCCTTGAACCCGACCGACGAGGCGTCGGCGAAGTACCGGGTGCTGATCGGCACCTCCTTCACCGGCAAGCCGAACTGCACCGCCTGGAAGATCACCTCGGTATCGAAAACGAAGCCGTTCGAGTTGCGCAAGAACGGGACCGTCTCCAGAAACCGCCGGCTGTAAGCCCGATAGCCGGTGTGACACTCGGAGAACCGCCTTCCCATCGCCAGGTTCTCGAGGCCGGTCAGGAAGCGATTGGCGACCCGCTTCCAGGCCGGCATCCCCCCCCGGGCCGCCCCCCCTTCTTCCATCATCCGTGAGCCCAGCACCATCTCGGCGCGCCCCTCCTGGATCGGGCGGATCATCTCGGGGATAATGGCCGGGTCGTACTGGCCATCCGGGTGCAGCATCACCACGATCCCGGCCCCGTCCCGCAGCGCCTCCATGTAGCAGGTCTTCTGGTTCCCGCCGTAGCCCACGTTGTGGGGGTTGCGAATGGCCTTGAGGCTGAGGCGCTTCGCCAGCTCGGTGGTCTCGTCCCGGCTGTGGTCGTCGACCACCACGACCTCGTCGTAGTAGCCGGCCGGGATGCGGCGGAAGGTGTCCTCCAGCGTCTTGGCCGCGTTGTAGGCCGGCATCACGATCACCACCTTGGGCCGTTCGGGTGGGTCGGTCTGGGCGGCTTCGAGGCGGTTCGGCTCCATGGGCGAGCCATCTTACCATCCGGTACGACCCGCCTCGCCGGTCCGCGCCGACGAGGTTGTGCTAGGCTCGCGACGATGTTTCTCGACACCCTGCTCGCGAGGCGACTGGTGTTCGTGTCCGGCAAAGGCGGGGTCGGCAAGAGCGTCGTGGCTCTCTCCTTGGCCATGGCCGCGTCCCGGCGCGGCAAGCGCGTGCTGCTGGTCCAGATCGAGGCCCCCCTGGACGTGGCCGGCTACCTGGGGGGAAGCCGGGAGAACGACCGGGAGCAGCAGGTGCTTCCCGACCTCTTCACGGTCAACCTCGGCGGCCGGCAGGTCATGGACGAGTACGTCCGGCGAACCGTCAAGCTCGGGATCCTCGTCCGCCGGATCCTGCAGAGTCCCGTGTACCAGAGGTTCTTCGCCGCCGCCCCGGGCCTCCCCGACCTGATGCTGCTCGGGAAGATCCTTTCGCTCGAGGAGCAACGCGAAAAGGGGCCGCGCCCCCGGTTCGACTGGGTGGTGGTGGACGCCCCGGCCACCGGGCATGGTCTGGCCTTCCTCAAGGTCCCCCAGGCCGCGTCCCGGGCGATCCCCGTGGGGCCGGTCGGCAACCAGGCCCGGCGGATCCAGAAGCTCCTCCAGGACGCCGACCGGACCGCCCTGGTGATCGTCGGCATCCCTGAGGAGATGGCGGCCACCGAGGCCCTGGACCTCTGCCGGCTGGCCCGTGACGAGGTGGGCCTCGCGGTCGGGGCGGTGGTCCTCAACCGCTGCTGCGAGCGGCGCTTCAGCCCGGCCCAGGAGGCCGAGGTGCTGCGCCTGGCTGCAGAGGGAGCCTCGGGCCGGCTGGCCCGCGACGTCCCCCTGAGGGGCGCGATCGTCGCGGCTCGGCGACAGCTCAGGCGAAGGAAGCTGACCGGCTTCTACCGAAGGCGCCTGGCCCGCCAGGTGGAGGCGCCTCTCCTCTCGCTCCCGCTCCTGTACCAGGAGCCCCTCGACCGGGAGTCCCTGGAGCTGCTGGCCGACCGGGTCGAGGCCGCGTGAGCCGGCGACGCCCGCCGGGCGCGGAGCTCTGGGACGCGCTGGGGCGGCTTCGTGTGCTGGTGGTCTGCGGCCCTGGCGGCGTCGGCAAGACCACCACCGCCGCCTCGCTGTCCCTCCTCGCGGCGCTCGGAGGACGCCGGGTCCTGGCCTGCACCATCGACCCGTCGCGCCGGCTGAGCACCAGCCTCGGCTTGCGCCGGCTGTCGGACCGGCCCCGCCGCCTCGACCTCTCCGACATCGAGGCCTCGACCGAGGGCGCCCTGTGGGCCATGAGCCTCGACACCAAGCGCACCTTCGACACCCTGGTGGAGCGGCATGCGGGAGACCTGGCGGCCCAGCGGCGCATCCTCGACAACCCGTTCTACCGTCAGGTCTCGGCGGCCCTCTCGGGCAGCCACGAGTACATGGCGATGGAGAAGCTGCTCGAGCTCGAAGCCGACCGTCGCTTCGACCTGGTGGTGCTCGACACCCCCCCGACACGCCACGCCCTCGACTTCCTGGAGGCGCCGGACCGGATGCTGGGCTTCCTGGACACGAGCATCCTGCGATACTTCGTCAGGCCCTACTTCCGGGCCGGGCGCCTGACTCTGAAGGTCGCCACCCGCTCCGGGTCGATCGCCCTGAAGATGGCCGACCGCTTCCTGGGCCTGCAGTTCCTGCAGGACCTCTCCGAGTTCTTCCTCGCCTTCGACGGCATGTACGACGGCTTCAAGGAGCGCGCCGGACGGGTCCGCGCGTTGCTCCAGGCAGAGACGTCGGGCTTCGTGCTGGTGGCCAGCCCGACCCACGCGGCCGTGGACGAGGCCCACTACTTCTACGACCGGCTGGCCGAGCGCCAGATGCCCTTCGTGGGTTTCGTGGCCAACCGGGTGCTTCCCGACCCGGCGCTCGAGACGGGAGCCCCTCGCCTCGGCCCGCCCCGCCCGGTCACGGGAGAGCTGCGTGAGGCGCTCCTCACCACCTTCCGCGAGCAGCGGAAGCTGGCCCGCATCGAGCGGCGCTGCCTGGCTCGCCTCGAGGTGGACTCGCGATCACCGGTGGTCCAGGTGCCCGAGCTCGACCGCGACGTCCACGACCTGCGTGGGCTGCTGGAGTTCGGCCGCGCGCTGGTGCCGGAGGGCGTTCCCCGACCCCCCGGCGGACGGCTGCGTGCCCGCCGGGGCGCCGTCCGGCGCAAGCAGGGAGACCGAGCGTGAGAATCATCCTCTACTCCGGCAAGGGCGGCGTCGGCAAGACCAGCCTGGCGGCAGCCACCGGCGTCCAGGCGGCCCGGCTCGGCCACCGGACCTTGATCGTCTCCACCGACTCGGCCCACAGCCTGGCGGACGCCTTCGACCGACCGGTGGCGGCCTCGGCGACCGGGGTGGCAACACGGCTGGATGCCATCGAGATCGACGTCCAACGCGAGCTGGCCAGCCACTGGGGGGTGATCCACGACTGGATGACCCGCCTCATGACCGTCCAGGGGGTGGAGGAGGCGGTCGCCGAGGAGATGGCCATCCTTCCCGGCATGGAGGAGCTGTTCAGCCTGCTCAAGGTCAAGGCCTTCGCCGAGTCCGGCCGCTACGACCTGGTGATCATCGACTGCGCCCCCACCGGGGAGACGGTGCGGATGCTGGCGGTCCCCGAGATCCTCGGCTTCTACTTCACCCGCATCTTCCCCATCCAGCGCACCGTGGCCCGCTCGGTACGCCCGGTGGCCCGACGGCTGACCGACCTGCCGATCCCCTCCGACGACGTCTTCGGCGCCGTCAAGGCCCTCTACCAGCAGATGTTGGGGATGGGACCGCTGCTCCGGGACCCGGCCCGGACCTCGATCCGGCTGGTCCTGAACCCCGAGCGGATGGTGATCCGGGAGTCGCAGCGCCTCTACACCTACCTGGGCCTCTTCGGCTTCCCCGTCGACTGCGTGATCGCCAACCGGGTGCTGCCCGAGGAGGCGCGCTCGAGCTATTTCGACCGCTGGTTCGAGATCCAGGCCGCCCACCTCAGAGAGGCCCGCCAGGCCTTCGACCCGCTCCCCTTCTTCGAGGCGCGCCTGCTGGACCGCGAGCTGGTCGGCCTGGAGCCGCTCGGCGCCTTCGGCCAGCAGGTCTTCGGCGAGGTGGACCCCGCCGCGGTGCTGCACAAGGAGAAGCCGGTCGAGATCAAGAAGGAAGCCGGCGGCTACTGCCTCTACATCCAGCTCCCCTTCGCCGAGAAGGACCGCATCCAGGCATGGACGCGCGGAGAGGAGCTGGTGGTCCAGGTGGACAACCAGCGGCGCAACATCCTCCTCCCTCGGACGCTGGCCGGCCGAAGGCTGGAGGAGGCCAGCTTCGCAGGGCGCCGCCTGCGACTGCTTTTCGGGGAGAGAGACGAGAATGCCGAAGGGTGACTCCAAGCCGATCCGAGCCTGCTGCATGATCTCCGAGATCCTGGAGGAGGCGGGCCTCGACCGCGCCCGGGCGCGACAGCTCCGTCGTCAGGTCCTGGAGGGTGTGATCCTGCTCTGTCAGTGGCAGCTCGCCCGCATCGGCCGGGCCGAGACCCGCAGAGGAGCGGCCAGCAAGAAGAAGCCGGCACGTCGGGTCCCGGTACAGTAACCGGCCTCGGGTGGGAGGGGCCGCCGGACCTAGAGCGCGGCGCGCAGGGGTCGCGCGTCGAAGCCGATCGCGTAGGGACACAGGATCGACGCCCGGCGGGGCTCGGCGGCGGCGTTCAGGGTGTAGGCCGTCAGCCGGAAGTAGTGGTCGTTGGTGGTGCCGGAGAGCGAGCCGTCGTCGTTGTAGCTCCAGGGGACCTCGCGCAGCCGGTCGTTGATGCTGACGATCAGGTACACCTGATCCGGGTGCATCCCGGCCACGTCGGTGTCGCTCGGGTGGCTGGCGGCGCGGTTGTACCCCCACATGGTGTGGGAGTGGAAGTCACCGATCACCGACAGATGCGGCATGTTCCCCAGGAAGCGCTGGATGCGACGGTGGGCCCTGGGGTTGCTCACCACCCCACGCAGCCGTCGTCCGGCCGACTGGAACGGGAGGGCATGCTCGACGATGAACATCTCCTCGTCCCTGCCCCGGCGGTCCCGGTAGCCGATCAGGAGCCCAAAGCACTCGCGCTTGTACACCTCGACCGCCGATATCAGGAGGCCCCAGAACGCGCTCTGTGACACGTAGACGGTCATCGAGATTCCAAAGGGAGTAGCGATTGTAGGTGGCGCCAGCGGGCCTGTCAAACCCCACCCGATCCTTGATTTAACGTGTTGTTTCTCATAGACTTACCCTGAGATGCTGAAGCGCGGCGCCGCCCTCCTGGGGCTGTTCTCGGTGGTCGCCCTGGGGGCCCCGAGAGTGGGCGGGGCGGCCGAGTTGACGGCTTTCGTCAGCATCGGCACCCCGAGCCAGGACTGGGGCGGCGGGTTCGGCGGCTCGCTCGCCACCAACTGGTTCGAGGTGCTCAGCTTCGAGGGTGAAGCCGCGCTGCTCCGCGGCGACACCTCCGGCTCGTCACCGGAGCTCAAGATGGCCTCGTTCACGGCCAGCGCCCTGGTGGCCCCGCCGATCGGCATGTTGACCCCCTACGGAGGGGTGGGCTTCGGGCTGTTCCGGCAGTCCGACCCGACCCGGTCCGATACCGGCAAGCTGCGCTGCTTCATCCTCGGGGCCAAGCTCAACCTCGGCCCGGTCCTGCTGCGCGCCGACTACCGCAGCATCAACCTCTCCGGCGAACCCCTGCTGCCAGCCGGCAGCCGCTACTACCTCGGAGCCGCCATCCGCTTCTGAGCCCCGGCCGGAGTGGCGTGCTACACTCCGATCGCCTTGGTGTTCTTCAACTACACCACGATGCAGATGACGGCCAAGATCGTGTACTACGGTCCTGGCCTGTGCGGGAAGACCACCAACCTCCAGCACATCCACCGCAAGACGGCGCCCCAGTCCCGGGGCGAGATGGTGAGCCTCGAGACCCAGACCGACCGCACCCTCTTCTTCGACCTGCTCCCCCTCGAGGTCGGCGTGATCGGCGGCCTTCGCGTCAACCTGCAGCTCTACACGGTGCCGGGCCAGGTCTTCTACAACGCCACCCGCAAGCTGGTCCTGAAGGGCGTCGACGGCATCGTCTTCGTCGCCGACAGCCAGGAGGCCATGCTCGACGCCAACGCGGAGTCGCTCCGCAACCTCGAGGAGAACCTGGCGGAGCTGGGGTTGGATCTGGCCCAGGTCCCCACGGTGTTCCAGTACAACAAGCGGGACCTTCGGGCCATCGTTCCCGTCGAGACCCTGGCCCGACACCTGAACCCACGGGGTCTCGGCCACTTCGAGGCGGCGGCCCTGCACGGGGTGGGGGTCTTCGAGACGCTGAAGGCGATCACCCGCCTGACCATCCAGCAGATCCGAAACGCCGCGCTCGCCGACCAGGTGAAGCCCGCGGCGGCTTCTCCGCCACCAGCGGCGGCGGCGTCTCCGCCCCCGGCAGCGGCAGTCCCCCCGCCGTTGCCCCGGACGCCCCGCCCAGGCAAGCCGGCACCGGCGAAGCTCGAGTTCGCCGAGGAGGACACCGACAAGGTGAAGGTCAGGCCGGTGAAGACGCGGGGTACCGGCGACATCCACCGCGAGCTCGAGAGCCTGAGAAGCACGCCGCGGCGCACCGCCCTTCCCGGAGGGGTCTCACCGGAGGCCGACCGCCGGGTCCAGGAGATCCGAGAGTCTCAGCGCTCGATCCGGCGCAGCGCCGTGGTCCGGGTGCCGCCGGACGCCCTGGCCGGCGCCACCACGCTGTCCGTGCGCGTCGCCCTGCACAGCGATGGCAAAGAGCGCCTGGTCCGCGATGCCCTGACCGTGTCGCTCGGCGGCGCCGGCAAGCTCCAGCACCTCAGCCTGCACCTCGACCTCGATCTGGACCAGGAGTAGCTCCCCCCGTCCGGCGGGCGCTACTTGGCGGGGGCCGCGTCCAGCGGTCCGGCCACCACGACGTCGTCGTCGGTGAGCCCGAGCTGATCCGCCTCCCCGACGTAGAGCTGCTTGTAGACGAGCAGGCCGAGCTCGCGATCGTCGTCGGTGAGCCCGAGCTCCTTCGGAACGTCCTTCGGCACGAAGGACTGGTTCATGGAGAGCTTCAGGTCCACCCAGTCGGCATCCCCGAGGTCGCTCTTCCGGAACAGGATCCGCTTGAGGAACACCTCGGAGCTCTCGATCGGGATGGTGACCCCGACGTTGCCGCCGATCGAGACGGTGAGAACCGGCGGCTCCGGGAAGGCCTTGAAGTTGGTGTCGGCCTCCAGATAGACGACGACGTCCTTCCCCGGGTTCTTGAACGACGCCAGCGCCTCCTTCTCGGTCCAGGTGCGCTCCAGGCTCGGGTTCTCGGGCGAGGATTCCGGCTGGTGCCAGCCTTCCTTGTAGAGGAGGAAGATGTTCTCGGTCTGGGAGAGGAACTCCATGTCGGCGACCTTGTAGGCCCGAAGCCCCAGGTCCTCGCCCTTGAGGGTCAGCCGCTCGTGGCCGGCGTAGAGTCCCATGGCCACCTGGACGTCCCCGATGTAGGGATAGTTGGGGATGTAGACGGTGCGCTGGTAGCTGTAGGTCTGCCCCGGCTCCCACTCGCTCGGAGGCGGCGTGGGCACGTGGTCGTCGGCGAACAGCATCACCTTCTGGGAGTCGAGGAAGTGGACCAGGGCGCGGTAGTCCTTGGTCAGCTTCTTCGCCGAGGGGTCCACCGACCAGGCGTAGGTGACCTCGATGAAGCTGCCCAGGGGGGCCCGGGCCCGGTTGACCTTGAAGGACGGGGTGATCCCCTGGACCTCGGTCGGCTGCCGTCGACCACAGGCGGGCAGCATCGAGAGCGCCAGAAGCGCCAGCGTGGCGGCCCGCAGACAAGAAATCGAAGACTTCATTCGCTACTCCTCACAGAATCCTCTCACATATGGGGCAAACGTCGCGAGTGTAGGTGAGCCACCGGATCGCTGTCAAACCGCGGCGCCGGCAAGCGCCACCCGCAGGCTTCGTTGACCGGCCTGGAAGGCCGGTGCTACACTCCGCCAAAGTCAACGCTGCTCAGGAGGTTGCCGGCATGTCCATGGAAGCGCTCGGGATGGTCGAGACCCGGGGGCTGGTGGGTGCGATCGAGGCTTCGGACGCAATGGTCAAGGCCGCCAACGTGGTCCTGATCGGGAAGCAGCAGATCGGTGCCGCCCACGTCACCGTGTTCGTGAGGGGGGACGTGGGCGCGGTCAAGGCCGCCACCGACGCCGGAGCGGCGGCCGCCCGCCGAGTCGGAGAGCTGGTGTCGGTCCACGTGATCCCGGCTCCGCATGAGGAGGTCGAGAAGCTGCTTCCGGGCGTGGCTCCGTCGACACCGGGTCGAAAATCGGCCTAGCCCTCCCCACCACCCTGGCCGATGCCACTCGAGGACAAGGATCTGCTCTCCGTCCAACAGGCCCGCCAGCTCGCGGCCCGGGCGCGGCTGGCCCAGAAGGAGCTGCTGCGCTTCGACCAGCAGCAGGTGGACGCCGTGGTGGAGGCCATGGCCGCCGCCGCCGCCGCTGCCGCCGAGGACCTGGCCCGGTTGGCCCACGAGGAGACGGG
>CAZNNH010000063.1:16788-31130 GCA_964574335.1 uncultured Acidobacteriota bacterium | reverse complement strand
GTCCCCCACATCCAGCCCGCCGAGGCCGCCCAGGACCACCTCGACGTGACCTTCAACGTCGAGGAGCAGAACCGCAACCAGTTCACGCTGGGCGGGGGTTTCTCGGGGCTGGAAGGCGGCTACTTCACGGGGAGCTTCGAGACCACCAACCTGCTCGGCTCGGGCGAGACGGTCTCGCTGGCGGCGGACACCGGCTATCGGACCCGGACCTTCCGGCTCTCCTTCAGCGAGCCCTACTTCCTGGACCGGGCCATCACCGTGGGCGCCGAGGTCTCCTTCCGGCGCATCAAGTACCTGTCCTACGGTTCCTTCGTGGGCTTCGGACAGCAGACCCAGACCGCCTCCTTCACCGGCGGCTTCAGCGTGAGCCGCTTCTCCCGGCTGCTCGCCAGCTACGGCTACCGCATCGTCGACATCTACGATGTCGACGAGGACGCGCTTCCCGAGACCGAGGCCTCCACCACGTCGTCGGCGGAGGCGACCACGGTCCCCGAGACCGACTTCACCTACTTCGGAAGCGTCGGCCGCCGGTACGAGAGCAGCATCAGCCCGAGCTGGGTGCGCAACACGGTCGACAGCCCCTACCTGCCGAGGAGCGGCTCTCGGCTGACCGCCAACCTGCAGTTCGTGGGCGGCGTCCTGGGCGGCACCGTCGACTTCATCAGGCCGGAGCTGGAGCTGGTCCTGTACCGCCCCCTCGGCCGCCGAACCGCGCTCGGGCTGCGCGCCCAGGGAGGGTACGTGAGGCCGTTCGGCGATACCACCGACCTCCCGTCGTACCAGCGTTACTACCTGGGCGGGGAGTACCAGATCCGTGGCCTGCAGCCGCGGACCGCGGCTCCCCTGGACAGCGCGAGCGGCGTGCTCCAAGGCGGCAACAAGTTCCTGCTGCTGAACGCCGAGGGCTACCTGGACCTGATCGGCTCCCTGCGCCTGGTGCTCTTCTTCGACGCCGGCCAAGCCTACCCGGAAGGGCAGGGCCTCTACTGGAAGACGATGAGCACCTCGACGGGGGCCGAGCTCAGGTTCCTGATGCCGGTGATGAACCTTCCGTTTCGCCTGATCTACGCATGGAACCCGAACCGCGACTACTGGCAGCCGGCCACCGCGTTCAAGTTCGCGGTGGGGACGACCTTCTAGGGTTCCGTGCTGTGCACACACCAAGCCTGACGTTGGAGGAAGAAAGATGACTTCGCAACTGTCGAGAGCCTTCCTGATCGCCCTGGCGGTGGCCTGGATCGCCGCCTGCGATTCGCCCACCGAATCGACCAGCATCGACGTGACCCTGTCCTCCAGCCCGGATCCCGCAGTGGCGGAGCCGTCGAGCGGCGTCTCCTACACCATCGAGGGGGACGACAACCATCCCGACGAGATCATCGAGTACCCGTGGCGAACCTCGTTCGTGGCCACGGCGCACGAGGAGGAAGGGACGGCTCTCGACGTCACGGCGGTGACGCTCCGCGTCCAGCAGGCCTCCGGCGGCATCGTGATCGCCCCCTCGGGGGGCGACACCGAGCACTACCAGTTCAACTCGTCGGCGGGCGGCAACCACCTCAACGCCAACGGCAGCCTCAGCATCGGCTTCGAGGTCTGGTACGACCTCCCCAACCAGGGGCGGGAGGCGTTGGTGACGGTGACGATCACCTTCCGCGACGAGGACAACCGCACCTACGCCGGTAGCCTCGAGGTCAGGGTCTCCTGACGGCGGACCTGGACTACGGCTGGGTGAGGGGAGGCTCAGCCTCGGCCCCGGCGGAGGAGAGCTCCCGCTCCGCCTGGGGCTTGTCGCGGTGGCGCGCCCTCTCCTCGTGGGCGGCCCGGGCGTCGAGCGGGATCACCAGCCCGAAGGTGCTGCCCTTGCCCAGCTCCGACTCGGCCCAGACCTGGCCCCCGTGGCCTTCGACGATCAGGCGGCAGATGTAGAGCCCCAGCCCGGTCCCTGGGATGGCCAGGTGCTGGTCCGTGCGAACCCGCTGGAACTTCTGGAACAGGGCCGGGATCTGGTCCTCCGGGATGCCGAGCCCGGTGTCCGCCACCTCGATCGCCACATGGAGCGGACCTCGCTCCCGGCAGCGCACCGTGATCGAGCCGCCGCTCGGCGAGTACTTGATCGCGTTGTTGACCAGGTTGGTCAACACCTGGGAGAGCCGCGCGGCGTCGCCGACGATCTTGGGAAAGTCGGCCGGGATGTCCAGCAGCACCGAGTGGTCGGACAGGCCGAGCGGCACCGCCTTCAGGATGAAGGGGCCCAGGTCGATCTCGGACCAGGCGAACTGGAAGTCCCCGGTCTCGATGCGGCTGATCAGCAGGGTGTCGTTGGCCAGGGCGGCCAGGCCGTCGGTCTCGGCGATCACCGTGCGCAGGTACTCCTGGCGGCTCTCCTCCGGCAAGCCCGGCTCCTCCAGGACCAGCTCGGCGAAGCCGCGTATCGCCATCAGCGGCCGTCGAAAGTCGTGGGCCACGATCGCCACGAACTCGCTCTTGACGCGGTCGAACTCGGTGAGGCGCTCGTTGGCGCGCTTGAGCTCTTCGTGCAGGCGCAGGTTCTCGACCGCCACCGCCGCCTCACCGGCCGCCGCCACCAGCAGGTTCAGGTCCTCGTCGCCGAACGGCTGGCCGCCGGGCCGGTCGGCCACCAGGATCACGCCGATCACCTGTGGGCCGCGGGTCATCGGCACCAGGAGCGCCGCGCCGAGGTCCAGCTCCTCCACCAGATCGGGCATCAACCGCGAGTCGCCGCGCGCCTTGTTGGAGAGCAGCGGGCCGTTCTTGCGGAAGTTCCAGCGGCTGGTGGCCTCGGAGTCGACCAGATAGCGGCTGCGCTCGACCTGGCCCGGGGTCAGGCCGTAACCTTCGAGCTGGGCCCGCATCATCCGCCGCTCGGCATCGAAGAGCAGCACCAGCCCCTTGTTCGCCTTCAGCAGTTGCGCCGCCTCCTTGGCGAGGTGGCCGAACAGCGCCGCCGGCCCGCCCTTGAGCGAGAAGCCCCAGGACATCTTGTAGAGGCCCAGCAGCTCCCGCACCTTCTGCTTGAGGCCGCGGGCCTCGCCCTGGCGGTGCAGCAGGCCACCGATGCAGACCTCCAACTCGCCCGGCAGCGGTGGCTCGCGGACGGTGGCGTCGGCCTCGAAGAGCGCCCCCGGAGGGGCCTCAGGGGAGGTGAGGACCACCGCCGGGATCTCGGGGAGCGCCTGGCGCACCGCGCGGAAGACCGGTCCGAGGTCCGGGTTGCCGAAGCTGGCCGAGCCGATCAGCAGCCCGGGGGCGCTATCGATGATGCTACGCTCGAGCTGGCGGCCGCTCACGATCACCGTGACCCGGTGCCCGAGCCGGCGAAGGACCGCCGCGATCGCCTCGGCCCGCTGCGCGTCGCGGTGGACCAGGGTGACGCGGGTGGGCGGTCCCGGCCGGCCGATGATCATGCCGGGGGCTCGCCCTTGCGCTTGACGGTGGTGAAGAGGGCCACCAGGGAGCGGAGGGCGGTCCGCGAGATGGGCTTGACCAGGTACGAGTCGCCGCCCGCCTCACGACCCGCGTTGTAGTCCTTGAACTCCGACTTGGCGGTGACGAACACGACCGGCACGTCCTTGTTGACGTTGCGGATCGCCTTGCAGACGGTGTAGCCGTCCAGGTCGGGCATCTGTATGTCGAGGAGCACCAGGTCGAAGGGGCCCTGGCTGTCGAAGGCCTGCAGGCACTCCTTGCCGCTGGCGGCCTCCACGACGTCGACCTTCTCGGAGCGCTCTCGCTCCAGCACCGCCCGGATCAGGGCGCGCGTCGGCGCATGGTCATCCACCACGAGGACCCGCTTGGACATCCAGCCTCCTCACTACTAAGTACTTGTGAATCTTAGCACTGCAGACAAGCCCTCCTGGCCGGATCGATAACTACCGATAAGATATGTTATTTAGGTAATCAGCTCAGTTGACAAAAACATCAAGCCTTGATAACCTCCCGCCCCGTGGAGCCCGCCACCCCCAAGAACCCGCGCGGCCGACCGCGCCTGACCGCCGAGACCCTGCAGTCCCGCATCGACGCCTACTGCGCCCGCTACGACGTCCGTCCCGGCCCGAACGGCCTGCCACCGTTCCCGGCCGGCCGTCGCGAGACGCCCCAGCACCGCCAGTGGATCGCCCTGTACACGGCCACCCGACGTCTGCTGGCGCGCGATCGGCCGAAGCAGGTGCCAACACCCACACCCGTCCCAACCCCCGAGCTCCGCGCCTGGCTCCGGCGGCAGTCGGGCCGCTGCGCCGCCTGCGGCAGCAAGCTGGTCCTGGCGGACGCCGTCCCCGACCAGGGACACGCCCTTCACGCCCGCTGTCAGCAGATCGTCGCCCTGGCTCGCGACCTCGACCCCAAGGCCCTCGACAGCCTCCGCGGCTACCTGACTCGCCCCTAGCCCTTCCGCCCCGGGACCATCAGCCGCAGCTCTTTGAACCAGCTCTTGTAGAAGCCGCGGTCGCGGGCCAGCAGGGCGTCTGCCTGGCCGAGCGCGTGGGCCCCGATCAGGAAATCGGCGCCCACCTGTGGCGTGGGCCCCAGCTTCCCCCTGGATCCCTTCTTCTCGCGGTCCCGGCGCTGAAGGTACCGCCTGAAGCGCCTCCCGGCCAGCACCGCGGCCTCCTCGGTGAGGGGCGAGAACTCGAGCCCCAGCGCACCGATCGCCTCGTGGAACGCCGATTCGCTCTCGAAATGGGCGCCCACCTCCGCCCACACCACCTCGCACGCCACCAGGCTGCCGCTGTCGTAAACCTGGCGCAAGGCCTCCCGGGACGCGGCCCCGAAGACCGGATCGGCCCCCAGCACGTCGAGCAGCACCGAGCTGTCGATGGCGGTCCTCATCGACGCCTCCTGGCCACCCTCGGCCTGGCTGGCGCCGCGCCCCGGGCCTCGTCCAGCAACCGGTCGACCGGCGCCTCGAGCTGCACCCGGCCAAACACGTCGTCCACCGGGTGGCTCTGGCCGCTCCCCTTGCGGAGCAGCACCCCTCCCGGCTGGAGCTCGAACAGCACCCGGGTCCCGGGGCGCAGGCCCAGCGCCGCCCGCACCTCCACCGGCACCGTGATCTGCCCCTTACTCGAAATCGTGCTCTTCATGAAGTAAAGAGTAAAGCGCTTTAGTCTTTACGTCAAGCTCTTTCCCTAGTATAGCCCCTAAGGCCACGCTCGGCAGGAGGCGCATCACACCTCCTCGCCCGGTCCGTCGGGCACAGCCTCGACGCCGAAAGCCGCTACCCCCTGCGTCCACCGAGCTCGGTCCACTCGCCGCCTCGAGCCACCGCACCCGCCCTCGAGTCCCTTCACCTCCCCGCCTCGGGCAGCAGCACCCCCACCCAACGTTTGCCCAGGGCGCCGGTGGCCCGCTCCAGGTCGGTGGCGGCCAGTTGGAGGTCGACCCGGGCCTGGAGATAGGAGAGCTCGGCCTGGGCGAGCTGGGTCTGGGCGTCGAGCACGAAGAAGATCGACTGGGCGCCCAGCTCGTACTTCCGCTCCTCGGCCTCCAGGCTCTTGCGCGACAGGTCGCGCGCGAGCTCGGTGGCGGCCAGCGACTCCCGGGCCAGGGTCAGTTGGTTGACCGCGCTGGCCACCTCCAGGTGGATCGCCTGCTCGCGCCGGCGGATCTCGTACAGGGCGCTACGGCGCGCCACCCGGGCGTTGCCGAGGTCGGCCTGGGCGGCCCGGTTCGGCAGCGGCACCCGGACCTGGATCCCCACGCGGTAGGTCGGGTGATCGAGGCCGAGGGCATCGTCGAGGGCACCACCCAAGCCGCCCTTCTGCAGCGTCACGCCGCCGTCGGGGTCGAGGACCGTCCCGCTGACCCCGAGCGCCGAGTAGCCACCCTGCAGCGAGACGTCGGGGCGGGTGGCCCCCCGCGCCACCGAGAGGTCGATCTCGGCCCGCTCCAGGCGCGCCCGCAGCGCCTCGAGCTCGGGGCGATCGAGAAGCGCCTGCCGCCGCACCGCCTCCTGATCCAACGGCTCGGAGGGCGCCTCCGGGGCCGCCACCGCGGGCAGCACGATCGGCAGCCCCCGGACCTGGTCGTCGAGGTCCGCGCCGATCAGCATCCGGAGCTGGTCCTCGACCCGCGACAGCGTTAGCTCCGCCTGGATCACCTGCGACCGGCGGGTGGCCACCTGGGCCTCGGACCGATGGATGTCGAGCGGCGAGAGGGCGCCCAGCTCCAGCGCCCGCTTGTCGCGTTGGTAGCTCTTCTCGGCCAGGTCCTCGGACTGGCGCAGCACCGACAGCCGTTCCCGGGCCAGGATCACCGCGAAGGCGGCCTGGACCGCCCGGGCGGCCGTGGTGTTGGCCAGCGCCTCGATGTCGGAGCGGGCCGCCGCCAAGCCACGGCGCGCCGCCTTCACCGGCGCACGCACCGCCGCCGGCCCGTTGGGACCCAGAATCGGCTGGGTGAGCGAGAGCCCGATCCGCGACGAGAAGGACGGGTTGACGGTGGCGAAGGCGCTGTTGGTGGAGTAACGCGAGGCGTCGAGCTGCAGGCCGAGCTGGGTGGCGGTGGGCAGCCTCTGGGTGAGAGCGAACAGCCCCGACTGGTCGAGGTCGTTGCGGGTCAGGGCGCCCTCCAGCTCCGAGGTGGTCGGCGCGTGGCTCCGTTGCCAGTCGTAGCTCGCGCTCAGCATCGGATCGAAGGCCCCATGCGCCCGCTTGACGCCCAGCTCGGCCGACTCGTACGAGAGCCGGCCGATCCGAACCTCGGTGTCGTTGAGCAGGGCCAGTCGGACCACGTCCTGCAGCGACAGGTCGAGCCGGCCGTCCACGATCCGCTCGCGGAGCCCCAGCGGGCCGGGGAGCGGGTCGTCGGAGGTGTGGCCGCTCGCCGCGCCCACCCCGGCCGCCAAGAAGAGAATCGCCAGCCTGACCCGCCCGCTCATCGGCTCCTCCAGGGATCCCTCGGGCGCCCCTGGTCGACGCCCGGCTATTCGTATCGGATCGCCTCCACGGGGTCGAGGCGCGAGGCCTTGGCGGCCGGGAAGATCCCGAAGACCAGGCCCACCGTCATCGAGACCAGGAAGGCCAGGGCGATGGATCCGAGGGTCACGATGGTCGACCAGCCGGCGACCCAGGCCACCATGCGGGAGAGGCCGGCGCCGCAGACGATGCCCACCAGGCCCCCGCCGGCCGAGATCAGCACCGCCTCGACCAGGAACTGGCGCACGATGTCCCGGCGCCGGGCGCCCACCGCCCGGCGGACGCCGATCTCGCGGGTCCGCTCCAGCACCGTGGCCAGCATGATGTTCATGATGCCGATCCCGCCCACCAGCAGCGAGATCGAGGCCAGCGCCCCCATCACCGCCTCGAACAGGCGCCGGGTGCGCTTCTGCTCGGCCAGGAGCTGGGCCGGGACCACGATCGAGAAGTCCCCGGCGTGCCGGTGCGAGGCGTCGAGGATGCCGTGGATCACGTCGCCCGCCGAGATCGGGTCGGCGTCCTCTGGCAGGCGCAGCAGGATGCCGTCGATCTCGTCCTTGATCCGCGCGTTCGAGTCCTCCAGCCGGACCAGGGCGGTCCGCAGCGGGACGTAGATCACGTTGTTGCGGTCCTCGGTCTCGAGCCCGGCCGCACCCGCCTCCAGGCTCACCTGCGAGGCCACCACGCCCACCACCCGCAGCCACTGCTCGTCCGCCTTGACGTAGCGCCCCAGCGGGTCCTCGGCGCCGAACAGACTGGTCCGGGCGCCCGACCCGAGCACGCACACCGGCTCCGCATGCGTCTCGTCGTCGTCGTCGAGGAACCGGCCCTGGCTCACGGCGACGGCGGCGATCCTCCGGTACGCCGGCGTCACGCCGTGGATCACCGGCAGGTCGCGCTCGGGCTTGGGGATCATCCTCCGGGGTCTTATCCGCTTGCGCGCCGTCAGCGCCTCGGCCTCGAGGTTGGCCTCGATGGCGCGGAGGTCCTTGAGCGTCAGCCCGGGAGACTGGGAGCGGTTCTTCTGGAAGGCCTGGGAGTCGGTGGCCTCCTTGGCCTCGACCACCAGGTTGCGGACCCCGAGCTGCTCGATGAACGAGATCACCGTCTCCTGGGCCCCGGCCCCGATCGAGAGCATCGACACCACCGCCGCCACGCCGAAGATCATGCCCAGCATGGCGAGGAACGACCGCAGCCGGTGTTGCCGCAGGCTCGAAAGCCCCATCCGCAGCTCGGCCACGGACGGCAGCAGCGTCAAGCGGAGACGTTGCCAGTCGAGGCGGTCCATCACCCGCCCCCGGCCAGCGGCGGCCCCTGGCTCGGCGGGCGCCGCGACGTGTCCTGCCGGCCCTCTTCCGGGTTCACCAGCGCCACCTCGGTGCCCTCCTCGATGCCGGAGACCGCCACCCGTGTGGCGCTGCTGTGGGTGATCTGGACCGGCCGGGTCTGAAACCGGTCGCCGTCACGGACGTAGACCACCCACTTCCCTTCCTGCTCGAACACGCACTGCCTCGGCAGCAGCAGCCCCTCCGCCGACTCGCCCCGGATCGTCACCCCGGCGGTCATCCCCGGGCGCAACCGCTCGTCAACCGAGTCCATCTCCAGGGTGACGCCGAACCTCGGCGCGCCCGGGCTCCGAAAGACGCGTCCCGGAGCCGACATCGCCGCCGCGTTCGCTACCCGCGCCGTCAGGGTGGTGCCCGGCAGCGCCTCCGGCCGCACCTCGGCGACCTGACCCGGCCCGACGCTGGCGCGGTCCGCCTCGTCGAGCTGTACCTGCAGCGTCATCCGCTCCCCGCCCACCACCTCGGCGATCACGGTGCCGGGGTTGGCCTCGTCCCCGACCCGATAGTCGGGCAGGACCATGCCGGTGTAGAAGAAGCCGCCGGCGGCGTCGCGGTTCTGCCGGACCGAGACCAGGCCGGCGATCGGGGAACGCAGCCGGATCTCGCCGATCAGGCGCAGGGCCCGGTCCCGGTCGAGGATCGCCTTGGCCCGCCGCGCCTGGAGCACCTCGAGGGCGGCCTGGCTGCTGGCCTGACGGGAGACGACGTCCGACTCGAGCTGGGCCAGGTGGCGCTCCGCCTCTTCCAGGGCCAGCCGGTTCTTGCGAGCATCGATGGCGCTCAGCAGCTCGTTGCGGCTCACCTGCAGCTCGGCCCGCCGGCGGGCGAAGCGGGCCTGGATCAGGGCCACCTCGTCCTCGCCGGTCCGGACCTCGGCCTCCGCCTTCCCCTTGCGAAGCTCCTGCTCGATCTCCGCCAGCTTGGAGCGGGCGGTTTCGAGGTCGATCTCGAGCTGGGCCGGGTCCAGCTCCACCGCCACGTCGCCAGCCTCCACGCGGGTCCCGGTCTCGGCGAGGGCGATGATCTGGAGGCTGCTCCCCGCCATCGGCGTCACCAGCATCGCGCTCCGCGCAGGCCGGAACTCGCCCCGGGCGATCGCCGTCATCTCCAGCGAGCCGCGCTCGGCGCGGGTGGTGGGCACGGCGCGGGCCGGGACCACCCGACCCCGGAGCGCCCAGGCGATGGCGATCACCGGGAGCGCGATCAGCAGCCACCCGAGGCCTCGGCGCGGCGGCCTCACGGCGACGCCCCCGCGTCCTTGCTGGCCGTCGGGTCGGTGGTGGCCACGCGCTCGCCCCGGCGCAGGCCGCTGCCAACCGCCACCCGCGAGCCCGATCGGCGTGCCACCGTGACCTCGCGGGCCTCGAAGCCGAGACGTCGCCGAACGTAGACCACGGTGTCTCCGGCCTTCTCGAACAAGGCGCGGGAGGGCACCAGCAGGACGTCTCGAAGGGTATCCACGGCGATCCGGGCACCGGCGCTCATCCCGGGGCGCAACCGCGGATCGGCCTGCTTCAGGTCGAGGGCCAGGTCGAAGCTCTTGACCACCGGCCAGCTCGAGAAGTCCGGCTTGGCCAGGGCGCTGATGGTGACCACCGAGGCGGCGAACTCGCGGTCCGGGAGCGCGTCCACCCTCACCACGGCGGTCTGCCCCACCTCCACCCGCCCCCGATCCGCCTCGTCGATCCGGCTCCTGAGCCTCACCTGGGACAGGTCGGGCAGCTCGGCGATCGACGCCCCCGGCCAGGCCTGGTCTCCCTGACGGAACTCGGGCGTCTGCCCGGCGAACGCGTTGCGGGCCATGAAGTTGGGGAGCAGGTTGACCGAGCCGGCGCTGGGGGCGCGGACGGTGAGCGCCTGGACCTGTCGCTCCAGAAGGGCGGCGTTGCCCTGCTCGCGCTCTCGCTTCTGCTGGCGAGCCCGGGCCTGGGCCTCCGCGGCCGCCCGATGGGCCTCCGCCTTGGTCTCGGCCTCCTTCAGCTTCTGCTCGGCCTCGGCCAGCCGGAGCTTCGTCTTCTCCCCCTCGATGGGGGCCAGGATCTCCTGCTTGCCGGCTTCGAGGCGCGCCTTCTCCACGTCATAGCGCGCCTTCAGCAGCTCGGTGCGGTCCTGCTCCTGCTGGAGCTGGGCCTGGGCCCGCCCCCCGTCGATCTCGGCCTGGGCCTCGCGCAGGGCGGCGCGGCTCTCGTCGAGCCTCCGCTTCAGGCTGGTCGGGTCGAACCGGATCACGACGTCGCCCGCCGCCACCGCGGACCCGTTCGGGGCCAGGCTCACGATCCGCAGCTCGCCGGCCGAGGCGGGGGCCTGGAGGGTGACCGAGTGGACCGCCTCGATCTCTCCGCGGACCTCGACGACGTCGGTGAGCTCGCCCGCGACCACCTCGACGGTCTCGATCGACGAGAGCCGCCTCAGCTCCCGCAAGAAGGGGGTGGCGACGGCCACCAGCGCCAGCAGCAGCGCCGCCGTCATCCACAGGGCGCGGCGCCTCACGAGCCGGTCTCCACCGGGCCGCGCCAGACCGCCGCGCCCTCTTGGACGCCTTGCACCACCGCCTCCATGTCGCTCCGCGCCACCACGGTCACCGGCGCCCGGTGGAACCCGATCGCGCCCTTGACGCGCAGGAAGGCCTGCGCGCCGTCGAAGCGCAGCGCGTCACGGGGGACGACCAGGACGTTCGGCCGACGCTCGAGCTCCACGTCCACGGAAGCGGAGAGGTCCGGCAGCAGCCGCGGGTCGCTGCCCTGGATCTGGAACACGGCCTCGAAGGTCCGCAGCCGGTCCGAGTTCTGGCTCGGCACGCCGATCGCCCCCAGGCCGATCAACCGGCCCGGCAGCACCAGGTCGGGGTAAGCGTCGAGCCGGGTCTCGGCGGCCCGGCCCACCTCCACCCGGGGGAGGTCGAGCTGGTGGACCTGGCAGCGCACCCGCATCTCGGTCGGGTCGACCACCTGCAGGAAGGGGACGCCGCGGCGGACCTGGTCCCCCACCCGGACCTCGCCCATGCTGCCGCCTCTCCAGATCGAGCTCAGCACCACGATCCCCGCGATCGGCGAGCGCATCACCATCCGCGCCGCGTTTTGTTCGGCGTTCGCCATCGCCGCCCGGGCCCGCTCGCGCCGGATCTCCAGGATCGCCAGCTCGGCCTCCCGGACCTCGCGCTTCGCCTGCTGGGTGGCCTGGAGCTTCTTCAGCCGCGCCTCCGCCTCCTCCAGGCTGTTGCGGTTGATCTCGGCCTCGATCCTGGAGAGCACCTCGTTGCGCACGGTCTCCAGCCGAGCCACGCCCTCCGCCACCCGCGCCTCCTCCAGCTCGGTGGCCTCGGCCGCCTCGGCCGCCTCGTGCTCGGCCCGCTTCTGGTCGATGGCGGCCACCGCGTCCCGGTATTCGCCCTCGCGCTCCCGCAGCGTCTTCACCTGCTCCTGGCGGTCGAACTCCGCCAGCAGGTCGCCCTCCACGACGTGCGAGCCCGGCTCGGCCAGCCGGGTCAGCGTGAGCTGCCAGCTCCCGCCCTCCATCCGCGGCACCGCGACCCGGTGCGACCGCGCCGCCTCCACCACGCCGTGCAGCCGACGCACGGAGACGAAGTCCCGCCGCTCCACGCGCCCGGAACCTGGAGCATCCGCCGAGCGCTCCGGTCCCGAGCCACACCCGGCCGACAGCAGCACGGTGGCGAGCGCGACCGTCCGCCGGCATGAGGAGCGACCCGTGATCATGGGGTGGCCAGGGAGACCGAAAGGAACTCGAGCTGCCAGACCTTACGCCCGGGCCTTGAGGTTGTCAAAAAGCGTCCAGGCGGCGGACGCCGCTTGCCCCGATGGCTCGGGATATCATCACGATGGTCACGCCGGTCACAGGTGAGAATGAACAGCCGAACGACTCCTACCGTGAGAGCCGTGCCGTGGGCGGTCGTCCTCATGCTGAGCCTCTCGTGCGCGCCGGGGAGGAGCGCCTCTCCGGCCGCCGACCTGCTGGCCTCCTTCGACGATGCCGAGAAGCGCAGCGACTGGCTGACCCTGCCGTACCTCCTGCCGCTCCAGGGCAACGTCCGCAAGCAGGGCTGGCTGAAGTCGGACTCGGGGCTGTGGGGCCGCCGCCTCTCGGTGCGCCTGACGCTCCCCTTCTTCCTCCCCGAGGACAAGGAGCTGTCGCTCCGCGCCCGCTGCCATCCGTCACTGTCGCCGCTTCCGCTTCAGCTCGTCCTCAACGACGTGGCCCTGGGCGAGGTCCGGCTGACCGCCGAGGCGCAGCCGTTCCGTCTGCCGATCCCCGCGCGCGGCCAGCTCGCCGGGGACAACACCCTGGTCTTCAAGGTGCCCCGGCGTTTCGAGCCCAAGAGGGGAGACGCCGATCGGTGGCCGAAGGCCGTCGAGCTGCTGGGCCTCGAGATCCGGCCCCGCGGACGGGACGGCTCCGCGCAGTCCCCGCCCGCCGCTCAGCGGGCCGAGGTGGTGTTGCCCGGGTCCTCGCGTCTTGGCTACTACCTGCGCATCGCGCCGGGCGCCCAGGTGCACCTGGCGGCGCGGGGTGAGCCGCAAGCCCGCCTGGTCCTGTCCCTGACCGACGACCGGCGATCCGAGACCCTGCGGAGCGAGCTGCTGGGCTCCTCCGCCGACTGGATCGTTCGACTGCCGCCACGAGCCGGGCCGGTCCGCCTCGACATCGAGAATCGCGGCCCGGGCGCCCTGCGCCTCACGAAGCTTCTCCTGAAGGCCCCCGAGGCGGCTCGGAAGGCCCCGGCCCCGGCTCGCCTGGCCAACCCGTCCCGGCCGAACCTAATCGTGTTCCTGTCCGATGCCCTTCGCTCCGACGTCCTCGGCCCCTACGGGGGCGGTGCTCTGACCTCTCCCCGGCTGGATGGTATGGCGGCGGAAGGCCTGGTGGTCGAGGACTTCCGGGCCCACACGTCATGGACCGAGCCCACCGTCGCCTCGCTCTTCACCGGCCGAGCCCCCGGCAGCCACGGGTTCAACCAGGCCGAGGACGTCCTGGTCCCGCGGCTCGTGACGCTGGCCGAGACGCTGCGGCAGGCGGGCTATCGGACCGGGGGATTCGTCGCCAACAACATCGTCAACCCGCGGCGCGGCTTCCGTCAGGGGTTCGACGCCTGGAACCAGGATCCGGACCTCTACGGGGCGCCCGCCGCCACCCTGGTCGAGCACGCGCTGTCGTGGCTCGGGGAGGGGACCACGCCGGCCTTCGTCTACATCCACACCATGGAGGCGCACTGGCCCTACCAGCCCGATGCCGAAGACTGGGCCCCGTTCCGCCCCGCCGACTACACCGGCGAGCAGGACGCCGACGCCCTGCTCAACCGGCAGAAGGAGCTGTCGGAGGGCGAGCTCCGCTACCTGAAGTCGCTCTACCTGGGGGCGGTGCGCAAGAACGACCGCGCCTTCGGGGCGCTCCTCGACGGGCTCCGCCGTCAGGGCCGGCTCGAGAACAGCCTGATCCTCTTCACCGCCGACCACGGCGAGGAGTTCCACGAGCACGGCGGCCTCCAGCACCGCTACACCCTCTACGAGGAGGTGCTGCGGATCCCGCTGGTGGTGCGCTTCCCCGGGGCCGCCATCAGCGGCCTCCGGGACCCGGCGCCCGCCGAGCAGGCCGACGTCCTGCCGACGGTGGCGGCGCTGCTGGGCCTTCATCCCCCCGCCGGCGTGGACGGCCGGGACCTCTCCGCGCGCTGGCTGAAGGGGCGTGTCGCGCCCCAGGATCGCGAGCTGCTGGCCGAGCTCCACTACAAAGACCTGGCCAAGGTGATGGTCGCGGAGCAGGGCGACAAGCTGATCGTCAACTCCGGTCCCGAGGCCTTCTGGCCCGCCGGGGTCCGCCTCGAGCTGTATCGGCTGAGCGAAGATCCGGGCGAGACGCGGAACCTCGCCGACCGATACCCGATCACGGTCGGCTACCTGAGGCAGCGCGCCCGCCAGCTCACCCGCGACCTCGAGAAGTCCCGCCAAGCCATCGGCGCAGGCCAGCGCCTCGAGCTCTCCCCGGAAGAGCGCCAAAAGCTCCGCGCCCTGGGCTACATCAATTAAGAGGGGACATGACCCGAATCCGCCGG